>JAZKDY010000106.1:0-8045 GCA_040387325.1 Pseudomonadota bacterium | reverse complement strand
CGCTGCGCGGGCTGCGGTCTGTCCCGCAAGGTTTCACAAGTGTGGCTATTTTCGCCACTTTTGCGCCTTTGCGCACCGCCAGTTGGCTAAAAACGTTGCCGAATCAAGGGCTTGAGCGCAAAATCGCGCGTAACTTATCAAGTTCTTCCCTGGAAATGCAGCACGATATGACGACACACTTCAAAGGCGAATCCACCACGGCCATCGCCAAGCTCGCCAAGCTGGCTGCGTTGACCGCAATTGCCAGCGCCTTGGTGGGCGCGCCGGGATGGGCACAAAACTACCCCATCACCGCCACCCAGAGGGACACGGCCAAGCTGGTAGCCCAACGGGGCGTGCCTCTGAGCGATCTGGCAGCCAATGCTCCCGACCGTTACACCATCAAATCGGGCGACACGCTGTGGGCCATCTCCCGCCTTTACTTGAAGAGCCCCTGGCGCTGGCCCGAGTTGTGGGGCATGAACATTGACGAGATCAAGAACCCGCACCGCATTTACCCCGGTCAGGTTTTGGTGCTGGAGCGCAAGGACGGTTATGCCAGCCTGCGTCTGGAGGGCAGCGAGCAGGGCGACCCTCCCACCGTGAAGGTGGCGCCGCGCACCCGCTTTGAAATGCTGTCCGATCAGGCACTGCCGACCTTGCGGTCCAGCATGATCGAGGCATTCCTGGCCGAACCCATCATCGTGGATGAGGCGGGCCTGAAATCTGCGCCCCGTATCGTGGCCGCACAGGATAGCCGGGTGCTGATCGTCGGGGGTGACCGGGTCTACGCACGCGGACCGGACGGCACGCCTCTGCTGGACGACCAGCCCAAGGAACAGAATTTCCGGGTATTCCGCAACGCCACGCCCCTCAAGGACCCCGGCACGGGCGAAGTGCTGGGCTACGAAGCGCAGTATGTCGGTAAGGCCATCATGGTCCGTGGCGAAGGCAACACCGATTCCGAAGATGGAAACGGCAAGACAAGCCAGGCCGTAGTCCCTGCCACCATCGACATCATTCAGGCCAAAGAGGAAATGCGTGTCGGTGACCGCCTGCTGCCTGAGCCGTCACGCCAGTTGCAGACCTATACGCCCCGTGCACCCGCTGAGAAGGTCGAAGGCCGCATCGTGTCAGTCTATGGCAATGCCGTGGTCAATGCCGGACAAAACCAGGTTGTGTCCATCAACAAGGGCACTGCGGACGGTATGGAACCCGGCATCGTCCTGGCCATCCTGAAGGATGGTGCGCGCATCGTTGACAAGTCGGACGGCAACCACACGCTGATGAAACTTCCCGACGAACGCAACGGTTTGCTGATGGTGTTTCGCACCTTCGAGCGGGTGTCTTACGCCCTGATCCTCGAAATCACAGACGGCGTGCGCGTGGGCGACCGCTTGGTCAACCCCCGTCCCTAAAATCCCTGGCCAGGCGGGCACCACACACCGTGGATGCCGCCTGCCCAGCCCGATCGTCCCCATGGAACGCGCCGAACTCGCCGCCTGGTTGCGCCTGCAACTGACCCCCGGCGTAGGCAACACCAGCGCCCGCAAGCTGCTGACGGCGTTTGGCCTGCCACAGAACATATTTGACGCGTCGCCGGAGTCGCTGCGCCAGGTCGTGTCTGCGCAGCAGACCGCTGACCTGAAGCAGCAGCCGCTGGATTGGCCCGCATTGGAAGAGACGACCTGGGCGTGGCTGCAAGCCCAGCCGCTGGCGCACCGGGTGCTGGCCCTGGGGGATGCGGCCTACCCCCAGTCGCTGCTGAATATGGAAGATCCACCTTTGCTTCTGTACGCGATAGGTGCGCCAGAAGTCTGGGGACAAGGCGGACTGGCGACCTCCGTGGCAGGTAGCCTCGCCGTGGTCGGCAGCCGCAACCCGACCCCGCAGGGCGCGGCGAATGCCCGCCAGTTTTCCCAGGCACTCGCGCAGGCGGGCCTGACTATTGTGTCGGGCCTGGCGCTGGGCGTGGACGGTGCCGCCCACGAGGGCGCCCTGGACGGCGCTCCCAATGGGCAATTGGCGACCATTGCAGTCGTCGGCACCGGCCTGGACCGCGTCTACCCCCGGCAGCACCGCGATCTGGCGCACCGCATCGCCCAGCGGGGCGTGCTGCTCAGCGAATACCCCCTGGGCACTCCGCCCCTGTCGGCCAACTTTCCGCGGCGCAACCGCATCATCGCCGGTTTGTGCAGCGGTACTTTGGTAGTCGAGGCTGCGCTGAAGTCCGGGTCGCTGATCACGGCCCGCCTGGCGCTGGAGCAGGGCAAAGACGTGTTTGCCATCCCCGGCTCCATCCACTCCACCCAGGCACGTGGCTGCCACGCGCTGATCAGGCAGGGCGCCAAGCTGGTGGAGAGCGCACAGGACGTGCTGGAGGAGATGCCAGCCCATGTGCCTCCCGCCAATGCATCAAATTTGATAGCGACTGACTCAACAGGGACGGGGGCTAGCGACGAATTTGGCTCACACGACCCTCTACTGGAGGCTTTGGGCTACGACCCCATGGGGCTGGATGCCTTGCAGGCCCGCACCGGCCTGGACACGCCCAGCCTGCAGGCGCGGCTGATGGAACTGGAAATCCACGGCCAGGTGGCACGCCTGCCCGGTGGCCTGTTCCAGCGCTGCGCACTGGCCTAAGCGCGAAATAGCGGGGATAAGTCCGCGCAGGTGCCGGGCCGCAACTTTCTGCGCTATATTGGGTCCATGTTTGAAGTACTTGTCTTCGTTTACGAAAACTACTACGCAGGGGATAGCTGCCCCGAACCCGCCCACCTGGAGCGCAAGCTTAATGCCGTCGGATTCGACTCCGAGGAGATTGAGGATGCCATGACCTGGCTGAGCGGCCTGAACACCGCTGCGAGGGGTTCCACCGGGTTCATCGGTACGTCCCAGCTGGTGGCTCCCGAGCCTTGGCTGCGCGAGCCCTGTTCCACCAGCGTGCGTATCTACCCCGTGGCGGAGCAAACCCATTTGGGTTCCGAATGTCTGGGGTTCATCAGCTTTCTGGAATCTGCCGGTGTGTTGCCCGCCTCCATGCGGGAAGTGGTGATCGAGCGGGCCATGGCGGCGCCGGGCACACCCGTATCGCTGGACGACCTGAAGATCATCATCCTGATGGTGTACTGGAGCTTTGGCCAGGAGCCCGATGCCCTGGTGCTGGATGAGCTGTGTGATGACAGCAGCGATCTGCGCGTAGCGCATTGAAAATATTGCCCCCACGCTCCGCCGCTGCGCGGGTCGCTGCCCCAGCGGTGTCGTAACTCGCCTTGGGGCGGCCTGGCGGCGAGTTGCCCCTCTCCCACCACGCGCTCAGCGCAGTTCGCAGGCCCTCAAGCCATCAGGCGTTCGGGGTTCGCTTCAATCTTGGACAACGCATCACGCGTAGCGCGCACCGTCAGCGTCTCTTCTTCCTGTGGCAACAACAGGCCAGCCTGCAGATAGGCGGCCAGCCGCCCACCCTGTATCAGGTAACTCTTGCCGGAACTGGAGGCAAACAGGTTCAGATGCTTGCGATCGCTGCGCCAGGCAAATTGCACCTGGGTGATCTGGTTGTTGTGGTCCAGTGTGAACCATGAGCCCAGCTGCAGCTCCTGCGCCCACGCCAGCATCGCCGCACTGGGCTTGGAGCCGCCATTGCCCACAACCTCAATGGCCGAGGCGTCAATGCCCAGCATCATCTCAATGCTTTCGGAGTCCAGCGGCAAATCGCCCAGCCCGTCTTCCGACACAAAATCTTCCAGATTGCCCAGGCGGTGTGCCATGGCATCAATCTTGGCCTGTGGAATGGCCTGGGTCTTGGACAGGAAGGCGTCGGCCAACGTATCGCTGACAGTTTTGATGTGCACGTCCTGCTCGGACGGGGCCATGGCCAGCAGCGTCATGCCGGAGCGCAGGCGCAGCAGCAGATTGGGCAAATCCTGGATGACACGTGCGCGGTCGGCACGGTTGGGCTTGGCACTGGCCGCCCACACCAGATCGGTCGCCGATTTCTTCAGCGTGAGTGTGTCCTTGTGCTGCGGCCCTTTGCGTATGGCCGCCACCGCCAGCACCTCAGCCCAGACCTTGAACAGGTACTCCCGGATTTCATCGCGCACCGGCATGTCCTTGAGCATGTTGCGCATCTCAATGGTGTACTGAATGGCCAGTGTTTCCTTCTGCTCCACCTGCTGGGCCACACTGACGACTTTTTGTGTGACGCCCTTTTCGGTCAGGAACTTGGACAGGAACTTCTGGAATTCCTCGTACACCACCTGGTAGACCTTTTTGCCAGTCTCTGGATACTGTTCGATGACCTGCACAATGCGCTTGACTTCCAGCTCCATGGCATTGCCCTGCACACCCGCGGAGTCAAAACCCATCACCACTGAGCCCATGCGGTCAATCAGCAGGCGCGCCGGGTGTGAGGTGGTGCCCAGAAAGTCGGGGTCTTCCAGCGCCATGCGCAATACTGGCATTTGCAGCCGTGCAAACCAGACGCGGATGCCCGGCGGAATACGCTCTTCGGCCAGGATGGCCTGGAACATCAGCGCGACGATTTCAATCGTGGCCTTCTCACCCTTGGTCTCGGCCTTTTTCTTCAGCTCGACGGTTTTCTCGCGCAGGTCATCCGCCACACGGGCAACCCCTGCCGGGCTGTAGTCTTCGTATAAGGTTCCACCAGCCGCGTAACCACCGGCCTGTCCAGGTTGCCGTGGTGCCAGCGCCGCCGCCAAGGCGGGCGCAGGTGCATGGTGGTGGGCGGTACCGGTAAAGTCTCCGCCACCCTGGCTGACAAACAGGCGCCGGATCTGGCCAATCACGCCCTGGGCCCGGTTGCGGGCCCGCGCCATCGGCGAGGCGGCCGTCATCATGCGGGTTTCTTCAGATGCCGAGTGGCCGTGTCCCATGCCGTTTTGCATGCCCGACGATTGTTTCCAGAACGGCGTGGGAGACGAAGACGACGATGGGCCCGGCCCGGAAGTCGGCTCTGCACCTCCAGCACCCTGCTCCGCACGTGCACCCCATCCAAGGCGCCCGCCAAAAAAACCTCCGCCGGAGCGTGGTTGCTGTCCGCCGCTCTCGTCTCCACGGCCCTGGTTTGCACCGCCATGTTGCGCAGACGACTGGCCACCTGGCCCTTGTTGCCCATGGTTGCCCTGTGCATAAGGGCCTTGTTGTCCGTAGCCCGCGTTGCCGCCGCCTTGTCCAAAATCACCCTGGCCGCTGTTGCCACCGTTATCGGGCTGCTGCTGGGGCTTGCCGGCGGGTCCGGGAGCCGGGGCCCGTGCGGGCGGACGTGCACCCGCACCACGCGCTGGGCCTTTGACGCGGTCTTTCAGCTCGATGGTGGGCATGACGCCCTTCTTGATCAGGACGTCGTTGGCATTGGCGTATGCGGTCTTGAGTCGCTCAATCAGCAGCTTCTGCACTACTTCATTCACCATGGCCCAGGAGTCACCCGGCATGCCTGAATTGGCCCACTGCTCCACCATCAGCAATACGAGCACCTCGGGGCGGAACAGGTCATTGCTGGCCAGTTCTTCGGTGCCTTCCAGGTATTGCATGCGCAGCTTCAGGTCTTCCAGCTGCGCACTGACTTTTTCCATGACCGCCATCACCATGCGGGAGGCCAAAATCTTGTTCTCGACGACTTCGGTGCCCACCAGTTGCAGGCCCATGACCTCGGAACTGGCGGATTTCTTCTTATTGGGCGGATCCAGGCACTCGCGCCAGACGCGCATCGTGTTTTCCAGCCACAGCGGCCTGTTGGCCTTGTAGGCCATCCAGATGTCGCGCCGCTCCTGGCTCTCGCGCGCATTGGAGGGTGCATCCATCAGCGTGGTGATCTGCTCCAGAACCGCGCCGCCAATCTCGGTCATCGCCTGACCGGCCTCCGCCAGGAAACGCTCACGCAACGCCCGGGCAAACTGCTGCCGCGGGGAGAGACTGGAAGAACCGGGTGCGATGGCCATAGATCAGGCGATGCTCAGACCGTGGCGCCCGAGTTGGGGTCCGCAGGATCCCCTTCTTTTTTCACCGGAGCTTTGATCAGGTCTTCGCGCTGAATGCCCAGCCACATTGCGATGGAAGCGGCCACAAACACTGACGAATAGATACCGAACAAAATCCCGATGGTCAGCGCCAACGCAAAATAGTGCAGGGTCGCACCACCGAACAGCAGCATGGACAACACCATAAGTTGCGTGCAACCGTGGGTAATGATGGTCCGGCTGATGGTCGAAGTAATGGCGTTGTCGATGACCTGCGGCGTGGTCAGCTTGCGAAAACGCCGGAAGTTCTCCCGGATACGGTCAAAAATGACCACCGATTCATTGACCGAGTAACCCAGCACAGCCAGCACCGCGGCCAGTACCGGCAGTGAAAATTCCCACTGGAAAAACGCAAAAAATCCCAGGATGATGATCACATCGTGCAAGTTGGCAATAATCGCCGCCACAGCAAACTTCCACTCAAAACGAATGGCCAAGTACAGCATGATGCCGGCGATCACGAAGGCCAGGGCCTTCAGTCCGTCGGCCGCCAGCTCCCCACCTACTTGCGGCCCCACAAACTCGGTGCGGCGCAGCGTGGCACTGGCGTCACTGGCCTTGAGGGTTTCTATCACCCGCTCACTTTGGGCACCTGACGTACTGCCTTTTTGCACTGGCATGCGAATCAGGATGTCTTTTGCCGAACCGAAGTTTTGCACCTGCACATCCTGAATACCCAAGGCCGAAACCTTGTCGCGCACGGTGTTGATATCCACTGTCTGCGAATAACTGACTTCCATCAGCGTTCCGCCAGTGAACTCCACCGACAAATGCAAACCGCGGGAGAAAAGAAAGAAGACGGCCGCCAGAAAAGTGATCAGCGAGACCAGGTTGAACACCAGCGCATGCCGCATAAACGGAATGTCGCGGTGGATTTTGAAGAATTCCATGCCTAATCCCTTTAGTTTGCCGAGACCTGATTGCCCGAATCAGGCCGCCAAACTGTCCCAATGGACACATTTTTTAACTTCTTCTGCCGACCGTACCACAAATTTACCACGCCCCGGGAGAAGAAAACCCCGGAGAACATGCTGGTCAGGATGCCTAAACAATGGACCACGGCAAATCCGCGTACCGGGCCGGAACCAAAGGCCAGCAAGGCCAGCCCGGCGATCAAGGTCGTCACGTTGGAGTCGATGATTGTGGCCCACGCGCGGTCATAACCGGCATGGATGGCAGCCTGCGGCGAGGCCCCGCCGCGCAGCTCTTCACGGACCCGTTCGTTGATCAGCACATTGGCGTCAATCGCCATACCCAGCACCAAGGCCATGGCCGCCATGCCGGGCAGGGTGAGCGTGGCTTGCAGCATGGACAGCACCGCCACCAGCAGCAGCAGGTTGAACGCCAGCGCCACGCTGGAAATCACGCCAAACAGCATGTAATAAATACACATGAAAACAGCCACTGCGGCAAAACCCCAGGTCACGCTGTTAAAGCCCTTTTTGATATTGTCCGCGCCCAGGCTGGGGCCGATAGTGCGTTCTTCGATGATTTCCATGGGTGCAGCAAGTGAACCTGCACGCAGCAGCAGCGCGAGGTCATTGGCTTCCACCACCGTCATGGTGCCCGTGATCTGGAAGCGATTCCCCAGTTCACCCTGAATGACCGGCGCCGTCAACACTTCGCCCTTGCCCTTCTCGAAAAGCACGATGGCCATGCGTTTCTTCAGGTTTTCGCGGCTGACGTCGCGCATGATGCGGCCACCCTTGGCATCCACCGTCAGGTCGACCTTCGGTTCCTGGGTCTGCGAATCAAAACCTGGCTGCGCGTCGGTCAAGTTGTCACCCGCAATAATCACCTGCTTCTTGACGATCACCGGGGTTCCGTTACGCTCCAGGAAGCGTTCAGACCCAAAGGGTACGGCGCCAGCGCCAGTTTGCGCAGCACGTCCATCCGTACTGTCATCCACCATGCGCAATTCCAGCGTAGCCGTGCGGCCGATCAAATCCTTGGCACGCGCAACATCCTGCACACCAGGCAGCTGCACCACGATGCGGTCCAGGCCCTGCTGCTGGATCACCGGCTCGGCAA
>JAZKDY010000105.1:0-36005 GCA_040387325.1 Pseudomonadota bacterium | reverse complement strand
CACGGCTGAACCGTTTGGCGGATGCGACTGTGGCGTGGGAAGGGCCTAGTTACGGGGTGGATTGTGCCACCGTTTTCGTGGCGGGCAAGCCCCCGGGCCGATTTGTTCTGGCCTTTTTTGCCTCTAGCCCCCGTGAAATATGAACATACCGCTATAAATAATATAGCTAAAGCAGCCAACTCTCTGGCGCCTGAAGGGCGGCTTCAAAACCTTCAAAGTAGCGGCCAACGTGCAAGCCGTCCATCAGTGCGTGGTGTACTTCGACCGACAGGGGCATCCACTGGCGCCCACCATCCGCATCAATCCGGCCGAAGGAGATTTTGGGTACCGAGTCGTGTGGGCCCCACTGCCGGGCGTTGGAATAGCTGGTGAAATGCACCCAGGGCAAAGTGGTCAGGTGCAGGGTGGCGGCCTCATGCTTGTTTGGCTCAAACGGTGCGTTGTGCAGGCGCGCATTGGCCTGGGCCTGCGCGCCCTGGGCACAAAAGGCGGCAAAGTTGCGGTTGTGCTCCAGCGTGGCAAAGCCGAAGGAGTCATCGTCGCGCAACACGGTGGTGCTGCCATGCACGGCCGCGTGTACACGCACGCGGTCGCCCTCTAGCCGGTAGCGAAACGCAGCGATGTCATTGGCCAGCCGGATGGCGATGAAATGGTAGGCCAGGGACAGGCTGCCCACGCCCAGGTCTTTCACCGCCTGCTTGAGCAGCGCCACATCCAAACGTGCGCAAAGGTTGAAGCTGGGTATGTCAAAACTGCGGAAAAACTCATAGGCGGGCCGCCGGTGCCAGGTTTCGAGGTCCAGATACTGTGGCGGTTGTGGGGTTGTGGCCCTCATTGCGCATCTCCTGAAAGGGTGAATTCGACGACCAAGGCGTCCTGGACGGCGAGTATGCCGCCGAAGACGGAAAAGGCCTTGATGCCGAAGTCGGATTGCAGGAGCACCACCGCCCCTTGCACGTTCAGATGCCCGGGAAGGCCGACCACGGTCAGTGGCACCCACATCTCACGCGACTGGCCATGCAGCTCCACGGCAATCCGGGCGGCGAACTTGGGTGCATCACCCACGATTCGCACGGACTGCACGCGCAACCACGGAAATCGCGAGGCCTGGAAATTATTGTCGCCTAGCATATTGGTGCGCGTACTGGCAGTGTCCTCTGCAGAGATGGTTGACGCGAAAGCAGACCCTAACGCAGCGCGGTGTTGCGGATCGTCAAACGCCAGCTGGTCCAGGCGAAAGGCCAGGTCAAAACGGGAAGCGGTGGCGCCTTCGGGTACCCAGTGGAAGAAGCCCTGGAACTCGGGCGCTGACAGAACATGGTTGTGGCCGAATTTGGCCGCCCGCCCTGCCCTGAATGCGTACATGCGCAGGCTGGACGTCTTGGGGTTCAATCGGTACATGACACCTCCCTGCGCCGCCAGGCCCGCATACAACGCTGCGAGATCATCAGCCTGCGCAAACACAGTTTTTGGACCAGGGTCACTGTGCAGGAGCACCGGTACGTTGGAGCACGCAGACAGGCACAACAACAGCGGAAGTAAGAACTTTCTCATCGGCACGGTTTCCTTGCCTGTATACAACTTGTCAGTGTATCCATCGATAGTACTTAAGGACATAAAAACCCACACGAATATGGGATGGTGAAGCAGGAGAAGGCTCGCTAGAGTTTGCCCACCACTCCAAAGGCGCATGCCATGCCAAACAGCTCCCCTGATTCTTTGGGTCGTCCAGCGGGGCGCCGTATGGGTTTGCGGGCCATGCTGAACACCCTCACCGGCATCGCATTGGCATCGGCACTGGGTATCAGTGGTCTGTCGTTCTGGGGGTCCCAGGCCAGCGGCAACGCAGCCGGCAAAACGTTTGTCGCCAAAGACGTCACGGCGGACATACTCCCGCCTCCGATGTACCTCATAGAAATGCGCCTGGTGCTGTCACAGGTGGTTGAGGGCAATATGGCTGTCGATGTGGCCCGATCCGAGGTCAAACGCCTGCAAAGCGAATACCAGGACCGCGCCACGTACTGGCGCGCCAACCCGCCCTATGGGCTCGAAAGCCGGTTACTGGGTGTGCAGCACCAGGAGGGCCAGAACTTTATTGCACTGGCGAACAAAACCCTGGAGATACTGGCCTCGGGTGCAGACAAAGAAGCAGTGCAGGTTTCGCTGAAGGCGGCCCATGCCTCTTACCTGGCGCACCGCGCAGGCGTTGACACCACGGTCAAGGAGTCCGTTTCCTTTGCCGACCAGTCCATTGCGCACTATGCGGCAACAACACAGGCCATGCGCTGGATGCAGGGCCTGGGCTTGGGCCTGGCGGCCGCGCTACTGGTAGGCATCGGGCTTTGGATTCGCCGCTCGGTGTGGTCCGATGTGGGGGGTGAACCACTGGTAGCCGCCCAGGTGGCCCGCAATGTTGCTGAGGGCAACCTGTCCTTCGACATTCCACTACTGCTGGGCGACCAGCGCAGCATTGTTGCGGCCCTCAAGGAAATGCAGACCCGTCTGGCGGCAGTGGTGGGCAGCGTGCGCCAGGGCGCGGATGAGGTGGCCAGCGCCAGTGCCGAGATTGCGCAGGGCAACCACCACCTCAGTTCGCGCACCGAACAACAGGCCAGCGCGCTGGAGGAAACCACCGCTGCCATGGAGGAACTGGTCTCCATCGTCAAGCAGAACGCCGAGAGTTCGGAGAAGGCCAACCAGTTGGCACTGAACGCATCCAAAGTGGCCGTAGAGGGTGGCGAAGTGGTAGCGCAGGTGGTCGACACCATGAGGGGCATCAACGACGCGTCGCACAGGATTGCAGCCATTATTGGTGTCATCGATGGCATCGCCTTCCAGACCAATATTCTGGCGCTCAACGCGGCTGTGGAAGCGGCCCGTGCCGGCGAACAGGGCCGCGGGTTCGCCGTGGTGGCCAGTGAAGTCCGCTCCTTGGCCGGGCGCTCGGCCGATGCCGCCAAGGAGATCAAGGCCTTGATCAACGCCAGCGTCGAACGCGTAGACCAAGGCTCTGCGCTGGTCGACAAGGCTGGCGCCACGATGACCGAAGTGGTGCGCAGTATCCGTAGCGTGACCGACACCATGGCCGAGATCAATGCGTCCAGCCACGGCCAGGCTTCGGGCTTTGCGCAGGTTGGCGAGGCGATGACCCAAATGGACCACGCTACGCAAAAGAATGCTGCCCTGGTAGAGGAAATGGCTGCCGCAGCCAGCAGCCTCAAAAGCCAGGCCAACGAACTGGTGCAGATCGTGGCCATCTTCAAGCTCGATGCCAATGCCTTGCAAGCCAGGGTTGACACGCCCAAGGTCAGCGCGAATCGGGGCAAGGCGGCATTCGCAGCGCCGGCACCGGTAGCGGCCCGTCCCCGCCTGGCGCTGGTGTCCAAACTCCGGGCCTAGCGCCAAAACAAAAGGCCTCCGGATGGAGGCCTTTTGCAGATTCTCTATGGCTTACAGCACTTCAAAGATACCGGCTGCGCCCATACCACCACCAATACACATCGTCACGCAAACGCGTTTGGCGCCACGGCGCTTGCCTTCAATCAGCGCGTGGCCGGTCAGGCGCTGGCCGCTAACGCCATAGGGGTGACCCACGGCGATGGCGCCGCCATTCACATTCAGGCGGTCAGCCGGGATGCCCAGCTTGTCGCGGCAGTACAGCACCTGCACGGCAAAGGCTTCGTTCAGCTCCCACAGATCAATGTCGCTGACCTTCAGGCCCAAACGCGCCAGCACCTTGGGGATGGCGAACACGGGGCCAATGCCCATCTCATCTGGCTCGCAACCCGCCACGGCAAAGCCCAGGAAACGGCCCAGCGGTTGCAAACCCTTTTGCTCGGCAATTTTTTCGTGCATCAGGACCACGGCACCGCCGCCGTCCGAGAACTGGCTGGCGTTGCCGGCGGTGACCAGGCCACCGGGCACGGCGGATCGCAGGCCCTTGATACCGTCGTACGTGGTGCCGGCGCGGATGCCTTCATCATCGCTGACGGTGACCTGTTTGGTCATCAGGCCCATGACCTTGTCGGCCACACCCATGGTGACGGTGATGGGGGCGATCTCGGCCCTGAACAGACCGGCTTCCAGCGCGGCGCTGGCTTTTTGCTGGCTGGCAGCACCGTATTCGTCCATGGCTTCGCGGCTGATGTTGTAGCGCTTGGCCACGTTCTCAGCGGTTTGCAGCATGTTCCAGTAGATCTCGGGCTTGTTCTTGACCAACCAGGGGTCGGTCATCATGTGCGTGTTCATCTCCTGCTGCACGCAGGAGATGGCTTCCACGCCACCGGCCACATAGATATCGCCTTCATTCGCGATGATGCGCTGCGCCGCGGTTGCAATGGTCTGCAGGCCGGACGAGCAAAAACGGTTGATGGTCATGCCCGACACGGTGACGGGGCAACCGGCGCGCAGAGCGGCCTGGCGTGCGATGTTGGCACCGGTGGCGCCTTCGGGTGTGGCGCAACCCATGATGACGTCATCTACCTCACCGGCTTCAATGCCAGCGCGCTTGATGGCGTGCTCGACGGCGTGGCCGCCCAGTGTGGCGCCGTGGGTCATGTTGAAGGAACCCTTCCAGCTCTTGGCCAGGGGGGTGCGTGCGGTGGATACGATTACTGCGGAAGTCATGTGGGATTCCTCTTCTTCAAAAAAAACGGTGAACGGTGTTTAAGGCTGTGCGGCCTTGGCGGCTTCGCCCAGCAGGCGGTGGTAGAAACGGATGGCATCGGCGTAGTTTTTGGTCGCCAGGCGTTCGTTGGTGCCGTGGAAGCGTTTCAGGTCTTCCGCATTGGCGCGTATCGGCGAGAACTTGAAAATGTGGTCACTGATGTCGCCGTAGTGGATAGAGTCGGTTGCTGCCACCATTAGCCCCGGCGCCACCAGGGCATCGGGGAAGATTTCACGCACGGTTTTGTTCAGCGTCTTGTACTGGGGCGAATCGGTGGGTGCTACCTTGGACGCATTCACCGCGCCCGGCAGCGCAAACAGTTCAAACTTGTCAGAGCCGACTGCTTGTGTCACCTGGGTACGCACGTGGTCCAGCACCTGTTCCTTGGTGTCCCCGGGCAGGATGCGGAAGTTGACCGTAGCCTCGGCACGGCCGGGCAGCACGTTTTCTTTGTTGCCGGCATTCACGATGGTTAGTGCCGTTGTGGTGCGCATCATCGCGTTGGTGCTGGCAGCGCCTTCCAGCTGCTTTTGCACCACCGGGCCAAACAGCCACAGGTTGGACAAGGCCACACGGGAAAAGCCGCTCATCTCTGGCGCCATGGTGTCAAACATTTCCCCGGCCACGCCGCGAATGCCCCCGGGCAATTGTTCGTCGTCCAGGCGCTTCAGCGCGGCACTCATCATCGCAATGGCGCTGGTGCCTTTTTTAGGCGGCAGCGAGGAATGGCCGGGTGTTGCCGACATCTTCAATACCACCGACATATAGCCTTTTTCAGCCACACCAATCAGTGCCGTGGGTTTGCTGATGCCGGGCATGATGCCGTCCAGTATCAACAGGCCTTCATCAATGACGAAGTTCAGGCGTACCTTGCGTTCCTTGAGAACGGCAGCAATCTTGGCCGCACCACGGGTTCCGCTGACTTCTTCATCCGCACCATAGGCCAGGTAGACGGTGCGCTCGGGCTTGTAGCCACTGGCCAGCAGCATCTCTACCGCTTCCAGCTGGGACATCAGGTTGCCCTTGTCGTCCCAGGAGCCGCGGCCCCATACAAAACCGTCTTTGACCTCGCCGGAGAACGGTGGCACTTGCCAATCGCCCTCGGTGCCAGGTGCTACGGGCACCACATCCTGGTGGGCCAGCAACAGAATGGGCTCGGCCTTGGGGTTGCTACCTTCCCAGGTGTAGAGCAGACTCAAATCGGCCACCACCTCACGCTTGAGCGTGGCATGGACTTTGGGGAATCGGGCTTGCAGCAGCGCGTGGAACTGCGTGAACTGGTTAGCGTTCAACGCAGCGTCATCACGCGACGAGATGGTGCGCAAACGCACCCCCTCACCCAGGCGCGCGGCAGCGGCGGCTTCGTCCACCGCCAAAGCGGCGAGTGGAGCGACGTCCATCTGGCGCGAGCCTTTGCGCAGCGTGTTGGTGGCCACTGCGCCTGCCAGCAGCACCACCACCGCCAGCAAGCTCCAAAGTATCCTTTTGAGCATTAAAAAAGACCTTAGTTAAAGGACTTTCCTTCAGCCGCCAGCTTGGCCAGCAGTGGCGCTGGCTTCCAGAACTTGGCATCATCCAGCGGGTTCAGCGCAAAACGGTTCATGGCTTGGACCACGTTGAACAGGCCAACCTGGTCGGCATAGTTCATGGGGCCGCCGCGGTGTGCGGGGAAGCCATAACCAAAGATGTAGACGATGTCGATATCGCTGGCCTTGTTGGCGATGCCTTCTTCCAGAATGTGGGCTGCTTCATTGACCAGGCTGAACACCAGGCGCTGCACGATTTCTTCGTCAGAAATCTTGCGCGGTGTGATGCCCAGGGCCTTGCGGTGCTCTTCGATCATGGTCACCACTTCGGCATTGGGGATGGCGTCGCGCTTGCCTTCGACATAGTCGTACCAGCCCTTGCCCACCTTTTGGCCAAAGCGGCCTTTTTCACACAGAAGGTCAGCAGTCTTGCTGTACTTCATGTCGGGCTTTTCGGAATAGCGGCGCTTGCGGATGGCCCAGCCAATGTCGTTACCAGCCAGATCGCCCATGCGGAACGGGCCCATGGCCATGCCAAACTTTTCCATGGCCTTGTCGACCTGGGCAGGCGTGCAGCCTTCGTCCAGCAAGAAGCCTCCTTGGCGGCCATACTGCTCGATCATGCGGTTGCCGATGAAGCCGTCGCACACGCCGGACACCACAGCCGTCTTGCGGATTTTCTTCGCGACCGACATCACGGTGGCCATGACGTCCTTGGCGGTTTCCTTGCCGCGCACCACTTCCAGCAGTTTCATGACGTTGGCGGGGCTGAAGAAATGCAGGCCAACCACGTCTTGCGGACGCTTGGTGAAGGATGCGATCTTGTCCACGTCCAGCGTGGAGGTGTTGGACGCCAGGATGGCGCCGGGCTTCATGACGCGGTCCAGTTCCTTGAACACGGCTTCCTTGACGCCGATTTCCTCGAACACGGCCTCGATCACCATGTCGGTACCGTTCAAATCATCGTAGCTCAGAGTCGTGGTCAACAGGCTCATGCGCTGGTCGTATTTGTCTTGCTTGAGCTTACCCTTCTTGACTTGGGCTTCGTAGTTCTTACGGATGGTGGCCACGCCACGGTCCAGCGCCTCTTGCTTCATTTCCAGCATTTTGACGGGAATGCCGGCGTTCAAAAAGTTCATCGCGATACCGCCACCCATGGTGCCAGCACCAATGACTGCTATGGAGTTGATAGCGCGTTGTGCAGTATCGGCGGGGACATCGGGTATTTTTGATGCAGCACGTTCGGCCAGGAACAGGTGGCGCAGGGATTTGCTTTCGGCGGTCCACATCAGGTTGATGAAGATCTCACGCTCCACCGCCATGCCGTCGTCAAACTTCTTCTTGGTGGCGGCTTCAACGGCATCCACACACTTGGCGGGCGCCGGGAAGTTTTTGGACATGCCCTTGACCATGTTGCGGGCAAACTGGAAGTAGGCATCGCCCTGCGGGTGTTTGCACTTCAGGTCGCGCACCAGCGGCAAGGGGCGCACATCGGCCACCGAGCGGGCATAGGCCAGCGCTTCTTCAGCCAGGCTCTCCGCAGATGTTGCCATCTTGTCGAACAGTTTCTGGCCGGGCAGCATGGCCAGCATTTCGCTCTTGATGGGCTCACCGCTGACGATGATGTTCAGCGCGGCTTCCACACCCAGCAAACGAGGCAAACGCTGAGTGCCGCCGGCGCCGGGCAGCAGGCCCAGCTTGACTTCGGGCAGGGCCACACTGGTGCCGGGTGCCGCAATGCGGTAGTGGCAGCCCATGGCCAATTCCAGACCGCCGCCCATGGCCACAGTGTGGATGGCTGCGATGACGGGCTTGGCAGAGTTTTCCAGCACGGTGATCACGCTGATCAGGTTGGGCTCCTGCATGGCCTTGGGTGAGCCGAACTCCTTGATGTCCGCACCACCCGAAAAAGCCTTGCCGGCGCCGGTGATGATGATGGACTTGACCGCTGCATCGGCATTGGCCTTGGCCATGCCGTCAGCGATACCTTGGCGGGTGGACAGACCCAGGCCGTTGACGGGTGGGTTGTCGAGCGTGATGATGGCAACGTCACCTTGGACTTGGTATTGGGCGGTCATGCTTACATTCCTCAGGGTAGAAAGTGGAACATTCAAAATAGAACGATCGTTCGTTTTAAATTGTAGGGGTTTTTACGGACGTTGAAAGCGGGCTTGTCACTGTTGGGACAAATGACAGGCGGGCATGTTTAGACTTCCAGCCATTCCTTGCGGATTTCGCTGTTGTTGCGCAGTTCCTCGGGTGTGCCCTCGAAGACGATGCTGCCGTGACCCATCACAAAACAACGGTCCGATATCTGCATCGCAATCGTCAGCTTCTGCTCGATCAGCAGCACCGACACGCCGCGTTTGCGCAGTTCTTTCAAGTATTCGGCCACCAACTCCACGATCTTGGGCGCCAGGCCTTCGGTGGGTTCGTCGATGATGATGAGGTCGGGGTCGCCCATCAGCGTGCGACATAGGGTCAGCATCTGCTGCTCACCACCGGACAACACGCCTGCCTCGGTGTGTTCCCGCTCCTTGAGCCGCGGGAACATCTTGTACATGTCGTCGAACGACCAGCGCGGGTTTTTCTGGCCGCGCTTCTGCCCCAACAACAGGTTCTGGTGCACGGTCAGTTTGGGGAAGATGTCGCGGCTCTCGGGCACATAACCCAGGCCCAGGTGGGCGATTTCAAAGGTCTTTTTGCCCAGAGCTTCCTTGCCCTTCCACAGGGCCGAGCCTTGGCAATCCACCAGACCCATGATGGCTTTGGCTGTCGTGGAGCGGCCCGAGCCATTGCGTCCCAACAAGGCCACGATTTCGCCTTCTTTGACGTGCATGTCCACACCGTGGAGTACATGGCTTTTGCCGTAGTAGGCGTGTAAGTTTGATACTTTGAGCACGATCAGTGTCCTCCTGCTTGTGCGTCGGCAACGGAAGAGCCCAGGTAGGCCTCCTGCACCCGCGGGTTGGCCCGCACGGCGTCCGGTGTGTCAAAGGCGATGACCTCACCGTAGACGACCACGGCAATCTTGTCGGCAAGGCCGAACACCACGCCCATATCGTGCTCCACGGTCAACAAGGTCTTTCCCTCGGTGACCTGCTTGATCAAGGCAATGAATCGGGTGGTCTCGCTGCGGCTCATGCCGGCGGTAGGCTCGTCCAGCAAAATCACATTGGCGCCCCCGCCGATGGTGATGCCAATCTCCAGCGCCCGCTGCTCGGCATAGGTCAGGTTCATGGCCAGCACGTCGTGCTTCTTGTCCAACTGAATCATTTTCAAGAGCTCGTTGGCCCGTGCATTGGCATCGTGCAGGCTGGAGAGAAAACGAAAGAAGCTGTACTTGTAGCCCATGCTCCACAACACGCTGCAGCGCAGGTTCTCAAACACGCTGAGCTTGGGGAAGATATTCGTAATCTGAAAGCTGCGGCTCAGGCCCAGTCGGTTGATCTCATAGGGTTTCAACCCGTTGATGACCGTGCCATTGAGCAGCACATCACCACTGCTGGCGCCAAACCGGCCACTGATCAGGTTAAACAGTGTGGACTTGCCCGCACCGTTCGGCCCGATGACCGCCACACGTTCTCCATGGCGTACCGCCAGATTGACACCCCGAATGATCTCGGTCTTGCCAAAACTCTTGCGTAAATCCTTCAGCTCGAGCGCAAAGGAATCCGGTGTTGCGGTCATTGCGCGTCCTCCTTGTTCACTTGTTTCTCAATGACGGCCTGTATAGCCTCCCATTTCAGCGCAAACCGGCGGCGTGCCATTTCAAACAGCACAAAACCAATGCCCAAAATCACAGCCGCACCGAGCCAGGTGCCCGTGCCCGTGGTGTTCAGCATCAAGCCCATGAACGCAATGTCGGGCCCCTGGGATGAACTGAGCTGCAGGTGGTAGGTCATCTCAATCATGGCAGCAGCGCCTGTCAGCGCAATCAGACCGGTCACGGCCAAGGCCAGGTAGTTCAGCGCCAGGCTACGCAACTTTCCGTACATCGCAACACGCAGATTCATCATGATCAGGCTGGCAATACCACCCGGTGCATACATCACCATGAACAGGAAGATCAGCCCCAGGTACAGCAACCAGGCCTGCGTGAACTCACTGAACAGCACAAAGGCCAGCACCATCAACACGGCGCCGATGATGGGGCCGAAGAAGAAGGTTGCACCTCCGAGGAAGGTAAACAACAGGTAGGCACCGGAGCGCGCGGCATGCACCACCTCGGCGGTCACGATCTCAAAGTTCAATGCACCCAAACCGCCTGATATGCCGGCGAAAAAGCCGGCGATGATGAAGGCTGTGTAGCGTATGCGCTGCGTGTTGTAGCCTACAAACTCGACACGTTCGGGGTTGTCCCGTACGGCGTTGAGCATACGGCCCAAAGGTGTGGCTGTGAAGGCAAACATGGCCACCACCGAAATGAAGGTGTAGACCGCGATCAGGTAGTAGACCTGGATGGCCGGCCCAAAGGTGATGCCCATAAAGGGGCTGCCAATGACACGGTTGCCAGATACCCCGCCCTCACCACCGAAGAACTCGGGGATCATCAGTGACATGGCAAACACCAGCTCACCGAGGCCCAGGGTAATCATCGCAAACGTGGTGCCCGACTTGCGTGTGGTCACGTAGCCAAACAGCGCAGCAAAACCCATGCCCGCAATGCCGCCAACCAACGGCACCAATGAGACGGGTATAGGCAAGGAACCTCCTGACACCGAGTTGAGCGCATGTATTGCGACAAACGCTCCGAGGCCGGTGTAAACCGCGTGGCCAAAGCTCAGCATGCCCCCCTGCCCTAACAACATGTTGTAGGACAGGCAGGCAATGATCGCAATGCCCATTTGTGACAGGACGGTCAGGCCCAGGCCACCGGTAAACAGCATGGGCGCCACCGCCAGCGCGAGGGCAAACGGGCCCCAGACCAGCCATCGCCCGCTGTTGAATGGTTTGGATTGTGTGTTGTTGTTGCTCATGGCCTCATCCCTCCCGTGTACCCAAAAGACCTTTGGGCCGGAAGATCAGGATCAGCACCAGAAACAGGTACGGCAAGATTGGTGCGACCTGTGACAGTGTCAATTTGACGAAGGTATTGTTGAGCGCACCAGCGCTCAATTGAAGACCCAATTGTTGGGCCAGCGTGGCCACCGAGTAGTCAAAGGCGATCGCAAAGGTCTGGATGACACCGATCAATACGGAGGCCAGGAAAGCGCCTGACAAGGAGCCCATTCCGCCCACCACAACCACCACAAAAATGACGGAACCCACCGTGGCGGCCATGGCCGGTTCGGTCAGGAAGGTGCTTCCGCCAATCACGCCGGCCAGCCCCGCCAGCGCGGCGCCTGCACCAAACACGAGCATGAAGATCCTGGGCACGTTGTGCCCCAATGCCTCTACGGCATCAGGATGGGTCAGAGCGGACTGTATGACCAGACCAATGCGGGTGCGCGTCAGCAACAACCACACACTGAGCAGCATCACCAGCGCCACCAGCATCATGAAGCCCCGGGTGGCAGGGAACGGTGAACACACCACCCGAACAGCCGCGTCGGCAGCACTGCACATCTCGCTGGGTGCGGCACCCCACAGCACACTCAGGCCATTGATGGAGTGGTTGATCAATGTAAAGGCTGGGCCTTGCAGGGCCGCGGGTGGCTGGAATTCCAGCGCAATGCGTCCCCAGATCAACTGCACCAGTTCCAGAATCACATAAGACAGGCCGAAGGTAATCATCAGCTCAGGCACGTGGCCGTATTTGTGGACCTTGCGCAGGCACAGGCGCTCAAACAGGGCACCCAATGCGCCAACCACCAGCGGTGCAAGAACCAGTGCGGGCCAGAAGCCCACAAAACGAGACACCGTATAACCCACATAGGCACCCAGCATGTAAAAGCTGGCATGCGCAAAATTCAATACACCCATCATGCTGAAGATCAGCGTAAGCCCTGAGCTCAGCATGAACAACAACAGGCCGTAACTCAGCCCGTTGAGCATTGAGATGATGAAGAACTCCATAATCGACAAGCCTTTATCGTCGTTGAATGAAAAGAGCCCGATGCGGCAAACCCGCTCGGGCTCCTGATGTCTTAGCGCCCCAAGGGCTAGCCCCCAAGGCAGAGGTTTATGGACGCTTCATCGCGCAGCTTGTGGGCGTGCTGGACACATAGTTGGCGAATTCCTTGACGGGTGCCAATGTCATGCCGGTGTTCTCAGGGCTGTAGGGGTACTTCTTGTCCGCCTTTTGCCAGACCGACATGTACAGCGGCTGCTGCAACTGGTGGTCGGACTTGCGCATTTCCACTTCACCATTGAAGCTCGTGACCTTCAGGCCTTCCATTGCGAGCGCCACCTTGACGGGGTCGGTCGACTTGGCCTTGGCCATGGCAGCGCCCAAGGTTTGGTAAATGCGAATCACAGAGCCTGTGAAGAAGTCGTCGTTGTACTTGGTCTTGAACTCGCCCATCCACTTGTCCATCTGACCACCCATGTTGTAGTGGTTGTAGGCAATCTGGTACACACGTCCACCGCCATTGGTACCCAAAGCGGTTGGAGTACCGGTG
Source organism: Pseudomonadota bacterium (assembly GCA_040387325.1). GTDB lineage: Bacteria > Pseudomonadota > Gammaproteobacteria > Burkholderiales > Burkholderiaceae_C > Allorhodoferax. The sequence goes on along the minus strand of JAZKDY010000105.1, from coordinate 23,250 downwards.
ACACCGGCGTAGTAGGTAAAGAACTTGCCGGTGTAACCATTTTCGTTGGCGGCCTTGATCAGCAGCGACAGGTCAGAACCCCAGTTTCCGGTGACAACTGTATCGGCGCCAGATGCCTTGATCTTGGCGATATAGGGTGCAAAGTCACGCACTTGCGCCAATGGATGGAGGTCTTCACCTACGATCTGGATGTCAGGACGCTTGCGGGCCAAGGTTTCCTTGGTGAACTTGGCAACCTGAACACCGTGGGAGTAGTTTTGCCCCAGGATGTAGACCTTCTGGATGTCCTTCTGGTCTTTCATGAAACTGGACATCGCTTCCATCTTCATGGAGGTGTCGGCATCAAAACGGAAGTGCCAGAAGCTGCACTTGCTGTTCGTCAGATCAGGGTCCACCGCAGAGTCGTTGAGGTACAACACCTCTTTGCCGGGGTTGCGTTCGTTGTACTTGGTGACCGCATCAGACAGTGCCAGCGCCACAGAAGACCCATTGCCCTGAATGATGTAGCGCGCGCCCTGGTCAATGGCAGCCTTGAGTGCATTCAAGCTCTCGGTTGGGCTGAGCTTGTTGTCAATCGTTGTGAACTCAAACTTGACACCTGCAGGATTGCCTGCACCACTGAATTTTTCCGCAAAAAACTTGTAGCTCTTGTCCTGGTTGACGCCGACAGGACCGAGCAGGCCTGTCAAGGGATCAATACGGACCAATTTAACCGTCTCACCGCTTTGCGCAAAAGCGCCTTGGGAGCAGACCAGCGCAACCGAAGCAGCGACGAATTTCAAACCAAACTTCATAAGATGACTCCTTGGAAAAATACTGTAGTGAGCGTACAAGAATCGCTGCACTGCAACACGAGGGTTTCCCCTAGACCGTATCACCTTGGCGACTGGCCGTGCGCAGAACACAGACGCATCAGGTGCCCGGCAATTTGTAGTCCTTCAGCAACTCGCGCAACTTGGTCTTTTGCATTTTGCCGGTGCCTCCCAACGGAATGGCATCGACAAAGACCACATCGTCCGGGATTTGCCACTTGGCGGTCTTGCCTTCATAGAACGCAATCAGTGTGTCACGCGTCACCTCTTGCCCTGGTTTTTTGACCACGGCGATGATGGGGCGCTCATCCCACTTGGGGTGTTTCATGCCGATGCAGGCCGCCATCGCCACCGCCGGGTGGGCCATGGCCACGTTTTCGACATCGATGGAACTGATCCATTCACCACCCGACTTGATGACGTCCTTGCTTCGGTCGGTGATCTGCATATAACCATCGGGATCGATGGTGGCCACGTCGCCCGTAGGAAACCAGCCGTCAACCAGGGTCGAACCGCCCTCGCCTTTGAAATATTCGCTGATGACCCATGGGCCCTTGACCAACAGGTCACCGTAGGCCTTGCCATCCCAGGGGAGTTGTTTGCCGGCATCGTCCACGATCTTCATGTCTACACCGAAAATCCCACGACCCTGCTTGAGCCGCACCTTCATCTTGTCCGCGGCGTCCAGGGGCAAATGTTTGTTCTTCAGTGTGCACACCGTGCCCAAAGGTGACATCTCTGTCATGCCCCATGCATGCAGCACTTCCACGCCATAAACGTCGTTGAAGGCCGTGATCATGGCCGGCGGGCATGCAGAGCCACCAATGACTGTGCGTTTAAGTGTGGAAAACCGCAGGTCACCAGCCTGCATATGGGCCAGCATCATCTGCCATACAGTGGGTACACCGGCGGCAAAACTGACCTTTTCGGATTCGATCAGTTCAAAAATCGATTTGCCGTCCATTGCCGGGCCGGGGAACACCAGCTTTGCGCCGGTCATGGCCGCGGAGTACGGCAGACCCCAGGCATTGACGTGGAACATGGGCACCACGGGCAAAACGCAATCGCGTGCACTCATGCTCAAGGCATCAGGCAAAGCGCCGGCCAGGGCGTGCAGCATGGTCGAACGGTGGCTGTACAGGGCAGCCTTGGGGTTGCCGGTGGTGCCACTGGTGTAACACATGCTGGACGCCGAGTTCTCATCGAACTCGGGCCAGGCATAACTGGAGGATTGCGCGCCAATCCAGGCCTCGTAGCTTTGTAATCCAGGAATACCACTGTCGGCCGGCAGCTTGTCGGCCTCACACAGTGCGATGAAATGCTTGACCGTCTTGCAATGGCTGTGCATGGCCTTGATGATGGGCAGGAAGCTCAGGTCAAAACACAGCACCTGATCTTCTGCATGGTTGGCAATCCAGGCAATTTGTTCGGGGTGCAAACGGGGGTTCAGGGTATGCAATACACGGCCCGAGCCGCTGACGCCAAAGTACAGCTCCAGGTGGCGATAGCCATTCCAGGCCAGGGTCGCTACGCGGTCACTGAACGCCAGTTGCATGTTGTCCAATGCATTGGCAACCTGCCGGGAACGCACAGCAATGTCTTTGTACGTACAGCGGTGAATGTCACCCTCTACCCGGCGTGACACCACTTCCGCTTCTGCGTGGTGGCGCTCGGCAAAATCAATCAAAGACGAAATCAGCAACTGCTGACTTTGCATTAACCCTAGCATCGGTACTCCTTGAAGCGGCAATAGTAAAAATTCATCATAGTAGGTTGTAGAAAAAATAATAGACGGGTTGGTGCTTAGGTAGAGGATTTATTTGGTGAATTTTTCGCCACGGCTGACGATGGTCAAACCAACATACCGCGACCCCTGGCGTGAATCCTTGCCAAACCCCACCGCAAAGCCCCCGAGGTCCAGGCGTTTGATACTGGCCAGTGCATTCACAAACCGGCTGCGGTTGAGATCCCTGCCAGCCAGTCTCAGGCCTTCGACTACCACCTTGGCATTGATAAAGCCCTCAAAGCCCAGAAACGACAAATTGGTATACCCGGCCTTCTGCATCATGCTGCGGTATTCACGGGCCAGTGGGTGTGTCACATCCCAGGGGAACGGAACCACGCTGGTCACCACCACACCCACGCCGTCAGCGCCCAGTGCACGCAAGGTAGCCTGACTGCCCATGACCGACAGGGTGTAGAAGTGCATACCCTTGCGAACCTTGTTGTAACCCTTGATAAAACTGACGGTAGGCGCACCGGCCGTGATCATGATGATGGCTTCAGGACGCCGGTCATGCAATGCCGCAATGGCCTTGTCGGTATCGGACGCGTTCTGCTCAATAGGCGCATCGGCATACAGTTTCATGCCACGCTTCTCCAGTGCCTTTTGCACGCCCGCCAGCCCGTCCTTGCCAAAACCATTGTTGCTCCATAACACGGCGATGCGTTGGGCACCCAGTGTGGCCAGGTGGTGCACGATTTTTTCCGTCTCGTCGCCGTAGCTCGCGCGGACGTTGAAGACATGGTTAATGGCCGGTGTACGCATCAGTTCCGCCCCGGTAAAGGGCGCAATCAATGGCAGCGGTGGGTTCTCCTTCTCCAGCAGGGGCAACACAGCGGCCACGTTGGAAGTGCCGGTCATGTTCATCAGTGCAAAGACTGGCTCCTTTTCAATCATGTGATTGACCACCTTGACGGTATTGGCCACCACATAACCGTCATCCATGGTCAACGTCCGTATCTTGCGGCCGTGGATGCCACCTTTTTCGTTGACGCTGTCAAACAAGACCTTGGTGGCGTTCAGAATGTCCGGCGCCAACTCGGCCAACGGACCGGTGATGCCTGCCGGCTGCCCCACCAGAATCTCGGTATCGGTCACGCCAGGCTCCGCGGCATGCACGCCATGCAGAGCCAGGCACAGGGTGGCACCCAACAATCTCGTCACTACCCGCGACAGTTTCGCCATCATGTTTGTCTCCATCTCATTCTTGAGTATTTGTTCGTGCATTGCCAACGACTGGCCAGAGTGTGCGTGGGCAAAACGCCGCACGCAAACGGTGTCGTCTGGACGACACCCGCCGCGACAACAGTGCTCAGGGGGCGGCGATAGTGGTCTGCGTCAACGAGGCATCGAAGACCAGTTTTCTGGGCCACGGCTGCCAGGTGGTACCCAGCGCAGTGCTGTTCGGATTGCCGGTACGCGCGAAACTGGCCAGGCTCGCCATCATGGCGGTCGACAAGGCCAGGCGCCCCGCTTTGTTGGCACTGCTATTGACCGCATTCGAGAAAACCGACGGGCCAAAGTTGCCAAACAGGAAGGGCAGATCAAAGGCATGGGCTGCGCCATACACATCGTTCCACGGTGCGGGTTCCTGCGCCCAGTTGAACTGGTAGTGCCAGACCGAGCCAGCCTGTTGCGTGACCAGCGTGTTGAGCACGTTGTCCCGACTGGGCGTAGTGAACACATTCCCCAGCAAGGCCGTCTTTGCATTGAATCCGGTGACGGGTGTGGCCACCGGCAGATAGGAGGAGTCCAGTATGTCGGCAGAGGTCAGCGCCGTGGGCAGATCCGGATTGAAATTGGCCATCAGGTTGAACCGATCCGCATCGCTGATTTTGTGACCTGCCTTGCCACCCAGCAGGGTCAGGAAGGGCGCAAACAGCTTGCCTTCGTCGGTGGTGTTGCCAGACAGCACTGGCACCTTGTTGTAACGGCCCGCAGCCATCGCTGCAATCGGGTCAGCGGGTAGCACAACCCCATCAGGAATAGGGCCCGAGCCTGTCAGCCCATTGACCAACAGTGTGGACAAAATGCTGCTGCCGGACTTGGCACGCAGATAGTCCGCAACCTGTGCGCTGCTTTGCGTTGCGATGTAGGCCGCAGCCGAGGCCGCATCTGTTGCCTTGCCGTCTGCGATCAGCAGCTTGACCAGCAGCCCGTTTCCCTGCGCCAGGTAGGTACTCGCCGGATTCAGGGTCGGCAACATGCCTGCTGGCAAATTGCTGGCCAGGGAAATACCACCGCTGATGGGCACGACCTTCTGGAATAGCCCCGCAGCCAAAGGTGATGCCATCAGCGCCCAGGCATTGATGGCACCCGCCGATTGCCCCATCAACGTCACGTTGTCCGCCGTACCGCCAAAGGCAGCTGCATTGTTCTTCACAAACTTGAGAGCCTGCACGATATCCAGCAGCGCAAAGTTGCCGGAGTCTGAGGCCACGTCTGCGGCAGCGCCCGTCTTCAACTGCGGCAGATTCATGAAACCCAGAACACCCAAGCGGTAGTTGGTCGTCACCACCACCGCATTTGCGGCCTTGGCCAGGGTCGCGCCATCGTAGACAGGGTCTGCGGTGTAGCCGGAAATATTGCTGCCGCCATACACAAACACGATGACCGGCAGGTTGGCGCTGTCGTTGGCAGGGCGCCAGATATTGAGCGTCAGGCAGTCTTCATGACCCACCGGCGTGTTGAGGGTGCTGGCTATGCTGCCGTCATAGCGGTTGTTGGCACCTGGGCCGTAGATGCGCCCATTTTGCAGACAGGCATTGCCGAATGCCTTGGTCACCCGTTGGCCTTGCCATGCATCAGGTTTCACCGGGGCTTTCCAGCGCAATGCCCCCACGGGTGCCTTGGCAAAGGGGATTCCCTTCCACGAATAGGTCCCAGAGCCCACACTGTCGTCGCTACCCAGCACCGCACCATAACTGGTGCTGCGGCTCAACGCCGGATCCGCGACAACACCTGTACCACCACAGCCACTCGCCAGCGCGGCAAGGGCCACACAGGGTGCCCACAGTATTCTGTTGGTTAGGTTCATTCTTCATGTCTCCTTATAGGGTAAGCCGCAACTTGCAACCTGGCGCAAAATCCATTGAAATCACACTCTTGCTTTGCCTTGGTGCGGTGCAGAAATTCTAAAAACCGCGTGTGGCTGAAACACTGTCCCAACGCATCCAATCTAGTGACTTTGGAGAGCCATTTTTTCAATGAACCGAAGCAGTTCTACAACCTGGGTCAAGGGTGTTCTGGAGATGTTTGCTTCCCAGGGCCTCGATGTGCAGCGTCTTATGCGTGGCGCCGGAATTGACAGCACAGAACTCGACCAGGCAGGAGCCCGGGTCGGGGCCGATGCGGTGATTCGCCTGTGGGACATGGCGATCCTGGCATCGGGCAATCCGGCACTGGGAATAGACCGGGAACTGGTGTCCCGATTTGTCAATTTCGACGTGGTTGGGCATGCCATGATGTCAAGCCCGGACCTGCGCAGCGGCCTGGAGAGCCTGTCGCGTTATTTGGCCCTGATTTCCGATGCCACGACCATTGAACTCGTGGATGAGCGCCCGCACAGCTGGTTGGTCATAGGGCATATTGGCAACACTTTGCGCCTGCCACGGCAGCGCCAGGAGCACGCCATCCTGACCTTGCAGATCCTGTGCAGTTGGCTGACACGCCGCGAGGTGCGCCCTATAGCCGCCGAGTTCATCTTTCCACAGCCGGTATGCGAGTTGCCCTACCGCAAGGCATTTGACTGCCCCTTGCGTTTTGGACAACCCGTCACCCGCCTGCTGTTGGCCGATTCCGACCTGGCAACCCCCCTGCCCTCGCGCAGCCCGGCCATGCTGGCCCTGCATGAGCGGCTGATGGATGAACAACTGAGCCACCTTGGCAGCACTACCGTCAGCAACAAGGTGCGTGAACACGTCATGCAGCGCCTCAGCCAGGGTGAACCGCGCCGCGAAGACATCGCCGCCCTGCTGGCACTCACCGACCGCACGCTGCAACGCCGCCTGCGCGCCGAGAGCACCTCTTACCAGCAACTACTGGATGAGGTCCGCTGCGAATTGGCACGCAAGTACCTGGCGCAAGACAAGCTCCCCCTTTCGGCTATGGCCGATCTGCTGGGTTTTGGTGACCAGAGCAATTTTTTTCGCGCCTGCAAGCGCTGGTTCGGTGTGCCCCCCGGGGAGTACCGCAAGGCATTGACCCACAACACACATGCACCCGTACTGGCACTGCATTAGAGAATGCATGTTCCCCAGCACACAGAATCCGGTCCGCAACTTTCTTCAATCCCAAACCTGGTTCAAGACCCTGCCGGGCGACCAGCAGGACAACACGGAAGCGCAGGTTTTTACACTTTCAGCGGCCAGAGGCGAGACCCTTCTGCAGGCCAACGAACGCACCCAGGGCTGGTATGGCGTGTTGCGCGGCCTGGTTATCATTTCTGCGCCTGCGCCCGCTGGGCGGCGCTCAGACTTTCTGGGTGTGGCGGCGGGGGAATGGTTTGGAGAAGGCTCGGCACTGAAAGATGAAGTCCGCCGCTACCAGGTTGTTGCCCTGCGCGACACCGAATTGGTGTGCCTGCCGCTGGCAAACTTCCGCCAATTGCAGGCCGGCAGCCTGGCATTCAACCAATGCCTGGTAGCCGGCCTGAATCTGAGGCTGTCGCAGTCCATGGCCATGATTGAGGCTGGACGCACACGAAGTCCGGAGCAACGCATCGCATTGTCCTTGAGCCGCCTGTTCTGGAGCCGCACCCGCCAACTGGACCTGACACAGGACGAACTGGCCAGCCTGGCAGGCATGTCCCGCCAAACGGCCAACCGGGTGCTCAATGTTTTTAAGGAACAGGGGGTGATCAGCCTGTCCATGAACCGCATCAAGATTCTGGACGATGCAGCGCTAACCCAATTGCTGAACGCCTGAAAGCCTTTCTATGGGTAACGCTCAGTGTGGCCCGTCGCGGAAGGGGTCCACATTGGCTGGCAGGGCATTGAAGTCGATCACCTTCCAGACATAGTCCTTCTGCTGCTGCGACAGAATCTGGTAGCGGGGCCAGAAGAAAAAGTAGTCGTCACCGGACATGTACGAACTGTTGTCAAACACCATGCGTTTGGGACAGGCCAGTCCGCAGGTGAAGTTGGTCCAGTCGTTCCAGGTGGTCTGCCCGTCAAACAGCTGGCTGGGCTTGCCCGTGCGGGCAAAGGTGGACACATGTTTGATGAACCGATCCGACAGGTTCTGGCGCGAAGCCGCATTGCTGGCATTCCATGCAAAGTGCATGAAGTTGGGCTCGTTCACCACGTAGTTGCCAAACAGCAGAGCCACGTCGATGCCGTGAAAGGCACCAAAGGTGCTCTTCCACGGTGTAGGTGTATCGCGCCATTTGAAGTTATAGCGGTACAGGGCGCTGGCGCCACTGCTCAGGCGCAACAGGCGCACAGTGTTGTCGATGGTCAGGTCCAGCGCGTAGGAAATGGCCTCGTGGGTTTGTGTGTAGATGGGCTGGAACTCGGGTTTGATCAGGTCATTCACCGTCACACTGCCCGGCGCCGCATGGTTGGACAGCTGCCAGAACTCCTGCGCGCTGGGCTTGCCCATGCCGAAGGCATACGCAAAGTACGAGCCCTCGTCATGTGTGCTGCCAACCATCAACGGCACGCGGTTGTAGTTGCCTGCCACCAGGTCCACCAGGCCACCGGCTCGAATGACCGTGCCATCGGTAAAGTGGCCCGGGACAACTGGCGACGGTGTCAGCTTCATGATCTGCGCGGCAGTGGCGTTTCGCAACAGTGCACCCACCTGGGCGTTGTTCATGCCCAGGCGCTGGGCCGTGGCTTGTGCCAGGTTGGACGCGCTGCCGTTGTCCACCAGCAACTTGTCGACCAGCGATTCCGCGGCCAATGTGCCCACCACGGCGGGGTAGCCATTGGGAATGCCGGACATACACAAGGCCCGGTGGAACTTGCCACCAGCCAGCGGCGATTGCAACAAGCCCCAGGTATTGATGCAGCCCGCCGATTGGCCGGCCACCGTCACCTGGCCCGGATTGCCGCCAAACGCCCGGATATTGGTCTGCACCCAGTCCAGCCCGCGCACCAGATCCAGCGTCGCAAAGTTGCCGGAGTCGTCCTTGGCATTGCCTGTCTTCAGTGCGGGGTGGTTGAGCCAGCCCAACATGCCCAGCCGGTACTGCACCGTCACCACCACCATGTTCGCCTTGTTGGCCAGGTAGGCACCGTTGTATAGCGGCTCACGGGCAGAGCCCTTGACATTGCTGCCGCCGTGTATCCAGTAGAAAACCGGCAGGTTGTCGGCATTGGAGTTGGGTCGCCATACATTCACATACAAACAGTCTTCGCTGCCCACCGGCTGATCGAAGGTGGCAGGGTCCGGTTCACCAAAGAAACTGCCGATCTGCGCACACATGGGTGGCAGACTGGTTGCCGCGCGGGACCCGCTCCACGGCAGCGGCGGTTGCGGCGCACGCCAGCGCAACGCAGCCACAGGCGCCTGCGCAAACGGGATGCCCAGAAAAGCATGGCTGTTGTTGGCGTCGACCTTGCCATAGACCTGGCCCGCATCCAGCGTGCGCGTCAGGCTTTGGTTGTACGCCGCCCAGGCATTGGCGGTAGCGACGAGGCATGCAAAAAGCATTACCCCGCGAAAGATTCGCAAAACAGACTGCATGGATGTCTCCTTGTGTTGTTGTTCCACCGCAGGCTGGGCCGCGTGGTGCTTGAAATTCTAGGAAGCGGGTACCCGTTCGCCGGTACCCGAACACGGCCAAAACACTGTCTTTGCAATGCCACGCTGGCTAGGGCTTACCCTTGCACGGGCGGGTTTGGCGGGGCTACGGGACAATAGGGGCCCATGCACGAAACACCCCCCGCCCCATCCCCCGATACTTCCTCTGGCCTTCCCGGCCTGGCCCCTGGCTGGCGCTGGACCAACAGCTTTGCCGCCCTGGGCAACGACTTTTACGCCCCCATGACCACCCAGCCCATGGCACATCCGCATTGGGTGGGGCTCAGCGGGTCGGCAGCCAAACTCTTGGGGCTGACACCCGAGGCGCTGCAATCGCCGAACTGGTTAAACATCCTGGTCGGCAACCAGACGGCCCCGGGCTCGCAGCCCCTGTCCAGCGTGTACAGCGGCCACCAGTTTGGCGTCTGGGCCGGCCAATTGGGTGATGGCCGCGCCGCCCTGCTGGGCGAACTGACGCCGCCGCCGGACCACGATGGCGGGGCGCAGGAGGTTCAGCTCAAGGGCTCGGGGCTCACCCCTTACTCCCGCATGGGGGATGGCCGCGCCGTATTGCGCTCCAGCATCCGCGAGTTTCTGTGCAGCGAGGCCATGCATGGGCTGGGCATTCCGACCACGCGCGCCCTGTCCGTCATTGGGGCGGACCACCCGGTGTACCGCGAACAACCCGAATCGGCCGCCGTGGTCGCCCGTCTGGCGCCCAGCTTCATCCGTTTTGGGCATTTCGAGCATTTTTGCCACCACAACCTGCACCCGCAGCTGCGCCAATTGGCCGACTACGTCATCGACCGGTTTTACCCCGAGTGCCGCACGGCCAGCAGCCTGAACGGCAATGCCTATGCCAACTTCCTGCAGGCGGTGACCGAGCGCACCGCGAAGATGGTGGCGCAGTGGCAGGCCGTGGGCTTTTGCCACGGCGTCATGAACACCGACAACATGAGCATCCTGGGGTTTACGATTGACTACGGTCCCTTCCAGTTTCTGGATGCCTTCGATCCCGGCCACATCTGCAACCATTCGGACAACCAGGGCCGCTACGCCTTCTACAAACAGCCCAACGTGGCGTACTGGAACCTGTACTGCCTGGGCCAGGCCCTGCTACCGCTGATAGAAGACCAGGATCTGACGATTGCGGCGCTGGAAACCTACAAGGTGATTTACCCCGCGGCGGTGGATACTTGTATGGCAGCCAAGCTGGGCTTCCCCGATGTGCGCAGTGGCCAGCGCGAACTGGCCGACGACGTGTTGCGCCTGCTTGCGGCCGACCGTGTGGACTACAGCATCTTCTGGCGCCGGCTCAGCCATTGGGTCAAAAACCGCGAGGGCAACGCAACAACGCAGGACGATTCGGTGCGCGACCTGTTCCTGGACCGGGACGGTATCGATGCCTGGTTGCTACGTTATTCAGAGCACCTAAGTCATATTCCGAGGGGGCTATCGGCCGATTTGATGATGAAGACCAACCCCAAGTACGTGCTGCGCAACCATTTGGGTGAATTGGCCATCCAGGCGGCCAAGAACAAGGATTTTGCGCTCGTTGCACAATTGCACCAGGCGCTGGAGCATCCATGTGACGAACAGCCCCAGTTTGAATCGTTTGCCGACTTCCCGCCCGACTGGGCCAGCGGTATTTCCATCAGCTGCAGTTCCTGACCCCTCACGCCCACTACCGCCCCTTACTCCCAGCTTAGGAGAACGACCCCATGACCTACCCTGTTGCCAAGACCGACGACGAATGGAAAGCCTTGCTCAAGGCCAAGGGCGCAGAGCCAGTGGCCTTTGAAGTCACCCGCCATGCCGCCACCGAACGCCCGTTTACCGGCAAATATGCCGACAACTACAAGAACGGCACTTACGTCTGCATCTGCTGCGACAAACCGCTATTCACCTCCGACACCAAGTTCGATGCCGGTTGTGGCTGGCCCAGTTTCGACAAAGCCATTGCCGACGGTGCGGTGGCAACCCGCACGGACCGCACCCACGGCATGTTGCGCACTGAGGCCCTGTGTGGCCACTGCGGCGCCCACCTGGGCCACCTGTTTGACGATGGCCCCACAGACACCGGGTTGCGCTACTGCATGAACTCCGCCTCGTTACACTTCAGCCCTGCATGAAAATCCTGATCGACTTTTTCCCCATCCTGCTGTTTTTTGGCGCCTACAAGGCCTATGACATCTATGTAGGCACTGCCGTGCTGATGGGCGCCACAGTCCTGCAGATGGCACTGATCTACGGCATAGACCGCAAGCTGCAGACCATGCACAAGATCACACTGGTGCTGATTTTGCTGTTCGGCACGCTGACCCTGGTACTTCAAGACGACCGTTTCATCAAATGGAAGCCCACCGTGCTGTATGCCGCCATGTCCATTGGCCTGGCGGTCGCCATCTGGGTCTTCCGCAAAAACTTCCTGAAGATGCTGCTGGGTAGCCAGCTGGAACTGGCCGACGGTGTGTGGCACCGGCTGAACGTGGCCTGGGTGGTCTACACCGCATTCATGGCGGCCATCAATAGTTATGTGGTGCTGAACTTCAGCACGGAGGCCTGGGTGACGTTCAAGCTGTGGGGTTATGCCTTCCCGCTGGTCTTTCTGGTCGGCCAGGGCATCTACATTGCGCCCCATATCCAGGCTGACGATGCCGACAAGGTCGCTGAAAAAGAAGGCACACCGTGAGCCAGGCAATCAGTACAGGCCCCACCGCCGCCCTGTTGGAAATACGCCTGCGCGAGCGGCTGGCACCCACCCGTCTGGAGGTGCTGGACGAGAGTTACCAGCACGCCGGACACGTCGGCGCCAACGACACTGGCTTTGGCACACACTTCCGCGTGCGGGTTGCTTCACACTTGTTTACAGGTTTGAGCAGGGTGGCCCGCCACCGGCTTGTGTATGATGCGCTGCAAGATTTCATTGCTCAGGGCCTGCATGCCCTGGCCATTGAGACTGAAAACCCGCCAAACACCACTCCCGTTTGACACGCCTTTTTGGCACCATTTTTTTGATTTGTATCCTTGAAGGAAAACGCATGAAGAAGCAAATTTTGTCCGCATTCGCCACTGCCACCCTGTTGGCAGCCCTGGCACCTGCGGCCATGGCCCAAAACGTAGCCATCGTGAACGGCAAGGCCATTCCGAAGGCCCGCGTGGATGCGCTGACTGAGCAGATGAAGCGCTCCGGACGTCCCGTGACCCCTGAAATGGCTGGCCAGTTGAAAGACGAAGTCGTCGCCCGTGAAATCTTCATGCAAGAAGCCCAGTACCGCGGCCTGGACGCCACCGAAGATTACAAGACCCAGATCGAATTGGCCCGCCAGGCCATCCTGATCCGCGAACTGTTCAGCGACTTCCAGAAGAAGAACCCCGTCACCGACGAAGAAATGAAGGCCGAGTACGACAAGTTTGCCGCCCAGAATTCCGGCAAGGAATTCAAGGCCCGCCACATCCTGGTGGAAACCGAAGAGCAGGCCCGTGCCATCATCGCGCGTCTGAAAAAAGGTGCCAAGTTTGACGAAATCGCCAAGAAAGACTCCAAGGACCCAGGTTCGGGTGCCAAGGGTGGTGATCTGGATTGGGCCAACCCCAGCAACTACGTGAAGGAATTCTCGGAAGCCCTGTCTGGCCTGACCAAGGGCAAGATGACAGAAACACCCGTCAAGACCCAATTCGGTTACCACATCATCCGTTTGGACGACATCCGTGACGCGGTGTTGCCCAAGTTTGAAGATGTGAAGCCACAGATCGGTCAACAGCTGCAACAGCAAAAGATTGCCAAGTTCCAGGAAGAACTGCGTACCAAAGCCAAGATCGAGTAAAACGCCGGTTTGCGGCAACGCTCCTGCAAAAACGCGGCCCAGGCCGCGTTTTTTCATGGAGTCCTGGGGCAGCAACTAGGATAATTGCGCCATGTCTTTGCTCGACCACCAACTCGAACTTCTGGCCCCCGCCCGCGATGCCGACATCGGCATGGAAGCCCTCAACCACGGCGCGGATGCGGTCTACATCGGCGGCCCCTCTTTTGGCGCACGCTCCAGTGCCGACAACAGCGTGGCCGACATCGCCCGGCTGGTGCAGTATGCCCACCGCTTCAACAGCCGCATCTTCGTCACGATGAACACCATCCTGCGGGATGACGAGCTGGAAGGCGCACGCCAACTGGCCTGGCAACTGTATGACGCTGGCGCGGACGCACTGATCATCCAGGACATGGGCCTGCTGGAGATCGACATGCCGCCCATCCAGCTGCATGCCAGCACCCAGACCGACATCCGCACGCCGGAAAAAGCCCGATTCTTGCAGGATGCAGGGTTGTCACAAATCGTGCTGGCGCGGGAGATGACGCTGAAACAAATCGCTGCCATCCGCGCCCAGACCGACCCTGAGCGTTGCACACTGGAATTTTTCGTGCACGGCGCACTGTGCGTGGCCTACAGCGGCCAGTGTTACATCAGCCATGCCCACACCGGGCGCAGCGCCAACCGCGGCGAATGCAGCCAGGCCTGCCGCCTGCCCTACCAAGTGGTGGACGACAAAGGCCGCTTCGTTGCGCACGACAAACATGTCCTGAGCATGAAGGACAACAACCAGAGCGAGAACCTGGCAGCGCTGGTGGATGCGGGCATCCGCAGCTTCAAGATCGAGGGCCGCTACAAGGACATGGCCTATGTGAAGAACATCACCGCCCATTACCGCAAGCTGCTGGATGCACTGATCGAAGACCGCCAGTACTCCGGCCAATCCGGCCACTTCCCGCTCTCACGTGCCAGCAGCGGTAGCACCACGTTCACCTTCACGCCCGACCCCAACCAGAACTTCAACCGCGAGTTCACCGATTATTTTGTGCAGGGCCGCAAGGAGGACATCGGCGCTTTTGACTCCCCCAAGAATCCAGGCCAATCGATTGGCTACGTAACCCAGGTCGGCCCCAAATGGGTAGAGCTGGAGACGACCGATGCCACCACCCTACTGCACAACGGTGATGGCCTGTGTTATTACGACCTGCAGAAGGAACTGATGGGCCTGGCCATCAACCGCGCCGAAGCGGTCGGCAAACCCAAATCCGATGGCACACAACAACGCTGGCGTGTGTTCCCCAAGGACGACATGGCGGGCCTCAAAGACCTGCGCAAGGGCACCCAGGTCAACCGCAACCGCGATATGAACTGGGTGCGCGTGCTGGACAAGAAATCCGCTGACCGGCGCATCGGTGTGTGGGCCGCTTTGTCGCGCACTGCCGATGGAATCCATCTGACGTACACCGATGAAGACGGATGTGTGGGTGAAGCCCTGGCCAAGGGCTCGCACGAACCAGCCAGCGACAGCGCAGCCGCCGACGTCAACAACGGCACACAGGTCTCCAAGCTAGGTGCTACCATTTTTGCAGCAACAGAAGTAGATCTGACGGGGGCTATCGGCTTATTTGTTCCAGCATCTTTGCTGAACACCTTGCGCCGCGACGCTATCAATGACCTGGAAACTGCACGCGCCCTGGCCCTGCACCGCCTGCCACGCGCCCAGCCCGTATCGCCACCCGCGCCCTACCCGCAGGACAGCCTGAGCTACCTGGCCAATGTGCACAACCAGGCGGCCCACGCCTTTTATGCCAAACATGGCGTCAAGGTCATTGACGCGGCCTATGAAGACAACCAGGAGCTGGGCGAAGTCAGTCTGATGATCACCAAACACTGCGTGCGTTTTTCACTCAGCCTGTGCCCCAAACAGGCCAAGGGCGTAGTCGGTGTACAGGGCCAGGTCAAGGCCGAACCGCTGCAGCTGATCAACGGCAAGGAGAAACTGACGCTGCGTTTTGACTGCAAGCCCTGCGAGATGCATGTGGTGGGCAAGATGAAAACCGGTGTGCTGAACCAGTTGAACAAGGCGGCGGCAGGAGATGTGGTGGCTGCGCCGCTGACGTTTCACAAGACACGGCCACTGCATTAGCGACTTATGAATATGGGCTGACTCGCCGATGTATTGCGGGTCTGGTTTTTTACATTGTTACAACCGGTATTTATGCAATCCAAAGATCCTGTCGTGGGTGTTGGTGTCATCATTCTGCGAAACAACCAGATTCTCTTGGGGCAACGCGCTGGTTCCCATGGCGCAGGCACCTGGGCACTACCTGGTGGCCATCTGGAATTCGGAGAGACGGTGGACCAGTGCGCAATGCGCGAGGTGCTCGAGGAGACGGGGCTTGACCTCCGCGCGTTCAAGGCGGCACCGTATACCAATGACTTTTTTGTAACTGAAGAAAAGCATTACGTGACCCTGTTTGTCATCGCAGAGAGCCATGCGGGCGAGCCCAGGGTTCTGGAGCCCAACAAGTGCCTCGGCTGGCAATGGTTTAACTGGTCTGCACTTCCCAGCCCACTGTTCCAGCCACTGCAGACCCTGGTTGACACCGGTTTCTTGCCACCCAACACGGCCGGAACCTGCACGCATACCGCCCGTTGAACAGGCACCCGCTTAACGCATCTGCCTGAACATCTTTGCCTGAAAGCGCTGCGGAATGCTCACCTGGCGGGGCCCCGCCAGCAACTCGAACGATTCCCCCGCCTGCACGGTGCCGGGTGTGTCCACAGACAGGTAAAACCCGCACAGGCCGCTTTGCGCCATGGCCTTGACAGCGGTGTTGAAGCCCATGGCCGCATTGAATTTGTAGCAGGGTTCACGTGGCTGCTCCACACGCAGCGCGCAGTTGGCAAAACGCAGCACGTCGCCCACCCACACCTCCGATTCCAGCAATCCGTTCAGGGTCAGGTTTTCACCCATGGAGCCGTGGGGCAAGGCGGTGTCGATACTGGTCACACCGGCGGCGCGGCGAGCTTCAACCCAGAAGGCATAGTGTTCTGCCGGGTAGGCGTATACCGCCTTGCCCAGCCCGCCATGCACGGACAGGTCGGCCTGTTCGTCCCCTGCCAGGCCCAGAGGCGCGACAGCGACCGGGCCGTTGACAGGCGTTTTGTGGATGGCCGTCAGGATGGTGCGCCCACCGATTTGCACCTTGCGGGCTTGGGCCACCTGAACACCAACCAGTAAATATGCAGTGGAGGACATAGGCTTGGTGAGCCTCACAGCTGATGGTGCAGCAGCTCACCAGGGCGGGCTGAGTAGCGCACGAGTGCATCCAGCTTTTCAAACTGCACAACCGCGGCGCGCTGGTGGTAGGCGTGTTCCTTGAGCCATTCAAACTCGGCCTGCAGCGCCTTGCTGTCGCCCACGCGGGTGCTCCAGACCTTTTGTTCAGCGTTCCAGCGGTAGCCGCGGGCCTTGAGCTTGTCCTTGGCGTCGAAGGGCGCGTTGGTCGCCATCAGGCGGTAGCTGGGCCTGTGGGCCTGCTCCACCAGATGGGCCAGGCCGGTATGGGGCAGCAGCGGCAATGGGGCGGCCAGCACGGCCAGCAGTGCGTGGCAATCCATCTCGGCACGGTGGGCGTCGTAGAAGTAGCCCAGCTCCTGAGCCAGGCTTTCCAGCTTGACCGAACGCCGGCCCTGGGCCTTCCACGGAATGTCGGCAAACGAACAGGCCCAGGCCAGGCCACGGAACGGGGCCATGCGGGCCTCGGCGAAGGGCCGGTCGAAGCCGGCGTTGTGTGCAATGACCAGGTCCACACCGTCCAGGAGTGCCGCAATACGGTCTTCGTCCAGCCGCTGGTCCTGCACCATGGCGTTGGTGATGCCGGTGATTTCCTGCACCTCTTTGGGTATGGGCATGCCGGGGTCTTCCAGGCCGTCGTAGACCTGCACGTCGCCCACCGGCAGGCCGGTTTCCAGATCCACATCCACCCGCAGCAGCGCCAGTTCCATGATCTTGTCGCGGCTGTGCTCCAGACCGGTAGTTTCGGTGTCCAGCACTATGACGCGGCACACGCCCCGCCCTTCGGTTGCGGCCGGCCATTGCAGGCGGGGCTGCAGTCGGCGCAGCACCTTGTAGTCGGGGTGGACGTCCAGTGCCAAGGCCATGGATTCGGCATCCGGGTCCGCTGCGACAACGGCTGGGCTGCTGGCGAGGGGCAAGGCCGCTGGCCGTGTTGGCGGAGGTACCGGGGCTTTCGCTGCGGAGCGCGTACTGCGTTTTTTGGAGGGCTGTGGTGCGGTGGGCAGTTCCGCTACAAACGCAAAGTCAAGCTGGTCGTTGTTCAAAGGACTACCTTGTGCAGGGGGTTACAAGTAGAGGTCTCAGGTGAGACAGTCCTCACCATTATCGCGGGCGTACAACTCCAACGGCGAGGATCCAAAGAGCCGCGTTCTTTAGTACTATGTGGCTGGTCTCTTCATTTCCACGAATCGATCTATATAAAAATACTATGCCACTCACCTCTTATTCTCACGCTGTCACCATCCACCGCAACATCTATCGCCGATTTGCCATGCTTGCGGTGGCATTTGTCACACTCGTTTGTGCCAGCCTGCCCGCTCTGGCGCAGACCGTGCCAGGCGCACCCACTGCAGCCGTAGCCACTGCGGGTGACACCCAGGCATCCATAGCCTTCACCGCTCCGGCATCCAACGGGGGCGCAGCGATTACCATCTATACGGCAACGGCCAATCCCGGAGGCGCAATCGGGACCTGCGCGGGTCCTGCCGCCTGTCCTGTCACTGTCACGGGTTTGACCAATGGTGTTGCATACACCTTCACGGTCACCGCCACCAATTCACAGGGTGTTGGCAGTGCGTCTGCTGCTTCCAACTCCATCACCCCGCTCGCCACCCAGACCATTACCTTTAATAGCCCAGGCGCACAGAATTTCGGAACAACGCCGACACTCACAGCGACCGCGGACTCCGGATTGACGCCCGTCTTTTCATCCGGCACAACCGGCGTCTGCACCATTACTGGCGTCGGCGCTTTGACCTTCCTCACCGCTGGGACCTGTACCATCCACGCCAACCAGCCTGGGAATGGAAGTTATCTGCCTGCCGCGACGGTAAGTCGCAGTTTCACGGTCAATGCGGTTCTTCCGGGCGCACCCACCATAGGCATCGCTTCGCCTGGCAACAACCAGGCTTCAGTGATCTTTGTTGCGCCCGTCTTCAATGGTGGCGGTATTACAAACTATACCGTCACGTCCTCTCCCGGCGGCATTACCGCCACCGGGGCTAGCCCCATTGTGGTTACCGGTCTGACCAACGGCACTGCCTACACATTTACGGTCAAAGCGACCACTGCCGCCGGCATGGGACCGGCTTCCGCAGCATCGAACAGCGTGACCCCGGCGAATCCATTCCCTCCATTGACCCCGCCTGCTGCCGTCCCTGGCATCAGTGGCGTACCGGGTGTTGTCGATATGGGCACCGGTGGTGGCCCAGCCGTGGCAAGCTGCTCTCTGGACACGATCCGGCAGCAACTCGGCGGTACCGTCAGCTATTTAGGCCAGAACGCATCGGGCGCCATGCAGTTTGCATGGAATGGCCAGGTCATTTCCTTCTATCCACTGACCGCCAGCACGACGACGGACTCTCGTCCCAATGGTGTCCAGAGCCTCAGCAGCAACACCATGGATTTGGTCACCGCATGCGGGACCGTGAATGCCACGCCGGCTGTCTACAACATGGCTGAGCTGGGTGCAACCCTGACGGGCATGGGACTGAACGCCCAAATCAACGCCCAAGGGGTCATTTCCGTCGTGGTGAATGGCGCGGTTTATGTTGTGCGGCCAGATTTTGTGGTCACACCTGGAACGCCCGGCACGCCACGGCTGTACGTCGGCGCGGATGGCCTGTACCGCTTTGCGGACAGCAGCGGCAATACCCAGATCATGCGCCCGGTAGTTTTGGACCCCGACGCATTGAAAACCCAACTCAATCTGCTAGGGGGCACTCTGCGTGTGCAAATCGATGGCTCCGCGCTGTTTGCACTGGGCGGGCTGAACTATGTACTGGCGCCCGACCTGATGCTCGGCACGATTCCGGTGGCACAAGCGGCACAGGCACAGTGGCAAGATGGCCCGAACCATTACGTCTACCGCATACTGACCCACCCCTATGCGAACTATGGCCAGGGATTGACTCTGACCCTACGCCCCTGACGCAAGCACCCCAGATGTCCGCCAAACGCAAGTCATCACCGTTGCCACTCAATGGTGTGCGCATCCTCAGCCTGGCACTTAACCTGCCTGGCCCCGCCGCGCTGATGCGTTGCCGGCAAATGGGCGCGACCTGTGTCAAGCTGGAGCCACCACCCCACCCCAGTGCGCCCAAGGGCACGTCGGGCGATCCCATGGGCTTGTACAACCGCGCGGCCTACGACACCTTGCACCACGGCATGCGCATTGCGCAGGTGGATTTGAAGTCCGAGAAGGGCCAGAAGGCCCTGCACCGGGAGCTGGCCAAGGCCGATGTGCTGCTTACCTCATTTCGCCCATCCGCGCTGAAAAAGCTGGGTCTGGAATGGAAGGCACTGCAAAAGCTCTACCCCACGCTCTCCCTGGTCGCCATCTTTGGCGCCCCCGGCGAGCGGGCAGAGGAGCCGGGCCATGACCTGACCTACTTGGCGGAAAACAATCTGGTGAACGGGCTGGATCTGCCCCCCACGCTGTACGCCGACATGGGGGGGTCGCTGATGGCGTCCGAGGCGGTGCTCAAAGCCCGCCTGCTGCAGCTGCAAAAGGGCAAGGGTGTGCGTCTGGACATTGCCCTGTCCGATGCGGCAGCCTATCTGGCGCTGCCCCGCATCTGGGGCCTGACCACTCCAGGGGCTGCGGTCGGTGGCGGCCACGCGGGCTACCGCGTCTACCCTTGCAAAGATGGGCGTGTGGCCGTGGCCGCCTTGGAGCCCCACTTTGCCGCCGCGCTAGCAGGCGCCGTGGGGCTCAAGGCATCCAACATCATGGCCATGTTCGCGCCCGAAACCCATGCTGCGATTGCAGCCTTCCTGCTGACGCAGACCCGAAAACAACTCGACACGCTGGCAGCGCAGAAGGATATTCCGCTGCATACACTGGCCTGAGTGGCGGTTACAACCCCACCCTCACCAGACACCGCCGCCCCAAGGGGCGGTTTTTTGAAGCTTGACACTAGACCGACCGGTCTATAGAATTCAAGCCATGCCTGCACCGCCACCCTTTCCCGACGACGACACACGCACCACCCGCGAGCGCCTGATCGCCGCCATGCAAGACGCCCTGCGCCACAAGGGTTACCACGGCGTGGGCCTGAAAGAAATACTGGACGTAGCCCAGGCCCCCAAGGGTGTGCTGTACTACCACTTCCCCGGTGGCAAGGCGGAGCTGGCCGTGGCCAGCATCGAGGCCGTCATTGCGCAAATCACTACCGGCCTGGACAAACTGACGCAGCGCTACCCGGATGTGGTGCAGGCCCTGGAGGCCTGGATGGCGTCTGCACAAAAGGCACTGGCCGTCAGCGGCTACGAACGCGGCTGCCCACTGGCCACCATTGCGCTGGAATCTGCGCCAGACGATGTCGCCATCCGCGAAACCCTGGCCAAAGGTTTTGCCGCCATCCGCGAACGCCTGGGTCACACGCTGCAACAGGCCGGAATTGAACCCAGCCGCGCCCACAGCCTGGCTGCGCTCACCGTGTCCGCCTATGAGGGAGCTCTGGTCCAGGCCCGCGTGGCTGGCAATGTGGATGCCATGCAGGCTACCTCACAGGCCTTGCTGGACCTGGTCCGCCTGAGCCTTCCTCCTCGGGCGCTGAGCGCCTAACCCCTTTCACTGGAGAACATCCATGATCCAACCCCATACCTCTCAGCCCGAAACCATCACACTGCAGACGGACGACGGCTACGCCATCACCGCCCTGCGGTATGCAGCCACAGCGCCGTTGCGTGGCAACCTGGTCGTCGCCGGTGCCACCGGCGTGCCGCAAGGTTTCTACCGCAACTTCGCCGCCTTTGCGGCCAGCCAGGGCTACACCACGCTGACGCTGGATTACCGCGGCATCGGCCTGTCCAAACCCAAGACGTTGCGTGGCTTTCACATGCGTTACCTGGATTGGGCGCGCCAGGACCTGAGCGCCGCGGTGGATGCGATGGCCAGTGAATCGGTGCCGCTGTTCATGATCGGCCACTCTTTTGGTGGCCATGCCTTTGGCCTGCTGCCCAACCACCGCCGCGTGGCACGCTTCTACACCTTTGCCACCGGCGCCGGCTGGCATGGATGGATGCCAGCACTGGAGCAATGGAAGGTGAAACTGATGTGGGGCGTCATCGGCCCGCTGCTAACCCGCTGGAAGGGTTATCTGCCCTGGAGCAAGCTGGGCATGGGCGAAGACCTGCCGCTGGGCGTCTACCAGGAGTGGAAACACTGGTGCAGCTACCCGCGCTATTTCTTTGATGACCCCACCATGGGCATGCAAGTGCAGGACCTGTTTGATGGTGTGACCACACCTATCATCGCCGCCAATGCCACCGACGACCTGTGGGCGCCGCCCGCCTCGCGCGATGCCTTCATGGCCGGCTACCGTTACACCGACATGCAGGCCGTGGACATTGACCCCAAGAGCCGCGGCCTGGGCGCCATTGGCCACATGGGTTACTTCCGCCGCCAGGCGCAACCGCTGTGGGAAGACGCGCTGGGCTGGTTTGGTGAATACCGCAAACCCGCAGCGGTGACTACAGCTTGACGCCGTATTTCTGCAGCACCTTGGCGTAATCCGGGCTGCGCTTGAACTGGCGCAGCGCGGTATCGAAGGCCGGCAGGATTCCCACATGGGGAGACTTCTTGCCCACCAGCAGCTGGAAGTGGGATTCATCCAGATCCGCGCCCAGCATCACCACATCGCCACTGCCCTGCGCCTGCTGCAGCGCGTATTGCATGGTCAGTGCGTTGTCCACCATCACATCGCCACGGTTGGCCAGCAGCATCTTGACGGCGCTGTCAAAGTTTCTGCCGTTGTCTACCTTGAACTGCCCCAGGTTGGCTTTGGCCCAGCCATTGCCCTGGTAAGAAATGACCGCCGGGTTCAGTTTGTGTAGTTCGTCCAGATTGCGCACTTTTTGCAGCTTGGCCAGCAAGGTGTTGTCCTTGTGCACAAAGATTCGGCGGGGTGCGGACACCACGGGCTCCTGTGCGGCCACGGCGTACTCCAGGCGCTCGGGTGTGGCGATGGTGCAGATGGCGTCCTGCTCCCCCGTTTGAACCAGGGCCTGTGCGCGGTTCCACGGATAACCGGTGTGCTCTACCACCAGGCCCAGCCTGCGCCCGGCCACTTCCTGAATCACATCCAGCAAGATGCCGCGCAACTGGCCGTCTTGGCCAAAACTCAAGGGGCTGTAGGTTTCAAAATATGCCATCCGCAAAGGCGGGGCGGCGTGCGCCGCAAAGGCCGACCCCAAGCCCAGGGCCGCGGCGGACTGTAAGAAAGAACGGCGATCGGTCACGGCGTACTCCAGCAGTATGTCACTGCATCGTAGCGCAATACCAGCGTCGTTATGAGCCTTTACGCGCCGGCTTGGAAGCCATTGGTTTGGCGGACCCGGTGACCCTGGGCGGCAGGCCAGTGTGGCGGGTCAGGATCAGGCCTTTGACCGGTTTTACGGGCTTGGACGGTGTGGCCGGCGCGGCGGTAGAGTTCTTCTTGCGTGCACTCTGGTAACCGCCATCGCCCAGTGGCTGGAAGGTGGGAATCAGGTGGTGTTTGCCATTGCCCACCAGGTCGGCACGGCCCATGGCCTTCAAGGCATCGCGCAGCAGCGGCCAATTGTTGGGATCGTGGTAGCGCAAAAAGGCCTTGTGCAGGCGGCGGCGTTTTTCGCCGCGCACGATGTCCACTGTCTCGTCATCGCTCTCGGCCGTACGATGCACCTTGCGCAGCGTGTTGCGGCCACTGTGGTACATGGCCGTGGCCGTAGCCATCGGGCTGGGGTAGAAGGTCTGCACTTGGTCGGCGCGGAAACCGTTCTTCTTCAGCCAGATGGCCAGGTTCATCATGTCTT
>JAZKDY010000104.1:0-21845 GCA_040387325.1 Pseudomonadota bacterium | reverse complement strand
CCATCATCAACGTGGCGGCCACGCCCAATGTGATTGCGGTGCACCCCAGCTTCCCGGCCAAGGACTACAAGAGTTTCATGGCCGAGATCAAGGCTAACCCCGGCAAGTATTCCTACGCATCCTCCGGCACGGGCGGCATTGGCCACATGCAGACCGAGCTGTTCAAAAACCTCACCGGTGCTTTCATCACCCATATTCCGTACCGCGGCGCCGGCCCGGCCCTGAACGACACGGTGGGTGGCCAGGTACCGCTGATTTTTGACAATATGCCGTCGGCCATGCCCTTTATCCAGTCCAACCGCTTGGTCCCCATCGTGGTGGCCGCGCCCCAGCGCCTGGCGCAACTGCCCAATGTGCCAACCTTCAAAGAAGTGGGCCTGGAACCGGTGAACCGCATGGCCTTCTACGGCATCTACGGTCCCAAGGGCATGCCCAAGGAGATCGTGGACAAGATCAACGCGGCCGTGCGCAAGGTGCTGGAAGATCCCGCTGTGAAGAAGCGTATTGAAGAAACCGGCTCACTGGTTGTCGGCAATACACCTGAACAGTTTGGCGCCCAGATCAAGGCCGAGTTCGAGGTCTACAAAAAAGTGGTGGACACTGCCAAACTGCGTCTGGAATGACGGGCAGAGAGCCACACACAGTGGGCGAACGTGGGGGCGATATTGATACCTTCATCGACGCTCTGTGGCTGGAAGAGGGCCTGTCCAAAAACACACTGGCGGCGTACCGGCAAGATTTGACGCTGTACGCCGCCTGGCTGGCTGGCCACAATACCCACAACTTGCTGCAGACCAACGAACAGGATTTGCAGGCTTATTTTTCCGAGAAACACGCAGCCACCAAAGCCACCACGGCCAACCGGCGGCTGACGGTGTTCAAACGCTATTTCCGCTGGGCCCTGCGCGAAGGCCTGGCGCACACAGACCCCACGCTGAAGCTGCAATCCGCCAAACAGGCACTGCGCGTACCCAAAACCCTGACCGAAGCGCAGGTGGAGGCACTACTGGCCGCACCCGATACGTCTCTGCCCCTGGGTTTGCGTGACCGCACCATGCTGGAGCTGATGTACGCCAGCGGCCTGCGCGTTAGCGAACTCGTCACGCTGAAGACGCTGAATGTCAGTCTGAACGACAACGTGCTGCGTGTATTCGGCAAAGGCAGCAAGGAACGCCTGGTGCCCTTTGGTGAGGTGGCGAGCAGCTGGCTGCGCCAGTACCTCAACGGCGGTGCCCGTGCCGAGCTGCTGGCCGGCAAACAGACCGACGATCTGTTCATCACCGTGCGTGGCACCAACCCCGGCACCGCCATGTCGCGGGTGATGTTCTGGATGGTGGTGAAGAAACACGCAGCTGCTGCAGGCATCACCGTGCCGCTGTCACCCCACACGCTGCGCCATGCGTTCGCGACGCATCTGCTGAACCATGGGGCGGATTTAAGGGCGGTGCAGATGTTGTTGGGGCATGCGGATATTTCTACTACGACGATTTATACACATATTGCGCGGGAGCGGTTGGCGACCCTGCATGCGCAGCATCACCCGCGGGGGTAGTGAGTGCTATTGAGTTTGTAGCACTAGTGTTAGGTTACACGGGGGCTTTAGGGCGTTTTGTTGCTTCCTCACTTTCCCCACTCTCTCTCCCCGCCCTCTCTCGCCCCGCCGGGCGAGAGAGGGAGCCTTAACAGCCATATTTGGCCTTGTTTTTGAAGGTGGGAGGTACACGCTCAATAGCCAACACCGGCCGAAGCAGGACTCTCACAGGTAGAACGTGCCACCTTTGAAGACGCGGCCAAATCGGCTGTTAAGGCCCCCTCTCGCCCGGCGGGGCGAGAGGGCGGGGGGAGAGTGGGGGAAGTGAGGAAGCAGGGAACGTGGGGCAGCAGCAAAAAAACTAAACCCCCATAGACTCCGCCCAGGCCAGCGACTGCAAATGCGCCATATTCACCTGCGCATCACTCAAGCCCAAGGCAGTAGACGTACGCCCAAACGCCTCATCATCCCCAGTCTCACAGGCCAGTGTCAGCTCGAGAAACGGTGCCAGCGGCCCAGTCCGCATCAACAAAGCCTGTGTAACGGAATCGGGCAAAGCCACGGTAGCCAATGCCGTCTCCATGGACATGCCCAGCATGGTGTCCAGCAGGGAGAACACACCCACCACAAACGCGTTGTCACACTCCTCAGGCGGCAACAACTCCGCGGCCAATAATTCCATCAGGCGACCACGCGCCACGGCTGTCGTGCCCACAGCCGGTGGCATGTCGCCGCCCTGCGAGGTGGTCAGCAAGAGGGCAGCCCACTTGAACAAACGGTTCAGACCCAGCAACATGACGGCGTGTTTGAAAGACGTGACCTCGGAGCGCATGCCAAAGCCGGCGGAGTTGATAAAACGCAGCAGGTTGAACGACAGCGTGGGGTCGCGTTTGAGCATCTCTTCAATCTCTGCCGTGCTGGCCTGTTTGCGCACCAGGTTGATCAGTTGCAAGATGGTGGCCTGTGCTGGCCGCACCGACTGCCCCTGCACCGCCACCGGCTGTGCAAACCAGAAGCCCTGGAACAATTGCACACCCAGCTCGGCCAGCATGGTGTATTGCGCGGGCGTCTCCACTTTTTCGGCAATCAGGCGTGCACCGGTCTTGGCCTGCGCCAGTTTGACGAATGAGGCGATGGACTGGGGCCGTATCACCGACAGGTCAAACTTGATGAACGATGCCAGCTCCAGCCATGGCGCATACGAGTGGGTCAGCACCGAATAATCAAACGCCAGCCGGAAACCCCGGCGCTGTATGTCTTGCAGATGGGGCAGGCGGGTGGTGATCTGGTCCACATCGGACACCGCCAGGGGTGGCACCTCCAGCACCACCCGTTGGGGATCGACCAGGTCCAGGTGGCCACCGGCCAGGCTGTCGTGTGTGCAGTTGATGAAAATGGTTTTGTTGCCCAGCGGCGATTCACCACCGTCGGCACTGAGCACATTGAACAGCAATTGCGCGTCGCTGGACGCGGTATGTCCCTGGACCAGCGCAGACCGGTCAAACAGTTCGTAGCCAAAAACGGCGCGGTTCTGGTCCAGTATGGACTGGTGTGCAAAAGCAAAGGATGACACGGTGGCCTCAGTGCGCGCGCAGGCGGTTTTCAAAATCCGCCACGGGCATGGGGCGCCCCAGCAGGTAGCCCTGGTAGGCATCGCAGCCCTGGCTGTGCAGGTGGTCGCGTTGGGCCTGTGTCTCCACACCCTCGGCGATCACGGCCAGGCCCAGTGCATGGCCCAGGGTGATGACCGCAAGCGCAATCGCCGCATCGTTGGGGTCGGTCATCAGGTCACGCACAAAAGACTGGTCAATCTTCAACTGGTCCAGCGGCAGGCGCTTGAGGTAGGACAGGGACGAATAACCGGTGCCAAAGTCATCCAGCGAGAAGCCCACACCGCGTTCCTTGAGCGCAATCATCTTGTGGGTGGTTTCTTCTATGTCATTGACCAGCAGGCTCTCGGTCAGCTCCAGCTTGAGCCGCTTGGGGTCGACTCCGGTGTAGCTGATCAGGTCCAGCACATACTCCACAAAATCGGGCTGCCGGAACTGCCGTGCGCTGACATTCACGGCCAGTGTCAGGTGCTGGGTGTGGCTGTCTTTGGCCCACAGGGCCAGTTGGGTGCAGGCGGTTTCCAGCACCCAGTTGCCCAGAGGCAGGATCAGCCCGGAGTCTTCGGCCAGCGGAATGAACTCTGCCGGTGACACCATGCCCCGCTCGGGGTGGGGCCAGCGCAGCAGCACCTCGGCACCCACGGTGCGGCCTTCGCGGTTGATCTGGGGCTGGTAGTACAGCAGGAACTCAGCCTTCAATATCCCCTGCCGGATATCGGTTTCCAGCTTGACACGGGTGGTGATGACGGCCTGCATGGCCGGGTCAAAAAAGCGCAGCGTATTGCGCCCGGCCGACTTGGATTGGTACATGGCCAGGTCGGCCTGTTTGAGCAGCTCGTCGGTGGACTGCTGGTGGTCCGAGTACAGCGTGATGCCAATGCTGGGTGTGATCTGGTAGTCCAGCCCGGCCAGCTTGTAGGGCACGCTGATGGCAGCCAGAATCTTCTCGCCAATCATTTCGGCCTGCGCCGCGGCATCTTCCCGGCTGTTGCTGAGTTCTTCAATCATCACCACAAACTCGTCACCCCCCAGCCGGGCCACCGTATCGCCCTGGCGCATGCACCCGGTCAGGCGTTTGGCCACCTGCTGCAGCAAGAGGTCACCCATGTCGTGGCCCTGGGTGTCGTTCAGGGTCTTGAAGTTGTCCAGGTCGATGAACTGCAGGGCACCGATATTGCCGCTGCGGCTGCTGATGGCCAAAGCCTGGCGCAGCCGGTCCACCATCAACCGGCGGTTGGGCAGGTTGGTCAATGGATCGTAAAAGGCCAGCTTGTTGATTTCTTCTTCGGACGATTTGCGCTGTGTGACGTTGCGCGAGAGCACGATGAAGCGTGGCTCTCCGTTGGTAGTGCCCTGTTTGCGTGTCAGCGAGATTTCGAACCAGAAGCTGCCCTTGGAGGTTTCCAGCGCAAACTCCCGTCCCTCCGAATGGCCTTGTTCGTTGGCTTCTTGCAGCGCCGACATCACCGCACGGGCAGCGTCGGGCGGCAACACGTCGGTTACTTTTTTGCCGAGGAAAAATTCGGCCGGTGGAAACGAGGTGTTGGATCGTGGGGCGTGGTAATCGTGGTAGGTGCCATCCAGGCCCATCTCCAGCATGACATCGGGAATTGCCTCCAGCGTGGCTTTGAGCTTGTTCTGGGAGGCTGCAATTTCCGTGGTGCGCTGGGCGATCAGGTTCTCCTGGCCCCGCTCATGGGTTTTTAGTTCGGCCAGCAGCTTGGCGGCATAGGCCAGCGTTGCACTGAGAATCAGGCCCAGCACGACTTTGAGCAGCAGTCCGGAGGTGTCGCCCCAGCCTTGCACGGGTGCAACGCTGAGCGTCCATTCGCCATTGGGCACGGCCAGGCTGCGTTCCACAGGCGACAGTGGTGCCTGCTGGGAGGCGACGATGGTCTCACGCACACCGGTATCGGGGTTGACGCGCCATAACGAATAGGCGATACCGGTTTCGGTCAACTGGGCCAGCCGCACGCTGGTCAGTGCTTCGGGGAAGCGGATGACGGCATAGGTCAGTCCCCAGAACACCGGTTTGCCATCCGCGTCATCCAGAAAAATGGGCAGGCGGCCTACGGCGCCCAGGCCGCCCTGGACCAGGGTCAGGGGTCCCGCCAGCGTGAGCTTGCCGGTGTCCCGTGCCATGCGCGCCTCGCGACCCTGCTTGGGGTCGGTCAACTGGTTGAAACCAATGGATTTTTCGTTGCCCTTCAGCGGCGCGACGCGCCGTATGACGCCGCCCGGGCTCAGGCCCAGGATGGACACGCCGGGGTACCAGGGCAGCATCTCGGCGGCAACGCCTTCAAAGTCCGGCACATTGCCCTTGCCCTGGCGCACCATGGCGGCAATGGAATAGGTGGCGGACAGGGCCCGCTCCATGGTTGTCTGGATGGCGTGGGCATGGTCTCCGGCCAGTGCGGCCATGCGCATGCGTTCTTCCGCCATGCTGCGCTGCTGCAGCGTCCAGATGACAGTGGCGCTGGCCAGGACCGCCAGCACAAAAACGGCCAACGCGATCGCCATCGGGTGATCGATGTGCGGTTTGGCGCTGGGTTCCGGTTGGGTCATGTATGGCCTTTGGCCCGTGTTGGTGGTGAAACTATGCGGATTGTGCCTGTGGAAGCAACACTTATACCCAAAAACACGGCATCCAACGGTCTTTTGCCAAGGTGCTAGTGGTGAAATTGGCCTGAAGCCCCCGTAAATATTGGCGATATAGCTATGTTATTAATAGCACTACGTAGTTTCCCCGGTAGGCAAAGCTGCAATTTCAGCGTCTGAAAATCCCGCCAGCTTGCGGGCTCTCAGATTGAAGGGTGGTTTGAGCCGTGGCGCGCCGTATTTGGAGGCCACGTCGGCGTAAAAAGCCATGGGGTCCAGGCCCTCGCGTTGGCACAACCAGTGGTACCAGCGGTTGCCGATAGTGACATGGCCCACCTCTTCGGTGAGGATGATCTCCAGAATGTCCACTGCGGCCAGCGCACGCGGTGTGCCCACCCTGCGCAGCTTGGCCTGGATGATGGGCGTGGCGTCCAGCCCACGCGCCTCCATGGTGCGGGGCACCAGCGCCATACGGGTGGTGACATCGTGGCGGGTGTTCTCACACATGGTCCACATGCCGTCGTGGGCTACAAAGTCGCCGTAGTCGTGGCCTTCGTCCAGCAGGTGCTGGCGCAGCAGCATGAAGTGTTTGGCCTCTTCCTGGGCCACCAGCAGCCAGTCGGTGTAATAGTCGGCCGGCATGCCGGCAAAGCGCCAGATGGCGTCCAGTGCCAGGTTGATGGCGTTGAATTCAATATGGGCGATGGAGTGCAGCAGCGCGCAATGGCCCTCGGCGGTGAAGGGGGAGCGGCGTGGTACCTGCTGGGGGTGTACCAGTTCGGGTTTCAGCGGCCGCCCGGGCGGCCCCACGGGGTGCAGTTGCGCATGGCAATCCAGCGCATGGGGCTGTCCACTGTCCAGCGCGAGGGCCATCGTGGCTTCGGCCTTATGGTGGGGGTCGGTGAGGCTAAAAACCGCTAGTGCGCGCTGTCTGAGTTCCATACTTACAATTCTAGGATGGCAATTTACGAACTCGATACCATCGCACCACGCTTGGCGGACTCCGCTTGGGTGGCCGACAGCGCCCAGGTCATGGGCAATGTGGACCTGGCCGAAGACACCAGCATCTGGTTTGGCGCGGTGGTGCGGGGTGACACCGAGGTCATCCGCATCGGCCGCGGTTCCAACATCCAGGATTGCAGCGTGTTGCATGCCGATATCGGCAAGCCCCTGACCATTGGCGAAAATGTGACGGTGGGCCACCAGGTCATGCTGCACGGCTGCACCATCGGTGATGGATCGCTGATCGGGATCGGCGCCGTGGTGCTCAATGGCGCCAAAATCGGCAAGGGCTGTATCGTGGGCGCAGGCTCGCTGGTGACGGAGGGCAAGGAATTTCCTGATGGCTCCATGATCATTGGCAGCCCCGCCAAGGCAGTGCGCGAACTCTCGCAAACCCAGCAGGATGCACTCAAGATGAGCGCCATCCATTACATAGAAAACGCCAAACGCTTCCAGCGTGGCCTGAAGAAAATTGCCTGAAGGCGGGGGAGCCCTACGTGTCTGAATTGCACAAGTTTTTATTCGATGGCCTGCCGGTGCGCGGCATGGTGGTGCGCCTGACCGACACCTGGACCGAAATCCTGCGCCGGCGTGCGTCTAACAGCAGCACCGGCGCATACCCCGAGCCGGTGCGCGACATGCTGGGTGAAATGGTGGCGGCGGCCAGCCTGATGCAGGCCAACATCAAGTTTGATGGTGCTCTGGTGCTGCAGATTTTTGGGGACGGCCCGGTCAAGCTGGCCGTGGTGGAAGTTCAGCCGGATCTGGCGCTGCGCGCTACGGCCACCGTGGTGGGCGAAGTGGCGGATGACGCCACGCTGAGCCAGATGGTCAATGTGGGCAATGAGGGGCGTTGTGCCATTACGCTGGACCCAACAACCAAGTTCCCTGGCCAGCAGCCCTACCAGGGTGTGGTGCCGCTGTTTGACGACCGCCGCCACAAGATCGAAAAGATGAGTGCGGTGCTGGAACACTATATGTTGCAGAGTGAGCAGCTGGACACCACGCTGGTGCTGGCCGCCGATGACAAAGTGGCTGCCGGCCTGTTGATCCAGCGCCTGCCCATGCAGGGTACGGACAACCTCTCGGGCAGCATGGTCAGCAAGGAAAACGAAGACCAGATCGGCCTGAACGAGCACTACAACCGTATCGCCATCCTGGCCAGCAGCCTCAAGCGTGAAGAGTTGCTGACGCTGGATGTGGACACCATTTTGCGCCGGTTGTTCTGGGAAGAATCCATCACCCGGTTTGAGCCGCTGGAGGGCGACACGGCCCCCCGTTTTGCCTGTTCGTGCAGCCGCGAGCGGGTGGGCCGCATGATTGTGAGCCTGGGGCGAGAAGAGGCCGAAAGTATTCTGACAGAGCGTGCCGATATCGAGGTGGCGTGTGAGTTTTGTGGTGTGCAGTACCGCTTTGACGCCGTCGATGCTGCGCAACTGTTTACACCACCCGTGGTGCTTCAGGCGCCGGAAGGTTCAGGGCCGCACTGAGCCGCTGGTCTTTACCAGTGCACTGAACAGGCGGTGTTCACACTCGGCATCGGAGCAGGTTTCGCAGTTCCAGTGCCAGCCTGAGGCGGCCGCTGATGGTGGGCGTTTTGCCGAGCGTTTGTGGTGGTAACGAATAGCCTGCAGGGCGCATTCCGTGCGGGCTTGGGCTTTGCCGTAGACCACGGCGTAGGCAATAGCCTGGCTGCCCAGTGTGTGCCGCAAGTGCGCGTCGGATCGCAGCACATCGGGGTCTGGTTGGGCGCAGTGTCGCGGCAGATCCAGGCCCATCAGCAAGGTCAGGTCGTAAGGGTGGGGCTGGTGTGGCGCTCCATGCTCGGTGACCGTGAAGCCCGACGTGTCTGCATCCGCTTGCAGTGCCTGGCGCAAGGCCTGCACCAGGCTGGACTTGCCGGTGCCGGGTGCTCCCACGACCACAATGTTCACTTGGCGATCTGCACGTAGATTTCGTTGGCCTTGACCATGCCCAACTCCGAGCGGGCTTTTTCTTCCACGATTTCCAGGCCCTCGCGCAGGTCATGGATCTCAGCGGCCACACGCTCGTTGGCGCGAGCGGCCTGCGCATTGCTCTGCTGCTGCTCGTCGAGTTTGCGCACCAAGAGCGAGACATTGGGCACACTGCCCCTGCCAAACCATAACTGGCCGTGCAAGATCACCAGCAAGGCGATCAAGGCTGCAGGAACAATGCGCTTGCCCATCTAAACGGAGGGTTTCGCCGTGTTTTACTTGAGGTTGTAAAAAGCGGCGCGGCCGGGGTAGCTGGCCACATCACCCAGGTCTTCTTCTATGCGCAGCAGCTGGTTGTACTTGGCCATACGGTCCGAACGGCTCAAGCTACCGGTCTTGATCTGACCCGCATTCATGCCCACGGCGATGTCGGCAATGGTGCTGTCCTCGGTCTCGCCCGAGCGGTGGCTGATGACGGCGGTGTAGCCGGCACGTTTGGCCATCTCGATGGCTTCAAAGGTCTCAGTCAGCGTGCCGATCTGGTTGATCTTGATCAGGATGGAGTTGGCGATGCCCTTGTCGATGCCTTCCTTCAGGATCTTGGTGTTGGTGACGAACAGGTCGTCACCCACGATTTGCACCTTCTTGCCCAGGCGGTCGGTCAGCAGCTTCCAGCCGTCCCAGTCGCCTTCGGCCATACCGTCTTCGATGCTGATGATGGGGTATTTGTCGACCCACGTGGCCAGGATATTGGTCCACTCTTCGGCGTTCAGGACCAGACCTTCACCTTCCAGGTGGTACTTGCCGTCCTTGTAGAACTCGCTGGCGGCACAGTCCAGGCCCAGGGCGATCTGTTCGCCGGCCACAAAACCGGCCTTGTCAATCGCTTCCAGAATCATCTGGATGGCTGCTTCGTGGTTGGCCACGTTGGGGGCAAAGCCGCCTTCGTCGCCCACCGCGGTGCTGATGCCTTTGTCGTGCAGGATTTTCTTCAGCGCGTGGAAGACTTCGGCGCCATAACGCAGGGCTTCGCGGAAGCTGGGTGCACCCACGGGGATGATCATTAGCTCTTGCAGGTCGAGGTTGTTGTTGGCGTGCTCGCCGCCGTTGATGACGTTCATCATGGGCACGGGCATCTGCATGCGGCCCATGCCACCGAAGTAGCGGTACAGCGGCAGGCCGGATTCTTCGGCAGCGGCGCGGGCCACGGCCATCGACACAGCCAGCATGGCGTTGGCGCCCAGGCGGCTCTTGTTGTCAGTGCCGTCCAGGTCGATCAGGGTCTTGTCCAGGAAGGCTTGTTCGGAAGCATCCAGGCCCAGCACGGCTTCGGAGATTTCGGTGTTGATATGTTCCACGGCCTTGAGCACGCCCTTGCCCAGGTAACGCTTCTTGTCGCCGTCGCGCAGCTCGATGGCTTCGCGTGAACCGGTGGAGGCGCCCGACGGCACAGCCGCACGGCCCATGGTGCCGGACTCCAGCAACACGTCGCATTCGACAGTGGGGTTGCCGCGCGAATCCAGAATCTCGCGGCCTACGATATCAACAATTGCACTCATGCTTATTTTCCTAAGTTAACGAACGGGGTAGCTCTCGATTTTTGCATGGCTTGGTGACCTGGGGGTGACGGCTCTACCGATTGTTGTCCGCTGGTAACCATTCTGATCAGGCGGAGAAATGGTTCTCCAGAAAGCCATTCTTTTTGGTCACATGGTCCAGTGCGACCAGGGTTTCCAGCAGCGCCTTCATATGTTTCAGGGGGACGGCATTGGGGCCGTCACTCAATGCTTTGGCCGGGTCGGGGTGGGTTTCCATGAACAGGCCAGCCACGCCAACCGCCACCGCAGCGCGGGCCAGCACCGGCACCATTTCGCGCTGACCACCACTGCTGGTGCCCTGCCCGCCGGGCAACTGCACCGAGTGCGTGGCGTCAAACACCACCGGCGCCATGGTTTCGCGCATGATGGCCAGCGAGCGCATGTCGCTGACCAGGTTGTTGTAGCCAAAGCTGGCACCGCGTTCGCAGGCCATGAAGTTGTCTTCATTCAGCCCCTTCTCACGGGCCGCCGCACGCGCCTTGTCGATGACATTTTTCATGTCGCCGGGTGCCAAAAACTGGCCCTTCTTGATATTCACCGGTTTGCCGGATTGGGCCACTGCGCGGATGAAATCGGTCTGGCGGCACAGGAAGGCGGGCGTTTGCAATACGTCGATGACGGATGCGACTTGGGCGATTTGCGATTCATCATGGATGTCGGTCAACACCGGCACATTCAGTTCGCGCTTGACCTTGGCCAGAATCTCCAGACCCTTGTCGATGCCAGGGCCACGGAAGGTGTTGCCGCTGGAGCGATTGGCCTTGTCGAAACTGCTTTTGAAGATGAAGGGGATGCCCAGCGCAGAAGTGATTTCCTTCAGCGTGCCGGCGGTATCCATCTGCAATTGCTCGGACTCAATGACGCATGGGCCGGCAATGAGGAAAAAGCGATGCTCTAGTCCAATGTCAAATCCGCAAAGCTTCATTACGCAACCGCCTTCAGATTCTTGCCCGCAGTCTGGTGGTCCAGCGCGGCCTTGATGAAGGCGTTGAACAGCGGGTGGCCGTTCCAGGGTGTGGACTTGAACTCGGGGTGGAACTGTACGCCGATGTACCAGGGGTGGGTGTCCTTGGGCAGCTCGACCATCTCGGTCAACTGCTCACGTTGGGTCAGGGCAGAAATCACCAGACCTGCCTTGCGCAGTCCGTCCAGATAATTGACATTGGCCTCGTAGCGGTGGCGGTGGCGTTCGGTGACCACGTCGCCATAAATTGCGTGGGCCAGCGTGTCCTTGGCCACGTCGGAACTTTGCGCGCCCAGGCGCATGGTGCCACCCAGGTCGGAGTTTTTGTTGCGGGTCTTGATCGTGCCGTCGGCGTCTTTCCATTCGGTGATCAGCGCGATGACGGGGTGAGGGCAATCGGGTTCGAACTCGGTGCTGTTGGCGTCCTTCAGGCCAGCCACATGGCGGGCAAACTCAATAGTGGCCACTTGCATCCCCAGGCAGATGCCCAGGTAAGGCACCTTGTTTTCGCGGGCAAACCGGGCCGCGCAAATCTTGCCTTCGATGCCGCGTTTGCCAAAGCCGCCGGGCACCAGTACCGCATCGAATTTGGCCAGACGGGCGACGTTGCCGGGCTCGATGGTTTCCGAATCGATGTACTCGATCTGCGCCTTGGCGTGGTTTCTCATGCCGGCGTGGCGCAGCGCTTCGTTGAGCGACTTGTAGCTGTCCGACAGATCCACGTATTTGCCGACCATGGCGATCTTCACCGTGTGTTTCGGGTGCTCGACCTCGTAGACCAGATCGTCCCAGCGCTTGAGATTCGCCGGTGGCGTGTTCAGGCGCAGCTTGTCGCAGATCAGGCCGTCCAGCCCTTGCTCGTGCAGCATGCGTGGCACCTTGTAGATGGTGTCAACATCCCACATGGAGATGACGCCCCATTCGGGCACGTTGGAGAACAGCGAAATCTTGGAACGCTCTTCGTGGGGGATGGGGCGGTCTGCACGGCACAGCAACGCATCGGCCTGGATACCGATTTCGCGCAATTGTTTGGCCGTGTGTTGGGTGGGTTTGGTCTTCAGTTCACCCGCAGCTGCTATCCAGGGCACATAACTCAGATGGACAAAGGCGCTGTTGTTGGGCCCGAGCTTCAGGCTCATCTGGCGCACGGCTTCCAGGAAGGGCAGGGACTCGATGTCGCCCACAGTGCCGCCAATTTCCACGATCGCAACATCCACGGCATCAGGTTCACCAAAACGCGCACCGCGTTTGACAAACTCCTGGATCTCGTTGGTGACATGGGGAATGACCTGCACGGTCTTACCCAGGTAGTCACCGCGGCGCTCTTTGTCGAGCACGCTTTTGTAAATCTGGCCGGTGGTGAAGTTGTTGGCCTTGCGCATGCGCGTTTCGATGAAACGCTCGTAGTGGCCCAGGTCCAGATCGGTTTCTGCGCCGTCGTCGGTGACGAACACTTCACCGTGTTGCAGCGGAGACATGGTGCCGGGGTCTACGTTGAGGTAGGGGTCCAGCTTGATGAGGGTGACTGTCAGGCCCCGCGATTCCAGTATCGCAGCGAGGGAGGCTGAGGCGATTCCCTTGCCAAGGGAAGACACCACACCGCCGGTGACGAAGACAAATTTGGTCATGTCAGGGGGAGCTTTTGAGGCTCAGGGAGGTGGTAAAGCGAGATTATACGTGTGGGGATGGGCTCCAAACTCCCTTAACTTCCTTCTTAACTTCCGGCCCCCACTCCCCCCAGCCCCCTCTCCCCGCCGGGCGAGGGGGAGCCTAACAGCCATATTTGGCCTTGTTTTTTAAGGTGGGACGTACTCGCTCAATAGCCAACACCGGTCGCCGTAGGACTCTCACAAATTGAACGTGCTCCCTTTGAAGACGCGGCCACATATGGCTGTTAAGGCCCCCTCTCGCCCGGCGGGGCGAGAGGGCGGGGGGAGAGTGGGGAAAGTGAGGAAGCCGGAAATTGGAAACCTATGTTGAACAGCTCTGCTACATTGCCCCGATGAATGATTTAGCCGGAAAACACATCGTCCTGGGCCTCACCGGAGGCATCGCCTGCTACAAGGCCGCCGAACTCTGCCGCGCCCTGATCAAGGAAGGCGCAACGGTCCAGATCGTGATGACCGAATCCGCCGCCCAGTTCATCACGCCCGTCACGATGCAGGCGTTGTCCAACAGGCCGGTTTACGACTCCCAGTGGGACACCCGCCCCGACAACAACATGGCGCACATCAACCTCAGCCGCGAAGCCGACGCCATCTTGATCGCCCCCTGCAGCGCCGATTTCATGGCCAAGTTGCTCCACGGCGCCGCCGACGACCTGCTCAGCCTGATGTGCCTGGCGCGTCCCATCGACACGGTGCCGCTGCTGGTGGCGCCGGCGATGAACCGCGAGATGTGGGCCCACCCCGCGACCCAGCGCAATCTGATGCAATTGTCAGCCGATGGCGCCACGATTCTGGGTGTTGGCAGCGGCTTTCAGGCTTGCGGCGAAACGGGTGATGGCCGCATGCTGGAGCCGCAGGAGTTGCTGCAGGACGTCATCGCATTTTTCCAGCCCAAGACCCTGGCCGGGCAGCACGTGCTGGTCACCGCCGGCCCGACTTTTGAGGCCATAGACCCGGTGCGTGGCATCACCAACCGGTCCAGCGGCAAGATGGGTTTCGCCATTGCCCGCGCGGCACAAGAGGCGGGGGCTCAGGTCACGTTGGTCGCGGGCCCGGTGTCGCTGCCCACACCGCGTGGTGTGCGCCGCATCGACGTACAGTCCGCGTCCGACATGCTGGCAGCCTGCGTGCCGGCTGCGCAGAGCGCCAGCATATTCGTAGCCACCGCAGCGGTAGCGGACTGGCGGCCAGCGCAGGCATCCGACCACAAGATCAAGAAAGACGGCTCCGGGCAAACACCCACGTTGGCATTTGTTGAAAACGCCGACATTCTGGCCACGGTGGCGCAGTCGGCACGCGCGCAAAGTGGCGCACTCTACTGCGTGGGCTTTGCCGCCGAAAGCCATGATTTGCTGGCACATGCCACGGCAAAACGTATCCGCAAAAATGTGCCTCTTTTGGTCGGCAATATTGGTCCGGCCACTTTTGGCAAGGACGACAATGCCCTGCTGCTGGTGGATGCCCATGGCTCGCGGGAGCTGCCACACAACAACAAACTTGCACTGGCGCGGCAACTCGTTGCCGAGATTGCCAGTCGCATTCCCTCCGTAACCCAACACTGATCCATCCATGAAGATTGACGTCAAAATTCTCGATGCCCGCCTGCATGAGCAGATGCCAACCTACGCCACACCGGGCAGCGCGGGCCTGGACTTGCGGGCCTGCCTGACCGAGCCGCTGACGCTGGCACCCAACGCCTGGCAACTGGTGCCAACTGGCATGGCGATTTACCTGCAAGACCCGGCGTATGCCGCGCTGATCCTGCCGCGCTCGGGCTTGGGCCATAAACATGGCATCGTGCTGGGCAATTTGGTGGGTTTGATTGATAGCGACTACCAGGGCCAACTGATGGTCAGCGCCTGGAACCGTAGCGATGTGGCTTTCACGATAGAGCCCATGGAGCGCATTGCGCAACTGGTCATCGTGCCCGTGTTGCAGGCGCAGTTCAATATCGTGTCGGACTTTGAAGCCTCAGAGCGCGGCGCGGGCGGCTACGGCTCCACCGGCAAGCATTGAAGTTTTTGAGTGTCGCTATTTAATCGATAGCGATACATTCAATGCTGGCGGGGGCTACCGGCTGATTTGTCTTAAGAGACTTTAGTGCAGCGTGTGGTCTGAGGGGTCGTCATTGTTGTCTTCTGCATGCGCCACCTGCAGACTGAAAAAGCCGGTGCCACAGCTGCCGCGCCCAATTTCCTCTTCGGTTGCGTCGCGCACCGCTTCCACCTTCATGCTGATGCGAATGGCGATACCCGCCAAAGGGTGGTTGCCGTCCAGTACCACGTGGTCCGGGTAGATGTCGGTGATGGTGTACAGGGCGTCCTTGGGGGCTTCGGGATGGCAGCCTTCGGGCAGGGCGCTGCCTTCCATCGTCAAGCCTTCCTGCAGATCCGCGGGAAACAGGTGGCGGGGTTCCAGAAACAGCAATTGGTCGTTGAAGTCGCCAAAAGCCTGTTCGGGTTCAATCTGCAACTGCACGCTGGCACCTGCGGTGTAACCTTGCAGAGCGGTTTCAATGACGGGCAGCAGGTCTTTGCCGCCAACCAAAAACTCCACTGGCTCGTCCAAAACGTCCAGTTCTTCGCCCAAAGTGTCTTTCAGCGTCCAGGTGAGGGCAACGACGCATAGTGGTGTGATTTCCATAAGGCAGAATTGTCCCATGAACATCGATGAACCCCTGCAACTCCTGGGCGGGCTCGCCCCCAAGACCTTTATGCAACGCCATTGGCAGAAAAAGCCATTGGTCATCCGGCAAGCGATTCCGGGTTTCATAGCCCCGCTGGACCGCGCCGATTTGCTCGACCTGGCGGCCCAGGAGGAGGTGCAGTCGCGCCTGGTGGTGCAGGCCAGCGCCGGTGGCAAGCAGCCCTGGCGTTTCAAACATGGGCCGTTCGGTCGCAAGGCGTTGCCGCCCTTCAAACAACCCGGCTGGACACTGCTGGTGCAGGGTGTGGATTTGCTCGATGAACGGATCCATGCGCTGATGAACCAGTTCCGTTTTGTGCCGGATGCGCGGCTGGATGACGTGATGATCAGTTATGCGACCGACGGCGGCGGTGTAGGCCCGCACTTCGACAGTTACGACGTATTCTTGCTGCAGGCCCACGGTCAGCGACGCTGGCGCATCGGGCGACAAAAGGACTTGAGTTTGCAGCCCGACATGCCACTCAAGATTCTGGCGCACTTTGAGCCTGAAATGGAATTCGTGCTCGATCCCGGTGACATGCTGTATCTTCCGCCCCGTTATGCGCATGATGGCGTTGCGGTGGGGGAGTGCATGACGTACTCCATAGGCTTTAGAGCGCCGAGCAGGTCAGAGCTGGCCGGTGAGTTACTGCAGCGCCTGGCCGAGGATGCGGCCGATGCCGTGGGCGAGGGCTTGTATGCAGATCCCAAGCAGGCGGCGCTGGCGCACTGCGGCGAGATTCCCGACACCCTGGTTGCGTTTGCCCGCAAGGCCTTGGAAGACGCACTGCGCGACCCGCTTGCCTTGCAGCGTGTTTTGGGCGAGTATTTGACCGAACCCAAGGGGCATGTCAGTTTCGACGGCGGAGATGCTGATGCAATCCCGGCTGGGCTGGCCCTGGACCGGCGCACCCGCATGGCCTACGACACCAGGCACGTATTTATCAATGGTGAGAGCTTTTTAGCCTCCGGACGGGACGCAGAGTTAATGCGTTTGCTGGCGGATGAGCGGGGTTTAACCGCAATTAGCGTCAAAAGGCTGAGTGCACCGGCCCGTGAATTGGTGCAAGACTGGTTGGAAGCGGGGTGGATCCATGGCGACGACGGGCACTGAACCCAATGGCGATGACGATGGATTGAAAGGCCCATTCAGCGGCCCCAAGGCCTTCGCGCAGACCATTCGTGATGCGCTGGCACGTGCGGCCCAAGAGGACTGGCCGGCCATGGTCTGGAGTGATGCCAATTTCGAAGATTGGCCCCTGGGCGAGCGGGCTGTTTCCGAATCCCTGCAGGCTTGGGCGGGCAGCGGTCGCCAATTGTTGTTGCTGGCGCGCAGCTACGACTCGGTTGTCCGCTACCAGCCCCGCTTCGTGACCTGGCGCAAGACCTGGGACCATATCATCGAATGCCGGGTGTGCAAGACCATGGACGCCAGTGAAATGCCCAGTGCATTGTGGAGCGCGCAATGGGCGATGCAGCGCCTCGATTTGGTGCGCAGCACCGGGGTTGCGAATCTGGAACCGCGCCGGCGTGTCCTGTTGAAGGAAGAGTTGGACGAATGCCGTCGCCAAAGTTCACCCGGTTTCCCTGCCAGCACACTGGGTTTATAGCGACGCGTTAGAGGGTTTTCCCGAGGGTTGATTGTCTGTTCCTGTATACTCTCGCGTTAGGCAAAAAGAGATCGAATGCTTTTTGTCTGAGTCTGGGCGGCGCGCTGCTTTGACAATTTCCGAAAATTGTTTCGTTAACTCACTCTAGTTTTTAAAATGAACAAATCACTCGTCTTGGCAGCCGTTATCGCTGCCGCTGCCTTGGCCGCTTGCAGCAAGCCTGCTGAAACTCCAGCTCCCGTGGTTGTTGCTCCCGCTCCTGCCGCTGCACCAGCACCTGCTGCTTCCGCTCCTGCTGCTGACGCTTCCGCTCCTGCTGCACCAGCATCTGCTGCTGCTTCCGAGCCAGCAAAGACCTAAATCTAGCGCCCAGCAAAAAGCCACCTTTCGGTGGCTTTTTTTTCGCCTGCAGCACCCTGCAAGGGCTATTCGCCCCTCAGGATGTGGCCCGCAGTATCGTTTACTTGATGTCGTCCGCGATCACTTTGACGATGCGTTGCGCACTGATCGATGTTTCTGGGGCACCTTTGGCGTCAAGCACGGACACCGTGGTCACATTGGCCGCACTGCGCACAGCGATCTGGAACTTGGCTGCATCTTTGCTCTTGTCGCTGCTGAACAGCTTGCTGAAGAAACCAGGCTCCGTGTTGTCGGCATTCAAGGGCACGTAGCGCACAAAGTAGATACCCTGCTTGCGGTCGCGGTCTTCCACGGTGAAGCCTGTGCGGTCCAACGCCAGGCCGACACGGCGCCAGGCGCTGTCAAATCCTTCTTCGATCCGAACCGCCGGCTGGCCATTTTCGGAAGACACCGATGCGATGCTCTTCCTGGTGATGGTGGGGCTTGCCACCAGCGTCTTGGCTTGCGCCTCGGCTACACCCAGTTTGACCATCAGGCGGCGCAGGAATTCGGCTTCCAGTTCCGGATCCACCGCGCGGGGTTGCCACATGGTGCCGCCAGACTCCTTGGCAGACGTTGTGGTAACCGTTTCAATCATGCCGCGGTGGCTGATGAAAATTTCGGTCTCGCCATTGGCGTTGCGCTCCAGGCGGGTGCGAAACTTGTCGCGTTCGGCGGTGGAATACAGTGAATCAAACAGTTTGCCCAAAGAGGAACGGATGAAATCCTGTGGAATCTTGGCCCGATTCTCGGCCCAGTCGGTTTCCATGATGCCCAGCGTGTTCTGGTCCATGGCCAACAGGAAACCGTTGTCTTGCCAGAACTCTTTCACCGGCTCCCACAACTTGTCTGCAGGGCGGTTCACCACCAGCCAGCGCTGGTTGCCAGCGCGCTCGATGCGTACGTCTCCCATGGCAACCGCAGCAACGGTTGGTGTGCTTGCAACCACAGCAGCAGGCTGGCCCGCTTTAAAGGCAGAAGCCGATACGGTGCCGCCCACCACGGCGTAGTGCGTGTCCTTGGACAGCTGGGTGAGATCGGGAGGAACTTCCAGTGAGGGCGCTTTTACTCCGGAGCTTGCACTGCGGTAGTCCACCTTATCGGAATCTAATACGGTGCAGGCCGATAGTGATATCGCCACGCTGACAAGCGTCAATTTGAAAAAAGGGTTCACGGAAATCCTTGAAATGGAACAGGAACTTAAATCAGACCGGTGGCGCGCATCACACGCTCCAGTGCCGGCTGATTGGCTTGTGTCAACGGGGTCAGCGGCAGGCGCAAAGCGTCTGTGCACAGGCCCATACGGGCGGCAGCCCATTTAACGGGAATCGGGTTGGATTCTACGAAAAGAGTTTTGTGCAAGGGCAAGAGCTGGAATTGGATCTCCATAGCACGCTGTACGTTACCTGCAATGGCAGCCACGCACAGCTCGTGCATCAGGCGTGGCGCGATGTTTGCGGTGACGCTGACATTGCCATGGCCACCGCACAACATCAAGGCCACAGCCGTCGGATCATCCCCAGAATAAATGGCAAAACCCTTGGGCGCTTCCTTGATCAGCCACTGCGCCCGTTCGATATTGCCAGTGGCTTCCTTGATACCGACGATGCCAGGCACTTGGGCCAGGCGCATGACCGTGTCGTGGGCCATATCGGCCACGGAGCGGCCGGGCACGTTGTACAGGATGACGGGCAGGTCGCCGGTGGCTTCGGCAATCGCCTTGAAGTGCAGGTACTGGCCTTCTTGCGTGGGCTTGTTGTAGTAGGGCACCACCTGCAACTGCGAATCGGCGCCGACCTTCTTGGCAAAACGCGCCAGTTCGATGGCCTCTGCGGTGGAGTTTGCACCGCAGCCGGCCATGATGGGCACACGTTTGGCGGCTTGCTCGACCGATACACGGATGATCTCGCAGTGTTCTTCAACATTGACCGTGGGGGATTCACCGGTAGTACCCACCACGCCTATGCAATCTGTGCCTTCGGCGATGTGCCAGTCGATCAGTTTGCGCAGCGCCGGATAGTCTACGGAGCCGTCTTCCTGCATGGGCGTGATCAGGGCGACGATGCTGCCGGTGAGGGGGCCTTGGGTTGGGTTCATGTCGGTCATTTGTACTGTAATCAACTATTTTACCTAGAGTGCAATGCGCTTCGATTCTGGTGACTTGGCCCCGTTAGCAGCGGGCTTCAGTGCTGCTATGCGCTGCACCATTCGCGGTGGATCGGGCAGGTAACCTTGCTCGTACGCCACCACGTCCATCGCGGCGCAGGTGCGCAGCAGCTCGCCGGGTTGCAGCAGAAAATCGGGC
Organism: Pseudomonadota bacterium; assembly: GCA_040387325.1. Classification (GTDB taxonomy): domain Bacteria; phylum Pseudomonadota; class Gammaproteobacteria; order Burkholderiales; family Burkholderiaceae_C; genus Allorhodoferax. The sequence goes on along the minus strand of JAZKDY010000104.1, from coordinate 1,921 downwards.
CGGCTGGGGCGTCCAAACGTCTCGTTACCCGCGGCGAAGGTTTCATACAGCAGTATGCCCCCAGGCGCCACGCTGCCCGCAATGGTGTCCAGCAGCGGGCGCCACAGGTAGTTGGTGACCACTACCGCGCCGAATGTCCGTAATTGCCCATCGGCTGTCCGTAGAGGCCAAGGGCCGATTTCGATGTCGGCGCACACCAGCTCGGCGCTGGGCACCTGCTGGCGGGCCAGTTCGATATCCTGGTCAACCCCCGTGACCGTGTGGTCGCGCCCGGCAAACCAGGCCAGATGCCGGCCTGGCCCACAGGCCACGTCCAGCACCGTAGCGCCAGGCGCCAGCAGATGCGACCAGCGAACAATCCAGGGCGACGGGTTCAAAAGCAGGCCCACACCTGGTTGGCCATCTGCACCATGAAGTCCGGCCGGGTGTACAGCGCAAATACCCCGGCCAAGGCTGCCAAGGCCAGTCCCCAGATGGCCAGACTCCTGCGCAACGTCATGGCGTCACCGCATCCCGTGGCAGGGGCCGGACGATGGCGGCTTCCTTCACCGGCAGGTTGACCAGCGCGGCCGCTACGCCCAGTGCAATGGCGATGTACCAGACGATGTCGTAGCTGCCGGTTCTGTCATACAAATAACCGCCCAGCCACACGCCCAAGAAGGAACCGATCTGGTGGCTGAAGAATACAAAACCACCCAGCATGGACAAATGCGCCACACCAAAAATCTGCGCCACGGTGGCATTGGTCGGTGGAATGGTGGACAGCCACAGCAGCCCCATCACGCTGGAAAATACATACACGCTGGCCGGTGTCAGCGGCGCCAGCAGGAACAGGCTGATGGCAATGGCGCGGGCGAAGTAGATGAACGCCAGGATGTTTTTCTTTTGTATCTTCTGGCCCAGCACGCCGGCGGCGTAGGTGCCAAACACATTAAACAGGCCGATCAATGCCAGCGCATAACTGGCCACCTGGGGCGACAGGCCCTTGTCCTTTAAATAACTGGGCATGTGCACACCGATAAACACCACCTGGAAGCCGCAGACGAAATAACCCGCCATCAGCAACTGGAAGCTGGGGTATTTGAAGGCCTCGCGCAGCGCCTGGGTGATGGTTTGCTCGCGGGGTGCCGCCGACGCACCACCAAACGCAGGCTCCCGAAGCCCCCAGGCCAGCGGAATCATCAACAGTGACGCCACGCCCAGCATGACCAGTGCCTCTTGCCAGCCGAAGTGGCTGATCAGGAAGCCCTCGGTCGGCACCATCAAAAATTGCCCAAACGAGCCCGCCGCCGCCGCCACACCCATGGCCCAGGAACGTTTGTCGGCACTCACATTGCGGCCGATCACGCCATAGATCACCGCATAGGTGGTACCGGCCTGCGCCATGCCGATCAACACACCCGTGCTAAGCGAAAACAGCAGCGGAGTATTGGCATAAGCCATGCCCACCAGTCCCAGCGCGTATAGCAGTGATCCCACAATAATGACCCGGAAAGCCCCAAAACGGTCAGCCGCCATGCCGGCAAAAATTCCGGAAATGCCCCAGGCCAGGTTCTGGATTGCGATGGCAAAGGCAAAGGTCTCCCGGGTCCAGCCCTGGGCGGTGGTGATGGGCTGCAGCCACAGGCCAAAACCGTGGCGTATACCCATGGACAGCGTGACGATGATGGCGCCACAGGCCAGGACCTGGGCGGTGGAAAGCGGTTTGGGGGCGTGGTGCATTGCCGGATTGTCGCCAATCCGGTGGGGCGGTGCTGCGATTAACACAAAGCCGTTTTCCCTGCTGGCTGTATTTGCATACAGCTGTGTTAGGGTGTGGCGATTACAATCACCGCCCTATGTCCGTCAAAGCTACCCCCGAATACTCCGAAGGTTCCATCCGGGTCCTCAAAGGCCTGGAGCCCGTCAAACAACGTCCGGG
>JAZKDY010000103.1:5235-17525 GCA_040387325.1 Pseudomonadota bacterium | reverse complement strand
AGCGGTAGATGTTGTCCACGAAGAACAGCACGTCGCGGCCTTCGTCGCGGAACGACTCGGCGATGGTCAGGCCGGTCAGGGCCACGCGCAGGCGGTTGCCCGGGGGCTCGTTCATCTGGCCGTAGACCATGGCGACCTTCGAGTCCTCGAGCTTCTCGAGGTTCACGACGCCGGAGTCGGCCATCTCGTGATAGAAGTCGTTGCCTTCGCGGGTGCGCTCACCGACGCCGGCGAACACCGACAGGCCGGAGTGGGCCTTGGCGATGTTGTTGATCAGCTCCATCATGTTCACGGTCTTGCCGACGCCGGCGCCGCCGAACAGGCCAACCTTGCCGCCCTTGGCGAACGGGCAAACCAGGTCAATCACCTTGATACCGGTTTCCAGCAGTTCTTGCGAAGGGCTCAGTTCGTCGTATGCGGGGGCCTTGCGGTGAATCGACATGGTCAATTCAGAGCTGACGGGACCGCGCTCGTCGATGGGCGAACCCAGCACGTCCATGATGCGGCCCAATGTAGCTTTGCCCACGGGGACCTGGATGGAGTCGGCGGTGTTCTTGACGATCATGCCGCGGCGCAGGCCGTCGGAAGAGCCCAAGGCAATGGTACGCACAATGCCGTCGCCCAGCTGCTGCTGAACTTCCAGCGTCAGCGCGGAGCCGTCCATCTTGAGCGCGTCATAGATTTTTGGCATCTTGTCGCGTGGAAATTCCACGTCAACCACAGCGCCAATACACTGAACAATTTTCCCTTGAACGCCTGCGTTCACATTTGCTTGAGCCATTACGTTTGCTCCAAAAATAAATTCATTTAAACCGCCGCCGCACCGGCCACAATTTCCGAAAGTTCTTTCGTAATTGCCGCTTGCCGCGTCTTGTTGTAGACCAGTTTCAGTTCGGCGATCACATTGCCTGCGTTGTCGGTAGCGGCCTTCATGGCCACCATGCGTGCAGCATGCTCGGACGCCATGTTCTCGGCAACCGCCTGGAACACCATCGCCTCGGCATAACGCACCAGCAACTCGTCGATGACCGACTGGGCATCGGGTTCGTAGATGTAATCCCAGCTGGTTGCCGCGCCGCTGTCCTTGGATTCTTTGGCCATCTTTTCAGCGGACAAAGGCAACAATTGCTCCAGAACGGGCTCCTGCTTCATGGTGCTGACAAACTTGTTGTAGCAGACATAAACGGCGCTGACTTCACCCTTGACATAGGCGTCGAGCAGAACCTTGACCGGCCCGATGAGCTTGTCCAGGTGCGGCTTGTCGCCCAGGTGGGTGATGTGCGAGACCACTTTGGCGCCGATACGGCCCAAGAAGCCCAGACCCTTGCTGCCGATCGCCACGGTCAGCGGCGATTGGCCGGCCGACTGTGTGTCCCGCAACTTCAAGGTCACCGCACGGAACAGGTTGGTGTTCAAACCGCCGCACAAACCCTTGTCCGTGGTCACCACGATGTAGCCCACCGACTTGCCGTCGTTGGTCTTCATGAATGGATGCACGTACTCTGGGTTGGCTTTCCCCAGGTTGCTGGCGATGTTGCGGATCTTGTCGCTGTATGGACGGGCGGCGCGCATGCGCTCTTGCGCCTTGCGCATCTTGGACACGGAAATCATTTCCATGGCCTTCGTGATCTTCTTGGTGTTTTCCACCGATTTGATCTTGGTGCGTAATTCCTTGCCTGATGCCATAAGTGCCCCTTTTGCGTTGATTCGTTAAAGACTCGTTACAGAGTCCGAATCAGGCAAACGTCTTCTTGAAGGCAGCCGTAGCGGTAGTCAATTCGGCTTCTGCCTCTTTGTCCAGCGCCTTGGTGGCTTCCAGCTTGGCCAGCAATGCTGCGTGTTTGTCTTTCAGGTAGGCGTGCAGACCGTGTTCGAAGGCCAGAACCTTGTTCACCGGCAGATCGTCCATGAAGCCCTTGTTCACCGAGAACAGCGTAGCACCCATCAGGCTGATGGGCAGGGGGCTGTACTGGGCTTGCTTCAGCAGTTCGGTCACGCGGGCACCGCGGTCCAGCTGCTTGCGGGTGGCTTCGTCCAGATCAGACGCGAATTGCGCGAACGCAGCCAATTCACGGTACTGTGCCAAATCGGTACGGATACCGCCGGACTGACCCTTGATGATCTTGGTCTGAGCGGCGCTACCGACGCGGGACACGGAGATACCAGCGTTGATCGCGGGACGGATACCGGCGTTGAACAACGAGGTTTCCAAAAAGATCTGGCCGTCAGTAATCGAAATCACGTTGGTAGGCACGAAGGCCGACACGTCACCCGCTTGGGTTTCGATGATGGGCAAAGCGGTCAAAGAACCGGTCTTGCCTGTCACTGCACCCTTGGTGAAGTCTTCAACATACTTTTCGTTCACGCGTGCGGCGCGCTCCAGCAGACGGCTGTGGAGATAGAACACGTCGCCAGGGTAGGCTTCGCGGCCTGGTGGGCGGCGCAGCAGCAAGGACACTTGGCGGTAGGCAACAGCTTGCTTGGACAGATCGTCATACACGATCAGTGCGTCTTCGCCGCGGTCGCGGAAGTATTCGCCCATGGTGCAACCGGAGTAGGCCGACACGTACTGCATGGCAGCCGATTCGGAAGCGGTAGCAGCCACGACGATGGTGTACTCCATCGCGCCAGCTTGTTCCAGCGAACGCACCACGTTCTTGATCGACGAGGCCTTTTGGCCAATCGCGACGTAAACGCAGGTCATGTTCTGACCCTTTTGGTTGATGATGGCGTCAATCGCAACAGCGGTCTTACCGGTCTGGCGGTCACCAATGATCAGTTCGCGCTGACCACGGCCCACGGGCACCATGGAGTCAATGGACTTCAGACCCGTTTGCATGGGCTGGTCCACCGATTTACGGGCGATAACACCAGGCGCAACCTTTTCGATCACGTCGGTCATCTTGGCGTTGATGGGACCCTTGCCGTCGATAGGCTGACCCAGCGCATTGACCACGCGGCCTTTGAGCTCTGGGCCGACGGGGACTTCCAGAATACGGCCTGTGCACTTGACGATGTCGCCTTCGGAGATGTGCTCGTATTCACCCAAGATCACGGAACCGACCGAGTCGCGCTCCAGATTCAGGGCCAGACCGTAGGTGGGCAAACCATCGCTGCCGGCCGGGAATTCGAGCATTTCGCCCTGCATCACGTCGGACAAACCGTGGATGCGGCAAATGCCGTCCGTCACGGAGACCACAGTGCCCTGGTTGCGAATATCGCTAGTCGCGGCCAAGCCTTCGATACGGCTCTTGATCAGTTCAGAAATTTCTGCTGGATTGAGTTGCATGACTCTTTCCTTCTTTCGTTAAATTAGGCCAACTGCCAGGGCTTGCGCCTCAGGCAGTAAGAGCTACTTTCATTTGTTCCAAACGGGCTTTGACAGAAGTGTCGAGCACCTCGTCGCCGACCACCACGCGAATGCCACCGATCAGCTCGGGCTGCAGCACAACAGATGTGTTGAGTTTGCGGCCAAAACGTTTCTCCAGCATCACGCTCACCTCAGCCAGTGCGCTCCCGTCAATCGGAAACGCGCTGTAGACCACCGCATCGGATGAACCACTTTGCGCATTTTTCAACGCGCGAAACTGGTGGGCGATTTCCGGCAGAGCACCCAGGCGACCGTTTTCGATCACGGTGCGCAAGAAGTTCTTGGCCTGGTCCGGCAATGCCGTCTTGGCGACCGAAGCGATCAGGTCAAAAACCTGGTCAACGCTGACTTTGGGATTGTCGGCAAACTGCAGCAACTGCGCGTTTTGCGCAATCACACCCAGTTCATCGACCCACGCAGCGGCCTTGGACAGGTCTGACGCAGAAGCCTTGAACAGCGCTTCGGCATACGGCCGGGCAATAGTGGCGAGTTCAGCCATGGTGACCTCTTACAGCTCAGTCTTCAGGCGACCCAGCAGGTCGGCATGAACGCTGGCATTGACTTCCTTGCGGAGAATCTGCTCGGCGCCCTTGACCGCCAGTGCGGCGACCTGCTCGCGCAGTGCCTCACGTGCCTTGATCGTCTGTTGATCTGCTTCCGCCTTGGCGGCGGCGATGATCTTGTTCGCTTCATCGGTGGCTTTGGCCTTGGCCTCTTCCACGATGGCCTGGCCACGGCGTTCGGCATCTGCCAAACGGGCTGCGGTTTCGGTACGCGACTTGGTCAGTTCTTCTTCAACACGCTTGTTGGCAGACGACAGTTCGGATTTGGCCTTGTCAGCCGCAGCCAGTCCGTCGGCAATCTTGCCAGCACGTTCGTCCAGTGCAGCCGCGATGGGCGGCCACACGAACTTCATCGTGAACAACACAAGCAATGCGAAGACGATGGCTTGCACCACCAGTGTTCCATTAATGTTCACAGTAAGTCTCCTAGTGCGAGGTTTGCAGCCAGGGATTACTTAGCAGCTGCAGAAGCGATAACGCGGGCGATTTGAGCAATGAACGGGTTGGCAGTCGCGAACCACAGGGCAATACCGGTACCGATAATGAAAGCCGCGTCAATCAGACCAGCCAACACGAACATCTTGGTTTGCAGTTCGCCCATCAATTCAGGCTGGCGAGCAGCTGCTTCGAGGTACTTGCTACCCATGATGCCGATACCGATACAAGCACCCAAAGCGCCCAAACCGATGATCAGACCAGCAGCCAGAGCAGCAAAACTAATAACTTCCATGATTCACTCCTAAATTAACAAAGAAAAAAACAAACTAACTAAACCAGAAACAAACTCAGAAAAATCAATGCGCGTCGTGTGACTGGCCGATGTAGACCAGGGTCAACATCATGAACACAAACGCCTGCAGCAAGATGATGATCAGGTGGAAAGCCGCCCAAAACCAACCTGCAGCCACGTGCAACAACGCCAGTGCAATGCTGCCGCCCGGAGCTTCAGAGAAGGCCCACGAGCCACCCATCAGGGCGATCAGCATGAATATCAACTCACCGGCATACATGTTGCCGAAAAGTCGCATACCGTGCGAAACCGTCTTGGCAGTAAAGGAAATCAGTTGTTCCGCGATATTCACCACACCCAGAATGACCGCAAAAATCGGGTTCTTGCTGGTACCAAAGGGAGCAGTCACCAACTCATGCGCCCAGCCACCCATGCCTTTGATCTTGATGTTGTAGAACAAGCAGATAAACAACACCGACACCGACAGACCCATAGTGACCGACAGATCTGCGCTAGGCACCACACGCAGGTAGGCGTGGTGCGGATCGTGGCCCGCAGCGCCATAGATCGAGGACCAGATCGCAGGCAGCAGATCCAGGGGCAACAGATCCATTGCATTCATCAGGAAAATCCACACAAACACGGTCAGCGCCAAAGGGGCGACCAGCTTGCGGCTGTTGGCGTTGTGGACGATGGACTTGGCTTGGCTATCCACCATCTCGTACAGGAATTCGACAGCGGCCTGGAAACGACCCGGCACGCCGGATGTTGCCTTGCGGGCAGCCTTCCACAAAAAGAAGGAGCCCAACAAGCCCAAGGTGATCGAGAAAAACAGGGAATCGATGTTGAAGACAGTGAAATCAACAATATCCGTCTGAGGCTTGTTTTGCCAATGCGTCAGGTGGTGAACAATGTATTCACTGGATGTGGGGGCTGCGTGCGCTACTTCGGACATATTCAACTCTTTTAAGCTCTTAAATCTGTTCAGGCTTGGGGCGCTTCAACAACGCCAACCAATACATCTTCAAAGTCACAAACAGGCCGGCCAACATGGCCAACCAGCTCAAATCTGCAATCAGCTTAGGCGCCATGGCAAGCATTGCCAGCGCCACCACCAATTTGACCGCTTCCCACAAAAAGAAGCCAAAACTTGCCGTACCTGCATTGATGGACGAAAACCGACTCATCAGGCCCCGGGCAAACAGCGCCGCGGGAATTATCACCGCAAGTGCGCCGTATGCTGCCGACAAACCGACGGATGCTTTACCTGAGACACCCCAGGCAATCAAAGCAACCACCAAACCCGCCACACACTGCAAACCCACTATCCACCAGGGCGAAACCGCCGGATCGCGCAACCGCAGGGCCTGCGCCTCTTGTTTGGTCAGCGACTTGAAGTCCGGCTCATCCGCCCCATATTCATCTCCATGCACCTCTGCGTTCGAGCCGTGTGAAAGCGCCATCGTCGACATCTCAAATTACAGCCAGTTTACAAGCGGTTACATGCAGCGATTGCAGCAAAGCCCCTGATTATACGTAGAAACCCGCAGCGGGCCAGAAAATTTCACCTACCTGGTGCGTATACGTACGTTCACGTACCGACGCAGCCACCCCGCCACCCCACGCGGCGATAATTTGACCATGCACAACCTGCCGCCCCTGCCCTGTTATCTGAACGGTGAATTCACGCGTTTGCCGGACGCCAAGATCAGCGTCATGGACCGGGGATTCATCTTTGGCGACGGGGTGTATGAGGTGGTCCCGGTTTATGCGGGCCAGCCCTTTCGCCTTGCGCACCACCTGGACCGCCTCGCGCGCAGCCTGGACGAGATGCGCCTGCCCAACCCGCTGACACCCGACCAATGGCGGGAACTCGTATCAAATTTGATAGCGCAGTATGCAGACTACACGGGGGCTAGCGCAGAAAGCAACAACCAGATGGTGTACATCCAGATCACCCGCGGCGTGGCCCTGCGCGACCACGCCATGCCCAAAGACATCCAGCCCACGGTGTTTGCGATGAGCAACCGCATGGTCCAGCCGACCGCCGAACATCGCGCCCAGGGTGTGGCCTGCGTGACCGCCGACGACTTCCGTTGGCAAAAAGCCCACATCAAAAGCACCAGCCTGCTGGGCTCGGTGTTCGCCCGCCAAATCAGTGTGGACGCTGGTGCGGTGGAGACCGTAATGTTTCGGGACGGTTACCTGAGCGAGGCGGCGTCCAGCAACGTCTGGGTGGTAAAAAACGGCACCGTTTTGGGGCCCCCGCGTGACAACCTGGTTCTGGAAGGCATTCGTTATGGCCTGATCGAGTCCATTTGCCAGGAACAAGGCATCCCCTTCGCACTGCGCCGCATCCACCGGGACGAAGTGCTGGCAGCCGACGAACTGCTGTTATCCAGCGCCACCAAAGAAGTGCTGCCCGTAAGCGCTCTGGACGGTCAACCGGTGGGCAACGGCCTGCCCGGCCCCGTGTACCGCGCGTTGTATGCCGGTTACCAAACGGCGAAAGCACAGCAACACCAACTGCCCCACGCCGCAATCTTGTCTGCCTGATCTGCGCCCCCATCTAGCCCCATGACCATGACTTCTTCCAGCCTCCCACCCTCGGACAACACCACACCCCAGCCAGACGCCACGCCCGCGCCGCGCCAGGAATCGCTGATCGACTACCCGTCGCTGTTCCCGATCAAGGTCATGGGCGTCAAGGTGGACGGCCTGGTGCAGGCCATCACCCATGTCGCCCACCAGTTTGACCCGGCCTTTGACGCCAGCACGATCGAGTTGCGCGAGAGCAAGGGCGGCAAATATATTGGTGTGACCATCACGGTCATGGCCACCAGCCGCGAGCAACTGGACGAGCTGTACCGCACCCTATCCACGCACCCCATGGTCAAAGTGGTGTTGTGACCATAGACATCCGCCACCTCGGCCGCGTGGACTACGAGCCCACCTATGCCGCAATGCAGGCCTTCACTAGCAAAAGAAGCCTGCAGCCCCCGTCGGATATGCCCGACCAGCTATGGATTTGTGAGCACCCTCCAGTTTTCACCCAAGGCCTGGCAGGCAAGGCGGAGCACATCTTTATGCCCGGTGATATCCCGGTGGTGCAGACCAACCGCGGCGGACAGGTGACCTTCCACGGGCCGGGTCAGGTGGTGGGTTATCCGCTGATCGACCTCAAGCGGGCGGGTTACTTCGTCAAGGAGTATGTGTACCGGATTGAAGAGGCGGTTATTCGCACGCTGCTGACCTTTGGCGTGACCGGGCACCGCGTGGCCGGGGCGCCGGGGATTTATGTGCGGCTGGACGATCCGGCAGGCCACGCACCGCTTCCCCAGCGTCCGCAAAAGGACGCCAGTGCCGAGCCCGACTTCACCGGCCTGGGCAAAATCGGCGCTTTGGGTATCAAGGTCAGCCGTAACTGCACCTACCATGGTGTGTCGCTGAACGTGGCCATGGACCTGGAACCCTTCTCACGTATCAACCCCTGTGGCTACTCCGGGCTGCAAACCGTAGACCTTTCTACAATCGGGGTATCAGTCGGCTGGCAAGACGCCGCCGACCTACTGGGCCAAAAGCTCACAACCTACCTCGCCCCATGAGCCAAGACACCCCCAACGCGACCGTCCGCGAAGCCCAATCACAAGCAGACTACAACCCGCTGGCCAAGCAAAAAGCGGCGGCCAAACTGTCGCGCATCCCGGTCAAGGTCGTGCAGGGCGAAGTGCTGAAGAAGCCGGACTGGATCCGCGTCAAGGCTGGTTCACCCACCACGCGCTTCTACGAGATCAAGGACATCCTGCGCCAGAACAAATTGGTCACGGTGTGCGAGGAGGCCAGCTGCCCCAACATCGGCGAATGTTTCGGCAAGGGCACGGCCACCTTCATGATCATGGGCGACAAGTGCACACGCCGCTGCCCGTTCTGCGACGTGGGCCATGGCCGCCCCGACCCGCTGGACGCCAACGAACCCGAGAACCTGGCCAAGACCGTTGCCGCACTCAAGCTCAAATACGTGGTCATCACCAGCGTGGATCGCGATGATTTGCGCGACGGCGGAGCACAACATTTTGCCGACTGCATCCAGCGCATCCGCGAGCTCTCGCCCACCACGCAAATCGAGGTGCTGGTGCCCGACTTCCGTGGCCGCGACGACCGTGCGTTGAACATCCTGAACGCCGCGCCACCGGATGTGATGAACCACAACCTGGAAACCGCGCCGCGCCTGTACAAGGAAGCCCGCCCCGGATCGGACTACCAGTTCAGCCTGAACCTGCTGAAGAAGTTCAAGGCCCTGCACCCTGGCGTACCCACCAAGAGCGGCATCATGGTCGGCCTGGGCGAAACGGACGAAGAAGTGCTGCAGGTCATGCAGGACATGCGCGACCACAACATCGACATGTTGACTATCGGCCAGTATCTGGCGCCCAGCACATCGCACCTGACCGTGAAGCGGTATGTCCACCCCGACACCTTCAAGATGTTCGAGTCCAAGGCGTATGAGATGGGCTTCAAACACGCTGCTGTGGGTGCCATGGTGCGCAGCAGCTACCACGCCGACCAGCAGGCTGGACATGCGCTGGCGGCACCAACCACCTAAACCCGATCGCTACTGATTTAGTAGCGAGTAGCGTCCATTACACGGGGGCTAGGGGCCAATTTGGCATAAGCCGAACCAGCCTTACCGTGCTGCAGGCTTGGCGAACCCACCCTCGGCCCAGGCCACGGCATTGCTGCGGTTCAGCTTGAAGGATGGCGCCACCCGAACCTCGGCCAATGCGTCACCACTTTCGTCCACCGCGCTCAGCGTTGCATAGGGGTTCTCTTCATCCGGCACGATGTCCAGGTTCACCGTGATACGGGACTCGCCCACCGTGACGGCGATGCTCTGGTGCAGCGACGCATGCAACTGCTGCTCGCTACGGCGCACGAATTCGCTGGCCGTTTTCACCAGGGTGCTGAAGGCGGCGCCGTCCAGCGGCTTGGGGTTCTTCTTGTCACGCCCCATGGTCCAGGGGCCAACCAGTGCCGGCTCGGCCGCGCCGTCCCTTGTCATGGCTACGGCCCAGCCGTCGTCGTCTTCGTTCTTGATGACGCTGGCGGTCCAGCCGGCGTCGCGCCACAGACGGGGTTCCTGGATTTTTTCGGATTCTTGGTCGGTCACGGGGAGGGGCTTGGTTGAGACATTGGATAGGGCTGCATGGCGGCCCGCGGAGCAGGGATGCTACCCCACGCTATCTAGAATCCAGCGATGCCCTCCTGCAATTGTTTCCAAACTCTTCTTCCCCTATGAGCCCCACCCGCACCGCACCCCTGTTCGCATTGGGCGCCATCTTCCTGTGGGGCTCGCTGGCACCGCTGGCCGTGCTGCTGCGGCATGTGCCGCCGTTTCTGTTGACGGGTGTGGGCCTGCTGGTGGGCAGCCTGATCGCGCTGCCGCTGTCCGGCGGCAAGTTTGCCAACATCTGGGTGCCGCCGCGCACGCTGGCGCTGGGTGTGTACGGGCTGTTTGGTTACCACTTTTTGTTGTTCATCGCGCTGCAACACGCGCCGCCCGTGCAGGCGAATCTGGTCAATTACCTGTGGCCGCTGGGCATTGTGCTGATGGCGCCGCTGTTTCTGCCCGGCATGCGGTTGCGCGCGCTGCATGTGGGGGCGGCACTGTTGGGCTTTGCCGGCGCGGCACTGGCAATTCTGGGTGGCAGCGGGATCAACGGTGGTGGTGGCGGTGAAGGCCTGCAGAGCGGTTTTGCGTGGGGCTATATCCCGGCGCTGGCTTCGGCCTTTATATGGTCCAGCTACTCACTGATGACGCAGCGTGTGCCGCCCTTCCCCAGCGCGGCCATTGGGTTGTTCGGGCTGGTGTCGGGCATCCTGTCGCTGCTGTGCCATGTGGTGCTGGAGCCGTCCGTGGCACTGAGCACCACCGATTGGGCACTGATCGCCGCCATGGGTCTGGGCCCCTTGGGCGCGGCGTTTTACCTGTGGGATGCTGCGCTGAAGCGGGGGGATGCGCGGCAGATTGGTGTGTTGTCGTTCCTGACGCCGCTGCTGTCCACACTGGCCCTGCTGTGGGTACGGCACGAGACGCCCAGCCCGTCGGTTGCGCTGGCTGCTGCCATGATCATTGGCGCTGCTGTTTTGGGCTCGCGGGCCAAGGCATGATGCACAAATAAGCCTCTAGCCCCCGCCATTATTGACTACTACGCTATAAATTCAGTAGCATTATCAGGTGCCCGCCATCTCCAGCGCGGGGTCTTCGGCATCGCGCACGCGCTGCGCCCAGGGGGCGAGTTTGCTGGTGTCGGCGCGCAAAATCTCCTGCTTGACCGCCAGGATCTGCGCCGGGTGCATGGAGAAACTGCGCAGGCCCAGACCCAGCAGCAGCCGGGTCAACGCCACGTCACCGGCCATCTCGCCACACACGCTGACGCCCTTGCCCTGGGCACGGCATTCGGCAATGGTGTCGGCCACCAGGCGCAGCACGGCGGGGTGCAGCGGGTCGTACAGGTGGGCTACCGATTCATCGGCCCGGTCGATGGCCAGCGTGTACTGGATCAGGTCGTTCGTGCCTATGGACAGGAAGTCGAAGTATTTCAGGAACAGGCGCAAGCTCAGGGCGGCGGCCGGGATTTCGATCATGGCACCCAGTTTGACCGGGCCATAGGCCACGCCGCGGTTGTCCAGTTGGGCGCGGGCCTGGTCCAGGTGGGCCAGGGTCTGGCGGATCTCACGTGCGTGGGCCAGCATGGGCACCAGCAGGTGCACCTGGCCGTGGGCAGCTGCGCGCAGGATGGCCCGCAGCTGTGTCATAAACATGGCCGGGTCAGCCAGGCTCCAGCGGATGGCGCGCAGGCCCAGGGCGGGGTTCAGGTGGGCGTCGTCGCGCAGGGAGTCGTCCAGCGGTTTGTCGGCGCCCACGTCCACGGTGCGTATCGTCACCGGCAGGCCCTGCATGCCTTCGACGGCGCGTTTGTAGGCCTGGTATTGCTCTTCTTCGCCAGGCAGGCGACCCTGGCGGCCCATGAACAAAAATTCGCTGCGAAACAGGCCCACACCCACGGCGCCGGCCTTCACCGCGACCAGCGCGTCCTCCGGCATTTCAATATTGGCCAGCAGCTCCACCTTTTCGCCATCCAGCGTGACGGACGGCGTGTGCAGCAGGCGCTGCAGGCGGCCGCGCTCCAGTTCGCGCTGGCGTTGTTTGAAGCCGTATTCGGCCAGGATGATGGGCGACGGGTCGACGATGACAACGCCCGCATCACCGTCGATGATGACCCAGTCGTCCTGGCGCACCAGCTGGCTGGCAAGACGCGCGCCCACCACGGCGGGGATGTCCATGCTGCGGGCCACGATGGCGGTGTGTGAGGTCTTGCCACCGACATCGGTGATGAAGCCGGCAAACACACTTTGCTTGAACTGCAGCATGTCGGCAGGCGACAGGTCGTGTGCAATCAGGATCAACGGCACGTCCACCGTGTCGTCCAGCAACAGGTCTTGTTGCGAAGGTTTGCGTCCACCGCGCTGGTGTGCGTGGGACACCACGGGTGAACTCTTGCCCTTCATGGCGCGCAGCACACGTTCGACGATCACGGCAATGTCCTTCGCTGCAGCATGAGCCTCG
>JAZKDY010000103.1:0-5225 GCA_040387325.1 Pseudomonadota bacterium | reverse complement strand
GGTCGGCCTTGCGTTCACGAAGGTACTCGTCCTCCATCTCGTCGAACTGGCGCGCAATGATCTCCAACTGCGTAGTCAGCGCCCATTCGGCGTTGTACAGGCGCTCAGTGATCCAGTGTTTGACGCCGCCGACCAGGTCATCGTCCTGCAGCAGCATCAGGTGCACATCCAGCAGGGCGCCCAGTTCGTGCGGTGCCTCCTTGGGGCCCATCTGCGTGATGGTTTCCTGCAGGCGGTGGATTTCGTCAATGACCGCATTGCGGCCCTTGCGCACACGGTCAATCTCGGCCTCGACCTCGTGGGCCTGCACAAAATAGTGGGCCACGTCGATACGGCTGGACGCCACCAGCACGGCCCGGCCAATGGCCACGCCGCGGGATACGTTGAGGCCGTGGATGGCGAAGGTCATAGTGGTGTAACGACAAATCCGCGCCGGGCCGCCCCAAGCGGATTTAGCCCCCTCGGGGGGCAGCGACCCGCGCAGCGGTGGAGCGTGGGGGTCCTATTCATTCACCTTCGCCGAACTTGTCGGCGATCATGGCGAGCAATGCGTCCATGGCTTCCTGCTCACGGTCGCCTTCGGTGTCGATGATGACCTCGGAGCCAAGCCCGGCGGCCAGCATCATGACACCCATGATGCTCTTGGCATTGACGCGGCGTTCGCCTTTGGCGATCCACACTTCGCAAGGAAAGCTACCCGCCAGCTTGGTCAGTTTGGCCGACGCGCGGGCATGCAGGCCCAGTTTATTGCTGATGGTCGTTGATGTTTTGATCATGCGGTTTTCGGGTCTGGTTTTGGGGCGCGGTCACGGCGACCTGCATGATGCACTGGGTACCACCGGACAGGGCGCGGGCCACCAGAATATCCAGCGGTTCATGACGGTAGTTGACGGTGCGCAACAGCATCGGCAGGTTGACGCCGGCGACGAGTTTGGAATGCACACCGTCCACAACCTTTTGCGCCACATTGCAGGGCGTGGCACCAAACACATCGGTCAAGACCAGGGTGTTGGGTGCGCCCAGCTGTTGCAGCAAGGCCAAGGCTGTCAGGCGGGTAATTTCGGGGGCTTCATTGGGCAATACATCCAGCGCCAGTACGCCGCCGGACGATTCGGGGTACACATGCAACACACACTCCCGCAAAGCACTGGCCAGCGGTGCATGGGCGATGATGAGGATGCCGGTATTCATGGGGGTATTGGAGTCGATTATGGCTGCTTTGCCAACGGTGATGGCAGTGCCCCGGCAGTAGCCTCAGCGCAGGCTTAGCTCAGAAAACAACAGTTCGGTCATCTCTGGGCGCAGCTTGGGGCCATAGACCGCCACATGGTAAATGTCGAGCCCCTGGGTCATCCACAGCAGTTGGGCCTGCACCGTGCTGCCATCGGGGCGTTTGCCATCCAGCTTTTCCGGGTTCAGCGCCGTCTTGGCTTTCCCGGTGGCGGGCGTGGCAGGCTGGGAGGACGGCATCGACACGGTGGTGGCTTGCATACCGGCCAAGCTGGCCTGGCGCCATGCATCGCGGGTGGCCATCAGCTGCGCCGGGTCCGCCACCTGAACATGGCTGATGGCGTAGAGTGCACCCGCGGCTTCGCAGCCGGACATGCGCATCGTCACAGCCACTGCGCCCAGTTGCAGCTTGCGCTCGGCATGGTCTGGCTTGCAGGGCAACAACGCGACCAGGCCTTGCAGGGGCACCTCACGCCAGTTCAAAGCCGGGCTGCAGGCCGCTGTGGTGACCACCAGCACCAGGGCTGCACCGCAGCGCCACATGTGCCGATTCACTTCAGCGCGCCGAACACCTTGGTCAGGATGGCGCTGCCGTAGCCGACCGGGTTCTGGCGGATTTTCTTTTCCTCTTCGGAAATCATGAAGAACAGGCCGTCCAGCGTTTTGCCTGTGACGTATTGCTGGATGTTGGCGTCTTCTTTTTTCAACAACCCCACCTCTGCGGCCTTGCCTGCCACCTCGTTGTATTTGTCGACCAGACCCACCTTCTCGGTGGCCCGGGTGACGACCGGCAAGAATGTCACGGCCAGGGCCGGGCGGGTTTTGGAGGCAAAGAAGTCCGTCACAGCGGTATTGCCACCGCTCAGGATACCCTTTGCGTCGTTGACGCTCATGGTTTGCACCGCATTGCTGAGCAGGCTTTTGGCCTGGGGGACGGCGGCCTCGGCACCCCGGTTCATGGCGGTAACCAGTTCATCCACACGCCCGCCCTGGCCAAAACGACGCAGCAGGTTGGCGGCGTCGTTCAGGGCGCCGGGCAGGTTGATGCGAACGCGCTCATTGCCCAAAAATCCGTTTTCAGCGCCCAGGATGCCAATAGCCGACAAGGCTCCTTTTTCCAGCGCCTCTTTCAACCCCTTGGTCGCATCGGTGTTGCTGAGGTCGGCTAGGCTCAGGGCGTAGGCCTGGTGCCAGGTGCTGACCGTCAACAATGTGAGCAGCGATGCGGAACGGGTGGTGAAGAGACGGCGGTCCATGGTGTCAGGGGCTTTCAGATTCAGTCTTTGCGGAAGGCGTCGTGGCAGGTTTTGCAGGTCCCACCGACGCCTGCCATTGTCGCCTTGATGTTGTCCAGACTTCCGGTTTTGGCTGCCGCGCTGAATTTGGCCATCTCCACCTGCATTTTGTCGGCGTAGCCATTGAACTTTGCCTTGTCGGTCCAGATTTCGGGTTTCGCACGGTTGTCACGGCCCTTGTCCGTGCCATCGCCAAACGCCGCCCATGGCAGTTTGCCCGTGAACTCGGCGATGGCAGCACTTTCGGCCGCGACCTTGGCATCGAACGGTGCTTTGCCGGCCGCCATGGCTGCGACGCGGCTGAAGTTTTGCTGCATCACAAACAGCGCGCCTTGGCGGTATTTGATCGCGTCTTCGGGTTTGGCAAACTGGGCGGATGCCGGGAGCGCAATAGCGGTAATCGAGAACGCCAGTGCGAGGGAAGCAAGTTTCTTCATGGGTTGTGCCTAGAATAAATGGAGTTGACGGGAGGACACCGAGAATAGAGTCTATGCGTCGCGGCCGGTTTCGGCTATGTGTTGCGACTAGGGTATTCACCCATGCCAGTATGACTGCACTTTCGTCGGTGGGTGCTAAATTCGCCTGCTGTCCTGTTACTGGGCGGCGCGCACCACACAAACTGCACGAGGAGATACAAGGTGAACAAGGTCAGAGTTTGGGATCTGCCAACACGGGTTTTCCACTGGAGCCTGGTTCTGTGCCTGGTCGGACTGGTTGTCTCAGGCCAGATTGGCGGTGCGGCCATGGTGTGGCATTTTCGTCTGGGGTATGCGGTGTTGAGCCTGCTGCTGTTCCGGCTGGTCTGGGGTTTTATTGGGGGCCGCTGGTCGCGGTTTAACGTGTTTGTTGTCGGACCCATGGCCATGCTGCGCTACCTGCAAGGCCATAACACGCCGGCTTCTGTCGGTCACAACCCGCTGGGTGCCCTCTCGGTGCTGGCCTTGTTGTGTTTTGCCTTGTTGCAGGTGGCCACGGGCTTGATCAGCGACGACGAAATTGCGACTGCCGGGCCATTGGCCAAAATGGTCTCTGGCACATGGGTGGGCAAGGCCACGTATTACCACAATGCAATCGGCCAGTATGTTTTGTATGCACTTGTAAGCCTGCACCTGGCGGCCATGGTGTTTTACCGCTTCAAGCGCAAGGACAATCTGGTGCCAGCCATGTGGCACGGTGACAAGGTGCTGGCCGAACCGTACACCAGCGCGCGTGACGATGGCAAATCCCGGGTAACGGCATTGGCAGTATTCCTGGTGTGTGCAGGTTTGGTTACGGGATTGGTGCAATGGGCAGGCTGAAGGAACGTACGGCACCGGCGCCCCTGAGCCCTGCGCATATTCGGGTGCTGGTCCCGGAATCTGCATCCGAGCTGGATGCCGTACGCAGTCTCTTTGTGGAATACGCTGGCACACTGAACGTGGATTTGTGCTTCCAGAATTTCAACACGGAACTGGCGACGCTGCCCGGTGAATATGCCGCGCCGCGTGGCGGGTTGTTGCTGGCTACCGTCGATGGTGAACTGGCGGGTTGTTGTGCCATGCGCCCGCTGGATGCGGTGGACTATCCCAATGCCTGTGAAATGAAGCGCCTGTATGTGCGCCCGGCCTACCGCGGTTTGCAGTTGGGACGCACACTGGCCGAAAACATTCTGGAGACCGCGCGCGTTGCGGGTTATGACTGCATCCTGCTGGACACGCTCAACGACATGGAAGCTGCGCGGGCGCTGTACCAGGAACTGGGCTTCGAAGACATCCCTCCCTACTACTACAACCCGATCGCAGGAGCCCACTACCTGAAGGCGGAGTTGTAAAAAGTAGAAAACCCCGGCACGCCAAGCATGTCGGCGTCCGGGGTTATGAGGCTTTGTCTTTTGTTCGGAATTACGCCTTGGCTTGCGCGAGCAGCGTGGCTGCATCGCTCACTTCAAATTTGCCGGGGCCTTCGATATTCAGCGACGCAACCTTGCCATCCTTGACCAACATGGAGTAGCGGTTGCTGCGCAAACCCATGCCTTTGCTGGTCAGGTCCAGTGTCAGGCCGGTGGCTTGTGCAAACGCGGCACTGCCGTCGGCCAGCATGCGGACTTTGCCGGCGGTCTTCTGGTCACGCGCCCAGGCA
The DNA here is from genome assembly GCA_040387325.1 of Pseudomonadota bacterium. GTDB lineage: Bacteria > Pseudomonadota > Gammaproteobacteria > Burkholderiales > Burkholderiaceae_C > Allorhodoferax. The sequence goes on along the minus strand of JAZKDY010000103.1, from coordinate 582 downwards.
CCCATGACAAAGGCGTCGTTGACGCTGAGGCACCAGATTTCGTCGACGCCAGCGGCGTTAAAAGCTGCCACATTTTCGACATAACCGGGCACGTGTTTGGCAGAGCAAGTGGGTGTAAAAGCCCCGGGCAACGCAAACAGTGCAATGGTCTTGCCGGCAGTGGCCTTGGCCACATCCACGGGGTTGGGGCCGATGCTGCAACCTTCGCCTTCGACTTCCGAAAACTCCATCAGGGTGGTTGCGGGAAGGGTGTCGCCTACTTTGATCATGGTTGTGTGCTCCTGGTGTTGTTGGTAAGGGTTGGGGATGGTTTGCACAAATGCAAACGGCCCACGATTGTGGGCCGTTGAAGGGTAGCCTGTTGGCCTAGAGGGCAAGCCCTTTAGACTTCGATGGCCTTTTGCACCAAGCGGGTCGCAACCCAGTTCTTGGTCTTGGAAATCGGACGGCTTTCCGTGATTTCAATCATGTCGCCCATGTGGTACTCGCCCTTTTCGTCATGGGCGTGGTACTTGCTGGACTTGGCAACGATCTTGCCGTACAGCTCGTGCTTGACGCGGCGCTCGACCAGGACCGTGACGG
>JAZKDY010000102.1:623-10577 GCA_040387325.1 Pseudomonadota bacterium | reverse complement strand
GCTGCTTTCATGCTGGCAATAACTGGCCACTGCAGCCCAACTGAGCTGCATCGGCAAGAGAACCACGAGGAAGATCAAGAACCAGCGACGCATGACGGCCAAAGTGTAGCAGCCGGGCCTATCGCCCTGCCAGCAGCCATGTGACCAGACCAAACCCGGCAAACGCCACCACCCGGTACACCATCTGGCGCCGCAGGTTGTAGCCAGTGAAGCTGGCTTGCAGATCCTGTGGAATCGGCATGGGCCGGATGGGCGACACGTTGGCGCCACCGGTGTTGCCCACGGGCACCCAGCCAAAAACGTACCCCATGGGAACCGCCAGTATGCGGGTGAACTGCCCTGCCGCTTCGCGCAGGTCCTTGCGCACCCAGGCCACACGCAGCATCCACAGGTGCGACATCAGATGGCCCCAGAAGTAGCGTTGCCCCACGATGTGGGCGCGCTCCAGATGGTGGATGGTCTGCGCCCATTCGTGCATCGCGAAATGGCTCTTTGCCAAATCCATTTCTTCTTTAAAAACCCTCTGTGCCTGACTGGCCATGTGTACTCCTTGATACGACAGCACCACGCTGCCAACAACAAACGCGCCCGGCCACTGCGTCAGGGCAAAACTTTCGGGCCAGGCGCGCGCAGCAACCGCAGTCCATTCCCCACCACCAGCAGGCTGGCCCCCACATCCGCAAACACCGCCATCCACATGGTGCCCTCGCCGGTCAGAGTCAGCACCAGAAACACAGCCTTGATGCCCAAAGCCAGCACAATGTTTTGCACCAACAGTGCGTGGGTGTGGCGTGACAGGCGCACAAAGCGCGGCAGCTTGCGAAGATCGTCATCCATCAGCGCCACGTCGGCGGTTTCTATTGCAGTGCCGGTGCCGGCGGCGCCCATTGCAAAACCAATGTCACTGCGCGCCAATGCCGGTGCATCATTGATGCCGTCACCCACCATGCCCACGGCACCGCCTTCGCCATGCTCGCCGCCCTCGCCCATCTTGGCCTCAATGGCCTTGAGTTTGTCTTCGGGCAGCAGGTCGCCCCGCGCTTCGTCTATGCCCACCTGTGCGGCAATGGCCGCCGCCGTGTGGGCGTTGTCGCCCGTCAGCATGATGGTCTTGATGCCCAGCGCGTGTAATTCGGCAATGGCCTGGCGGCTGCTGTCCTTGACCGTGTCGGCCACGGCGAACAGACCCAACACATTTTTTTCATCGGCCAGCAGGATGACGGTCTTGCCTTGTTTTTCCAGCACAGACAACTGCGCTTCCAGCGCGTCGGAACAGCGGCCCTGCTCATGTATCAGGCGGTGGTTGCCCAGGTAGTACAGCGTTACGTTGATACTGCCTTTGGTGCCACGCCCGGCCAGCGCTTCAAAGTCTTCCACCTCTATCAACGCAACACCGTCCGCTTGCGCAGCCTGCGCCACGGCGCGTGATACGGGGTGGTCGGAGCGGCTGGCCAGGCTGGCGGCCAGGCTGCGCACCGCCGTCGCATCACCACCGTTCAGCACCGCAAAATCTGTTTGCACCGGCTTGCCGTGGGTGATGGTGCCGGTCTTGTCCAGCGCCAGCCACTTCAGCTTGCGCCCCTCTTCCAGGTACACGCCGCCTTTGATCAGAATGCCCTGTCGCGCCGCTGCGGCCAAACCGCTGACGATGGTCACCGGCGTGGAGATCACCAGCGCACACGGGCAGGCAATCACCAACAACACCAGCGCCTTGTAGATCCAGTCAAACCAGACACCACCCATCAGCAAGGGCGGCAAGATGGCTATGGCCAGCGCGATGGCAAACACCACCGGCGTATAAACCTTGGCGAACTGGTCGACAAACCGCTGCGTGGGTGCGCGTGCGCCCTGGGCTTCTTCCACCGCATGGATGATGCGGGCCAGCGTGCTGTTGTTCGCAGCGGCGGTGACGGTGTATTCAAACGAGCCGGACTCGTTGATGGTGCCGGCGAACACCGGGTCGCCCTCGGCCTTTTCCACCGGCAGGCTTTCGCCGGTGATAGGCGCCTGGTTGATGGCCGAGCGCCCGCTGACGATGCTGCCGTCCAGCGCAATGCGCTCGCCAGGCTTGATACGCACCCGTGCACCAACTGCTACCAGCTTGGCATCCACATCAGTCCAGGCGCCGTCCGCTTGCAACACCGTGGCGCGCTCGGGCGTGAGCTGCATCAGCCCTTTGATGGCGTTGCGGGCGCGGTCCAGCGACTTGGCCTCAATCAGCTCGGCAATCGTGAACAGCACCATGACCATCGCCGCCTCGGGCCACTGGCCCAAGAACAGCGCGCCGGTCACGGCAATGCTCATCAGTGCGTTGATGTTGAGGTTGCCGTTGCGGATGGCGATCCAGCCCTTCTTGTAGGTCGTCAAACCACAGGTCAAAACGGCCACCAATGCCAGCACAGCGGCGACCGCTGTGGGCAGGTCCAGCCAATGGGCAACTTCCGACCCCAAAGCAGCGGCGCCCGCCAGGGCCAGAGGCCACCATGGCTTGGCGGGTTCGGGTACTGGTTCTTTCGGTGCAGCGCTGGTGTCGGTGACTTCGGGTGTAAAGCCGAGCGAGCGGATCGCGTCCATCACAGGTTCCAGGGCCTGCGGCGCGTGGGTGACCGTGAGCACACGCTGCATCAGGTTGAACTCCAGTCCAGAGACGTCTGCCATGCCGCCCAGCTTTTTGCGCAGCAAACCCTCCTCGGTGGGGCAATCCATTTGCAGGATGCGGATAGGGGTTTGCACGGCACCGTTCGGCGCCACGGGATTTGGCATCGTGATCGGCACAGGCGTTGGCTTTGTGTGTCCCTGCACAAGGTCGTGGCCGTGGCTGCAACAAGTGTCATGTGGGGGATGGGGTTCTTGGGCGGGCATAGGGTTTCCGTTGACGTGTTCAGCCCATTAGACAAGCTGAAGCTACTATAGAGTCAAGAGGTTTCTGGAGATTTCTTTATGAAAATCGGTGAACTGGCGCGCAACGCGCAATGCACGGTAGAGACAGTGCGTTATTACGAGAAGGCCGGTCTGCTGGCCGAGCCTGCGCGCACCGAGGGCAATTTCCGGGTCTACGGGCCGGAGCACCTGGAGCGGCTGCGCCTGATCCGCAACTGCCGCGCGCTGGACATGAGCCACGAAGAAATCCACGCCTTGCTGAAGCTGGCCAACGCGGCGGGCGACGACTGCGGTGCGGTCAATGCGGTGTTTGACCAGCACATCGCCCATGTGGACACCCGCATCCGCGAACTCACCCAACTCAAGCTACAACTCAGCACCCTGCGCCAGCGCTGCAACAGCGACAAGGCGGTGGATGCCTGCGGCATCCTTCAGGGTATCGCCGCCATGGAGACCGCTCTGCAACCCGGGCGCCACACGCATCTGGGTTGACCCTCATTCGCTATTAAAACAATAGCGTGTTTGTTATATCCGACGGGGGCTAGAGGCCAATTTGGCTTAAGCCTACTCCAGCAGGGCCGCATACACCATGTTGCGGAACAGGGGCCGGTAATAGTCCCGCTGGTTGGGTGCCTGCAGCATCATCAGCGCAAAGAAGTCCTTGGCCGGGTCCACAAAAAAAGTGGTGCCCGCTATGCCACCCCAGAAGTACAGGCCCTTGGAGCCGGCCTGGGCAGCAATACCCTCCTCCAGCCGCACGGCAAAACCCAGTCCAAACCCGTGTCCGGGTGGCAGCAGTTCACCCGAGCGTCCGGCCCGATGCACACCAATGCTTCCCAAGTGGTCGGCCGTCATGTAACGCACGGTGGCGGTGCTGAGGATTCGTTGGCCATCCAGCTCACCGCCATTGAGCAGGCACTGCAAAAAACGGGCGTAGTCAGCGGATGTGGAAGCCAGGCCGGCGCCACCGGCCTCCAGCGCGGCGTTCTGGCGCAGATCGATCAGGCGCGGGGCGATGCCGCCGTCCGGATCTACCGCAAAAGGCTCGGCGATGCGGTGGTGTTTGTCCGGCGGAACCACAAAACTGGTGTCCACCATGCCCAGCGGGCCCAGGATGTTGTCTTGCAGAAAGGCGCCGAGCGTCTGGCCGCTGACCACTTCGACCAACGCGCCTAGCAAATCGGTTGCACGGCTGTATTCCCAGACCGTGCCGGGTTCGAACATCAGCGGCAGCGCCGCCAGGGCTTTGGAAAATTCGCGGTTGCTGCGTGTGCGCGAGGCCAGGCGGGCCTGGGCGTATTGGCGCTGTATGGGTTCGTTACCCAGAATCTCGTAGGTCAGGCCTGCGGTGTGGCGCAGCAGGTCTTGCACGGTGGGCTCGGTTTGCGGGCGTTGCTGCACGGTCTGGCCGCCCACCAAGGTGCTGACCTGGATGTCGGCAAACTCCGGCAGGTATTTGGCGAACGGGTCGCTCAGCAGCAGTTGCCCGCGTTCCATCAGCTGCATCACCGCCACCGAGACGATGGGCTTGGTCATGGAATAGATGCGGAAGATCGAGTCCAGCTCCATGGGCACACCCGTGGCGGGATCCTGCTGGCCGACGTTCTGGTGCAGCAACACCTGGCCGCGGCGGGCGATCAGGGCCACGGCACCGGGCAGGCGGGCCTTGGCCACCTCTGCCTGCAGGGTCTCCACCAGATGGCGCACACGCTGCGGGCAAAAGCCCAGGTCTTTTGCCGAGCCTAAAGGCAGTTGTTTACCCGAAGCCATCAAGCACCGGCTCCCGATTGACCATAACGCTGGCGTGCCAAGGCTGCGCCCTGTGCCAAAGCTTGCAATTTCTTGACGGCAACTTCGCGGCTCATGGGTGCCAGACCGCAGTTTGTACAGGGGAAGATTCGGTTGCGCGGCAGGTGTTGCAGCGCCACGCCAATGGTGTCGGCCACCTGCTCGGGTGTCTCGATCACATCACTGGCCACGTCGATGACGCCGACCATCACGTCCTTGTCCTTCAGCAACGCCATCAGGTCGGGCGGCACATGGGAGTGGTAACACTCCAGGCTCACTTGCTTGATGCTGCTGGCCGCCAGTGCGGGAAAGATATCGGCGTATTGGCGCCATTCCTGGCCCAGGGTTTCCTTCCAGTCGTTATTGGCCTTGATGCCGTAGCCATAACAAATGTGGACGGCGGTGGTGCAGGTCAGACCGCGCGCGGCGATCTCCAGCGCCTTGACGCCCCATTCGGCTGCGTCCTTCATATAGACATTAAATGCAGGCTCATCAAACTGGATGATGTCCACGCCATCGGCCTGTAGTGCCAGCGCCTCCTGGTTCAGCAGCTCGGCAAAGGCGAACGCCATCTTGCGTTTGTCGCCATAAAAGCGGTCGGCCACGGTATCCACAATCGTCAGCGGGCCAGGCAGCGTGAATTTCAACTTTTTCTTGGTGTGGGCGCGGGCGAGTTGTGCTTCGAAGGCATGGACACGGCCCTTCAGGCGCAGCTCGGCAATGACCTGGGGCACCTGGGCGTCGTAGCGATTGTTGCGTATGCCCATCGTGACCTTGTGCTCAAAGTCAATGCCCTCCACCTGCTCCAGAAAGCCGTGCACAAAGTGCTGGCGGCTCTGTTCACCGTCACCCACGATGTCCAGGCCTGCATCTTCCTGCGCCTTGATCCACAGGAGCGTGGCATCGGCCTTGGCCTGTTGCAGATCGGGGCCGACCAGCTTCCACTGGGGCCACAGTTTTTCGGTCTCGGACAACCACGAGGGTTTGGGCAGGCTGCCGGCGATGGCGGTTTCAAACATGGGCGTCTCCTAGAATTGAGCACCGCTGGGCCGCCCCAAGGTGCGAAGGCCCCCTCGGGGGGCAGCGTAGTACGCAAAGCGACAAGCGTGGGGGTTATTTCCCTTCTGCTTCTTGCAGTGTGCGCCACATCACTTTACCCGCACCGCTTTTGGGCAGTGCATCGACGAATTGCACCACGCGCGGCACTTTGTAGACCGCCATGTTCTCACGGCACCAGTCCACGATGCCCTGCTCGGTTACAAGGTCTTTGTGCGTGGAGCGAAGCACCACCACCGCCTTGACGGATTCGCCACGGTAGCTGTCGGGTGTGGAGATGACGCATGCCTCTTGTATAGCGGGGTGGCGGTACATCAGCGCCTCCACTTCGGCCGGCCAGACCTTGAAGCCCGATGCATTGATCATGCGTTTGAGCCGGTCGGTCAGGAAGAAGTAGCCGTCTTCATCCACCCGACCCAGGTCACCGGAGCGGAAGAAACGTTTGCCGTCCATCTCGATAAAGGCGGCAGCCGTGGCGTCCGGCCGTTTCCAGTAACCGTTGAAGACTTCGGGGCCGTGCATGATGATTTCGCCAGCCTCGCCCACCGGCATCTCCTGCAGGGTGTCGGGGTCTATCACCCGCGCGTCGGTGCCCATGAAAGGAATGCCCAGGCACTGTTGCTTGGGCGCATCGGGCGGGTTGCTGTGGCTGGGGGCCGCGGTCTCGGTCAGGCCGTAGCCTTCGATATACCGCAGGCCAAACTGCTCCAGCAGGCGCTGGGCCACAGCCTGGGGCATGGCGGCACCGCCACCGCCGATATAGACCAGGCTGGACAGGTCATAACTGGCGAAATGGGGGCTGCCCAACAGGTCAATCACCATGGTGGGGATATTGGTCCAGTGCGTGACCTTCCAGCGCGAGATCAGGCGCCCGGCCAGATCACGGTCCCAGCGCGGCATCACCACCAGCGTGGCCCCGCCGCGGATACTGCTGTGCATGATGCTGACCATGCCGGTGATATGGAACATGGGCACCACCACCAGCACTACGTTCTCCGCCGATCCATTGCCCCACAGGCCGCTGGCCACCGCGTTGTGCATGATGCTGCTGTGCGGGTGCATACAGCCCTTGGGCAGACCGGTGGTGCCGCTGGTATAGGGCAGTATCGCCAGGTCGGCGGGGCCTACCGATAGCGCGGGCAGTTCGCCACCAGCGGCCATTGCATCGTTCCACTCCAGCACCTGGCCGCCCTGCAGCACCGGTGTCGGGTGGCGGCCCAGCAGCCATTGGCTCCAGGCAGCGGGTGGTGCGTCATCCCCCACCACGTCGGAGTCAAAGGCGTCGGCAAACTGCGTGGTGATCAGGTGGGCCAGGCGGTCCTTGGTATCCAGCGCGTCGCTGGCGCGCACCCATTCGGCCGCGAGGTCGGCGGTGGTGATGGCGACGCGCGCATCCGGGTCGGTGATGTAGTGCTTGAGCTCTTCGGCGCGGTTCATCGGGTTGACCGGCACCACCACGGCGTTGGCCCGCAGGATCGCAAAGTGGGCAATGACCAGTTGCGGGCAGTTCTGCATGCACAGCGAAACCCTGTCACCCTTTTCTACCCCTAGCCCCCGCAGACATTGGGCAAGTCGCTCTGCTTTTTGTAGCAAATCGGCATAGGTCAACACCGTGCCGAAGAACACCAGGGCGGCCTTGTCGGGGTAACGCCGGGCGCTGGTTTCAAGGTTGTCCCACAACGAGGTTGCAGGTGGGGTGATGGAATGGGGTAGCCGCTTGGGCCAGAACGTGTAATGGGCGCGCACCGAAACTCCTTGAGACAAAAGTCCCGGCAAGCCTACTGCCCGGTCGGGCTGATTTCAGTCGCTTGCGCGACGCAGTGGGCACAGAAATTGCGACGTACCTGCATGGCGTCCTGAAACCCCGCCCGGTATTGGAGCATGCGGATTTTGCATGAAGTCCCCGTGTAAACCCATAGTGCGACGGGCCTACAAGGGACTAATATCAGCGGGTTGGTTTCGGACGCGTTAATGCAACGCGGTTTCCGCTATCGATTCAACATCAACCGAAGACTCATTTATTAGGAAATGACATGAAAAAACATCTGTTTGCCATTGCCGCGGCGACTGTTGCTGCAACTTTGCTACCCGCAGGCGCGATGGCGCAAAGCACAGACACTCTGGCCAAGGTCAAGGCCAGTGGCAAGGTTGTGATGGGCGTACGCGAAACCTCTTCCCCCCTGTCTTACACCGTGGGTGACGGCAAGTTTGCCGGTTACCACGTCGAATTGTGCGAACGTGTGCTGAAGGCCCTGGCGCCTGCCGCCAAGATCGAATACACCCCCGTGACCTCTGCCAACCGCATCCCCCTGGTGCAAAACGGCACCGTGGACATTGAATGCGGCTCCACCACCAACAACGTCGGGCGCCAAAAGGATGTAGCCTTCGCCGTCACCACCTACGTGACCGAAGTGCGTACCGCCGTCAAGGTCAAGTCGGGCATCACCTCGATCGCCCAGCTCAATGGCAAGAACGTTGCAACCACCACCGGCACGACCTCGGTCGCGCTGCTGCGTAAAAACGAACGCGCCACTGGCGTGGACTTCAAGGAAGTCTACGGCAAGGACCACGGCGACAGCTTCCTGCTGCTCGAATCCGGCCGTGCCGACGCATTTGTGATGGACGACAACCTGCTGGCCGGCCTGATCGCCTCTTCCAGCGCACCCAAGGACTACGCCATCGTTGGCGAAACCCTGAACGTTGAGCCCATCGCCATCATGGTCCGCAAGGACGACCCCGCCTTCAAGAAGGCGGTGGACGACCAGATCATCGGCATGATGAAGAGCGGCGACCTGGACAAGCTCTACACCAAGTGGTTCATGTCTCCCATCCCTCCCAAAAACACCAACGTCAACCTGCCCATGAGCGGGCTGCTCAAGGGCCTGATTGCTGCGCCCAACGACAAGCCGGCTGAAGACTTCAACGCCAAGAAGTAAGCCACCGGGCCCAAGTGCCCGATCCTCTGCCCGGTCCGCCGGGCAGAGGCGTATAACCAACGAGGAGAATCCATGAGTCTAGAGTGGCAGGTCTTTTGCCTGGACACCATCGACAAGGAAGCAGTCAAGGGCTGCTTCGCGTCCGGCAGGGACCAGACCTATCTGCAGTGGCTGCTGTCCGCGTGGACAGAAACCATCCAGGTCTCGGTACTGTCACTGCTGGTGGCCCTGATCATCGGCACGTTGATTGGCACCTTGCGCACCCTGCCCAACAGCCCCTGGCTGGTGCGGCTGGCCAATGCATGGGTCGAACTGTTTCGCAACATCCCGTTGTTGGTCCAGATTTTTCTCTGGTACCACGTCGTGCCGGCGCTGATACCGTCTTTTGCCGACGTGCCCAAGCTGACCCTGGTGGTTTTTGGGCTGGGCTTCTTCACCTCGGCGCGTATTGCCGAACAGGTGCGTGCGGGTGTGCAGGCGCTGCCGCGCGGCCAGCGTTATGCCGCCATGGCCATGGGCTTCACCACCTTCCAGACCTACCGTTATGTGTTGCTGCCGATGGCGTTTCGCATCATCGTCCCGCCGTTGACCAGTGAGAGCATGAATATTTTCAAGAACTCGTCCGTGGCCTTCGCCGTGTCCATCACCGAACTGACATTCTTCGCCCAGCAGGCTGGTGAAGAAACCGCGCGCGGTGTCGAGATCTACATGGGCGTTACAGCGCTTTACATCATTTCGGCCTTCAGCATCAACCGCATCATGGCCTGGGTCGAGAAAAAGGTACGCATACCCGGTTTCGTGGTTGCCACCGGTGGCGGAGGGCATTGAGATGGCTGCTCTCGATTTCACCTTCTTCACCACTGAGGTCTTTCGCTCCTATGTGCTGCACGGCCTGTATTTCAGCCTGGCGCTGACGGCTGTGGCCACACTGGGCGGCATTTTCTTCGGCACCTTGCTGGCGCTGATGCGGCTGTCCGGACGCAAGGTACTGGAAGTGCCTGCGACCATCTACGTCAACGGCATGCGCTCCGTGCCACTGCTGATGGTGCTGCTGTGGTTCTTCCTGCTGGTGCCCATGCTGATCGGCCGTCCCATAGGCGCAGAGTGGTCGGCCGTTATCACCTTCATTGCCTTCGAGGCCGCCTACTTCAGCGAGATCATGCGCGCCGGCATCCAGTCGATTCCACGCGGCCAGGTCTATGCCGGCATGGCCATGGGCATGAGTTACGGCCAGAACATGAAACTGGTCATCCTGCCCCAGGCCTTTCGCAACATGCTGCCCATCCTGCTGACA
>JAZKDY010000102.1:0-613 GCA_040387325.1 Pseudomonadota bacterium | reverse complement strand
TCCAGGACACTTCGCTGGTCTACATCATCACGGCCAACGACATGCTGCATGGTTTCTCCATTGCAGGCGCCAATCTGAACCACCCCCGCGAGGCCTACATCCTGGCCGCCGTCTTCTATTTCGTCATCTGCTTCAGCCTGTCGTATCTCGTCAAGCAGTTGCAGAAAAAGATCGCGATCATCCGCTAAACACCCTAGAACATCCCCATGATTGAAATCAAGAATGTTTCCAAGTGGTACGGGCCCGTACAGGTCCTGACCGACTGCTCCGTCAACATCAACAAAGGCGACGTTGTCGTGGTTTGCGGGCCCTCGGGCTCGGGCAAGTCCACCCTGATCAAAACCGTCAACGCGCTGGAACCGGTGCAGAAGGGCGATATCCTGGTCGATGGCGTCTCGATGACCGCACCCGGCACCGATCTGCCCAAGATGCGCAGCAAGGTCGGCATGGTGTTCCAGCACTTCGAGCTGTTCCCCCACCTGAGCGTGACCGAGAACCTGACCATTGCCCAGATCAAGGTACTGGGGCGCAGTGCCGACGAGGCCAAGGTGCGTGGCCTGAAGATGCTGGACCGCGTGGGCCTGATGGCACACAAGGACAAGTTCCCGGGCCA
>JAZKDY010000101.1:0-24947 GCA_040387325.1 Pseudomonadota bacterium | reverse complement strand
TGATCTTTTCGGAAGTTCCGTGGCCCTGTCCGGCGACGGCAGTACGCTGGCGGTCAGTGCAGGTGGAGAGTCCAGCACCGCCACGGGCATCAACGGCGACCAGGCAGACTTCAACGCGGCCACTTCGGGCGCGGTCTACGTCTTCATCCGCACGGGCATCGCCTGGACGCAGCAGGCCTACGTGAAAGCATCCAACACCGGGGCGGATGACACTTTCGGCTATTCAGTGGCCCTGTCCAGCGACGGCAGCACCCTAGCGGTGGGGGCGCTTGGTGAAGACAGCAGTGCCACCGGCATCAACGGCGACGGCACCGACAACGGCGCGAACAATTCGGGTGCAGCCTATATCTTCACCCGCACGGGTGTCACCTGGACGCAGCAGGCCTATGTGAAGGCATCCAACACCGGGGCGGGTGACAATTTCGGCCGTTCCGTAGCCCTGTCCGCCGACGGCACCACGCTGGCGGTGGGGGCGTATTTGGAGGCCAGCGCCGCCACCGGAATCGACGGCGACGGTACCAACAACAGCTCGGGCCAATCAGGCGCGGTCTATGTTTTCACCCGCACCGGCGTCACTTGGGCGCAGCAGGCTTATGTGAAGGCATCCAACACCGAAACGAGTGACCAGTTTGGCTATTCCGTGGCCCTGTCCGGTGACGGCAACACGCTGGTGGTGGGAGCGTATGGGGAGGGTAGCAATGCCACCGGAATCAGCGGCAACCAGAGCAACAACAGCGCACTCGGTGCCGGCGCTGCCTATGTATTCACCCGCACCGGCGTCACCTGGACGCCGCAGGCCTATGTGAAGGCATCCAACACCGGGGCACTTGACCGTTTCAGCATCTCCGTGGCACTGTCCAGCGACGGCAGCACGTTAGCGGTAGGGGCATATCTGGAGGCCAGCACCGCCACCGGCATCAACGGCAACGGCAGCAACAACGGCGCGGGTGATTCGGGCGCGGTGTATATCTACCAATACGCTATCAAATAAATAGCGCATAGCAACCAGTGGACGGGGGCTAGCGCCCGATTTAGCTTAAGGCCCGCTTCAACCGGATCTCTTCAACCCGTGCCGTGCCGATGGGCACGGTCTTGGCACTGCTGGGCTCGCGCTTGAAGCCGGCCAGCTCGTGGAAGCGCAGTGCGCGGTCATTGGCAATGGCAATCCACACGGTGGCGTGGGTGCAGCCTTCTTCCATCAGCCCTTCGCGGGCAGCATCCCACAGTGCCAGACCAGCGCCCTGGCCGATGTGGCTGGCGGCGACATAGATATGCCAGATCTCACCCATGGTCTGGGGCGTACCTTTGTCGCGCGAGCGGTCGAACCCGACAAAACCGACGATGGTGTCACCGTCCAGCGCAACCTGCACCTGGGGTTCGGCGTATTCGATGGCTTCGCGCCAGTAGGACTGGGGTTTCTCCAGCGCGGCCACGGGAACAGGCGCATTGGGGGTTGCAGATTTGAAGGCCTCGCACACGCTGGCGTTGTGGAGTTCGGTGATGTTCTTGGCATCGCGCAGGGTGGCGGGTCGAACTGTGAAAGTAGTCGTAGCGGACATGGTGTCTAAGCGTAAGCCTGAAGCAAAACAATATTGAGAAATAAGGGGGGTGATTGTCGCTGCAAACACCCTGCAGGGTCCAAGGTAGCCAGGTCACCCCGGTGACTATTGGGGGAAACACCGCATTCGCGGTGCACGTCACCTAGGGTCAACACCATTGCCAGTGCCCGGTGGGCCTCACAGAATGGACTTGTCTTGCTCACATTTTCTGCTCTGTCCCCCCTTCAGGAATCTCCATGACCGAACCCGTGACCGTTTTGCCCAGCGACCTGCCCCTGCAATGCCTGTACCGCTGGGAGCAGGAACGGGGGGACCAGATTTTCCTGACCCAACCCATGGGTGCGGGCCAGGTGCAGGACATCACCTGGGCAGAGGCCGCTGACGACGCACGCCGCATCGCCGCGTGGCTCAAGTCCCAGGGCTGGCCCGAGGGCAGCCGCGTGGCCATCATCGGCAAGAACAGCGCCCACTGGATACTGGCGGACCTGGCCATCCTGATGGCGGGTTATGTGTCGGTACCCATCTACCCCACCTTCAACGGCGAGGCCCTGGCCTACATCCTGGCGCACAGCGAGGCGCGGGCATGTTTTGTCGGCAAGATGGACGGGGTGGAGAATCTGCAGACCGGCATTCCCGCCGACATGCCGCTGATCACCATGCCGCTGGCGCCCATGATGAAATCCCTGCTGTGGACCGACTTGCTGGCCCAGAACCAGCCCCTGGCCGGCACACCCGCACCCCCCATGGATGCCCTGTGCACCATCATCTACACATCAGGCACTACCGGCAAACCCAAGGGCGTGGTGCAGACCTTCCGTGCCATCGCCTGGGCCCTGACATCGGCCACGCGCCGCGTGCAGATGGGTGAAGGCGAACGTTACATCTCGTACCTGCCACTGGCCCACGTGGCCGAACGCATGCTGATCGAACAGGGTGCGTTGCGCTTCGGCGGCCACATCTTCTTTGCCGAATCGCTGGACACCTTTGTGCAGGACCTGCAACGTGCACGACCCACGGTGTTCTTCTCGGTACCCCGCCTGTGGGTCAAGTTCCAGCAGGGCGTGTTCGCCAAGATGCCGGCAGAAAAGCTCAGGCGGCTGCTGGCCATTCCGCTGGTGGGTGGGCTGGTGCGGCGAAAAATCCTCAAGGGCCTGGGCCTGGACCAATGCCGTGTGGCAGCGGGTGGCGCAGCCCCCATGCCGGCCGATGTGTTGCAGTGGTACCGCAAGCTGGGCCTGGACCTGATCGAGGTGTATGGCATGACGGAGAACTGCGGCGTGTCCCACGCCACACTGCCGGGTTCACGCGATACCGGATCGGTGGGCCTGCCCTATGACGGTGTGGAGAGCCGCATAGACCCTGCCACCGGAGAAATCCAGATGCGCAGCAATGCTCTGATGCAGGGGTATTACAAAGACACCCAAGCCACCGCCGATGCCATGACCAACGATGGCTGGCTGCGCACCGGCGACAAGGGCAGGATCGATGCGGAGGGTAACCTGAGCATCACCGGCCGGGTCAAGGACATCTTCAAAACCAGCAAGGGCAAATACGTGGCACCGGCACCGATTGAAGACCTGCTGGTGCTGCACCCCGACATCGAGGCCTGTGCCGTCACCGGGGCCAACTTCTCGCAACCGCTGGCACTGGTCATGTTGTCACAGGATGCGGTGAGCCGATGTGCTTCGGCCGATGCGCGGGAGGCCCTTACCGAATCGCTCGCACGCCACCTGGCCACCGTAAACGCCAAGCTGGAGCCCCATGAAAAGCTCGATTGCCTGGCGGCCATCAGCACGGCTTGGACCCCTGAGAATGGCTTTGTGACCCCCACACTCAAGGTCAAACGCATGCGTGTGGAAGAGGCCTATGCCAACCAGTATGAAGGCTGGTTGGCACAGCGCAAACCCGTGGTCTGGGCAAGTTGATCCGAACCTGCGCTTGGATTACGGCGCCGTCACGCGGGTTGCATCCAGCGTCACCGCCGTTTGTGCCAACAGGCGGCCGGTCACTACCGCGCCGGTTCCTGCTGAAATCAGGGTCTGGCTCATCAGGTTGCCCTTGAAGTTGGACGCTGTTCCCAGTGTGGCCTTGCCAGACACCTGCCAGAAGACACTCTTGGCCTGGGCACCACCGCTGAGCGTGATGATGGCGCTATTGGCTACCGTCAAGTCCTGCGCAATCTGGAAGATCCACACTGCATCAGGGCCGCCCGACAGGGTCACACCCACACCCGTCACCAGCACGCCGCTACCCCATTTGTAGAGGCCAGGTGCCAAGGTCATGCCGCTGATGTTGCCGGCACCCAGTTCGGTGAAGTCTGGCAGTGTGCGGCCAGCGGCATCGGTGAAGGCGGTCTGCATATCACTGATGGCTGTGGTCATGGCGACCGGCGTAGGCAGTGCGTAGTCGGCTGCATACACCTTGCCCGTCACCAACGATGAAGTCGAGAACGTATTGGTAGCGTCCGCAACCAGGCCAAAGCCAGTGATGAAACTGGCAGCCGCGGGGCTGACGCCGATGTCGCCCACAATGGCCGTTGCGCCCGTGGTGGAGATACCGGTTTTGGCCAGCGCTACAAAGTTGCCGCTGGTGCCCAGATTCACCGCGGCGCGGCCGGTTGCCGCAGACACGGTAACGGTGGCCGAAGCGGACTTGCCTGCAGACAAGGCAGTCACTACCGCCGAGCCCGCGGACACACCGATAGTGACACCCGTATTGGCGACCACAGTGACCACCAGCGGTGCACTGGAGGCCCAGACGGCTGCCGTGGTGATGTCTGCGACGCTGCCGTCAGAGTAGGTTGCCATGGCTTTGAGTGACTGCGAGCCGCCTACCTGCAAGGCTGCAGTGAGCGGTGTGATCGCAATTGTCGACAAAGTAGCCGCACTGACGACCAGACCCGCTGTACCTGACTTGCCGCCAAAATTGACCGTGATCAGTGATGAACCGCTGGTAACACCGGTCACCACACCTGTGGTTTGCACCACGGTCCCCACGGCGACGGTGCCCGAGCTCCAGCTTGCATAGGCCGTCACATCGCGGGTGCTGCCGTCGCTGTAGTTTGCGGTGGCAACAAAGGGCTGAATGCCCGCGACGGCTATCGTTGCCGAGGCAGGTGTCACAGCGACCGACAACAGCGTGGCCGGGGTCACTGTCACCGCTGCGGTATTGGCCTTGCCGCCATAGGTGGCGGTGATCGCGGTGGTGCCGGCACTCACGCCGGTGACCACGCCGGTGGCCTGGCCCACCGTAGCGATCGTGGTTGCACCAGATGACCAGTTGGTTGTGGTGGTGACATTGCGGGTGGCGCCATCACCAAAGGTCGCGGTGGCTACAAATGCCTGCACGCCGTTGATCGGTACCGCACTGGTGGCCGGCGTGACGGCAACCGAGACCACGACACTTGCCGGCGGCACCGTGGGGCTGGTGTCCTGTCCGCCGCCCCCACCGCAGGCTGCAAGCAGGGTGCTGAACAGCAGCACCATGAGCCACGCCACCGCGCTGAAGGGGCTGTTGATTGTTTTCATGTGGTTTACCTCGGTTGTCAGTCAGATGAACATTGCTGTTGCTGTCTGATCCGGGGCAGCGGCGCGAGCCGCCGTGGTGTCACCCGCCAGTGCAGTACTTTGCGGATGCGAGTATTGAGCGCCTGTGGCGCGGGGTCTGTGCGCTGCTTAACCCCTGCGCCGCGCCCGGTCGCCTAGGCTGCCAGCGCCACCGCTTCTTCGACGCTCTGGCCGACCAGCTCCAGCAGGGCGGCATGGTTGCGAACGATCAGCCCCTCCTGGTGGATGCGGATGACGTTTTCCCGCTCCATGGATTTGAGTTCCATGTTGACGCGTTGGCGCGATGCCCCCAGCAATTGCGCCAGACTCTCCTGCGCCAGATGGATGCCGATGCGCACTTCGTTCTGGTAGCTGTAAGACGGCACGCCATACCGCCGCACGAACTGCAGCAGCTGCTTGGCCAGGCGCGTGCGCAGGGGCAAGGTGCTCAAGTCCTCCAGGCGGTTGTAGAGCGACAGGGTTTGTCGGGCGTTGCGGCGCAGCAGGGCCTCACACAGCTCCACATGGTCGCGCATGATGCTTTTGAAATCCGCAACCCCTACACACAAAACCGTGCACGTGCCATGGGCATACACGTCATGGCTGTGGCTGTTGTCACCCAGTATCGATACCTCGCCAAACCACGCGCCCTGCTCCAGATAGTTCAGGGTGCTGTGTTTGCTGGACGAATAACTGTTGCCTACGCGCAGTGCGCCCTTGGCACAACCTATCCAGGCTTCGGGCTGCTCGCCCCGGGCCACGATCAGGTCGCCATTGCGGTAGCGCTCCACGTAGGCACTGCGGAATATGTCGTGTTTCAGGGGTGCAGACAGGGTGGAGAACCAGCGCCCGCTGTTGATAGCGTTGCGCTCATCGAAGCTCAGGAATGGAGTGTTCATGGTTTGTGGGAGGAGGAGTGGAATGCGTCAACAGCCGCTTCGATGGAACGCATCAAGGCGTCGCCCATGCGCTGGGCGCGTGCGTCGTCCAGCTTGGCTTGGTCGTATAACAAATGCAGGTGCAGTCCCCCGGCGTAGCCGGCCACTGTGACGCAGATCGGATGCTGCGGAGGTGGCGGCACCATGAATGCCACACAGCGGACGTGCACTCCATTGCGCAGCGTGGTCGCTGGCAGGCTGCCAATATTGGTCAACACCGAGGCGGGGGGCGCCAAAGCGGCGGCAGCCTGCACCAGCCGCGCGCGCTGGTCCATGGTCGCCAGCAGCGGGGCCTGCGGGTACAGGGAATGGATGAGGTTGGCATCCCCACTGTGGAGCTGGGTTGAGAGCTGGGACTTGATGTCCCGCGCCAGTTGCCAAAAATCCGGGCTGGCCGGCACGGCATGCACCGTGGTGAGCGTAGTGATGTACAAGCCCAGATCGTCGGCGTCCAGCGCCCCGTGCAACACGGCACGCAAGTCTGCCAGCGAGACCAGGGCCAGGTGCCGGTCCTGGGGGGTACCGCACTCACCGTTGATCGCCAGAACCTGTGCGGCCCCCAGGGCACCATGCACCGTTGTACCCTGGGCGCGGCATGCCTTCAACAGCGTGAGCCCCTTGTGTTTGGACAGGGAATAGGGAATCACCTTGATACAGCGCTGCGCCCGCATTTGCCGGTCAAAGCCAGGCAGCGGGCGGGCGAACTTGAGAGCCGCCCGGCTCTGGCCCAGCCAAAAACCAAACTTCTGCGCGGTGCTCGCCAAGACACCCTTGGCCTGTATGGGGTCCAGATCCTGGGCGCTGGCCCGGGCTGGCTTCAAACGCATGGGCAAATCAGAACCACCGGCGCGCCGCAGCACGTCCAGCAATACATGGGTACCGGACTTTCCATCGGCTATCGCGTGGTGGAACACCATGGCGGCGACCGACCGTCCACTGCTGCCACCAAACCAGAAAAACCGGGCCAGCGGCGCTGCCCCCGTGAAGGGCGTGTCCAGTTGCGCGGCAAGCTGCTGTCGCCAGTTGTGCAGTGGCGCCACCTGGGCTGTCAGGGGGGCTTGTTGCATCGACACGGACTCAAAGACCGGGTGCCCCGCTACCAGGGCAATGCGGGTGCGCAGCGATGGTTTCTCGTGTTGGGCAGCCTGCAAGGCGCGGTCCAGATCGGCCCGGTCCAGCACGCCGTCCAGCTCTGCAAACACGACAAAATTCAGACCGTACAGCGTGTCCAGCAGGTAATAGATGGACTCCGTCGATCCCAGACGGCGGTCCATGGTGGGCAGGGGCGCCGCGTCCCTATACTTCCGGATGATCTTCGTGTCCAACGTGCCCACCTTATGGTCTATCGCCCCAACAGCCGCATGATGCAAGCCCCAGCGGGGGAGTTAAATCCCCCGATCGGGGGGGAGCGCGCTGCAGAGCAGGCGGCTCCGCTGCTGGGTGTCAAGATCCGGCAGCCCTGGCGTTCACGGGGTGTCATTGCGCGGGCGCGGCTGGACGGCTACCTGGACATCATCCGCAACCGGCTGCTGACGCTGCTGGTGGCCCCACCGGGATATGGCAAGACCACGGCGGCTGTCGCCTGGGTGGACGCCCTGGCCGGCACGGGTGCCCATGTGGCCTGGTTGTCGCTGGGGCCGGAGGACGATGAGCCCGAACGTTTTCTGGACTATCTGGACGCGGCAATAGCGCAGGCCCTGGGTAAAAGTACGCAGCTTGCGGGCGGTGCGTTGTCGGCCACCTTTTCGGTGCCCATGGAAACCCGTCTGGGCTGGCTGCTCGAAGAGCTGGGCAGCCTGCCGCAAGAGGTCTACCTGTTTCTGGATGACTTCCATCTGGTGTCACATGCCCAGATTCTGGGTGCCATGGATTTCCTGTTGCGCTACGCGCCGGAGAACTTCCATGTACTGCTGCTGTCGCGCGAGACCCTGGCTCTCAACCTGGGTGCGCTGCGCGCGCGCGACAGCGTGTTTGAGATACCGGCCAGCACCCTGCTGTTTGATGTGGGCGAGACGGACCAGTTGTTGCAGAAGGGTGAGTTCGTGCACGCGCTGTCCGACCAGGCGCCTGCGCTGCACACCCTGACCGGCGGCTGGATTGCGGCCCTGCGCGCCGCCGTGGCCACGCTGCGCAGCCACGGCAAGCCCGAGCAATACCTGGGCAAGTTGCCGGCGACCTTGCGTCCCATCTCCAGCCTGTTTTCCGATCTGATGGAACGCCTGGCACCCGAGCTGGTGGACTTTCTGGAGCGTATCTGCATCACCGAACGGCACAGCGCCGCACTGGTCGAGGCTCTGGGCGCATCGCCCAACGGCCAGGCGATGCTGGAGCGCATCGAGCAATTGCAGCTGTTCATCAGCCGCCAGGATGACCGGGGCAGCTGGTTTGTGCTGCATCCGCTGTTCAGGGAGTATCTGGAGCAGCGCGCGGGTAGCCGCGCAGGCCTGGACATGACCGACCTGCACCAGCGGGCAGCGCACTGGTTTGCGGCCCAGTCCCTGTGGTCCGAGGCCATTCACCATGCGCTGGCGGCCAACGATGTAGGCCGCGCACTGGCCTGGATAGAGTCCAGTGCCATGGTGCTGGTGGGCGACGGCGACATCCTGACCCTGCTGTCGTGGGAGCGGCAGTTGCGTGCGCATCTGGTGGCCCGCCCCATACGCCTGCGCCTGGCATTCGCATGGGCACTGTGCCTGGCCATGGCCAGTGAGCGGGCACTGGCGCTGGTGGACGGCGTGGAGGCAGAACTTGCCGCACCAGGACAACCTGCGCAGCACGACACGCTGTTGAGCGAATGCACGGCACTGCGGGCCGTGCTGCTATCGGAAAAAGGCGACTACGACGCCGCCAGCGTGCTGGCCAACCAATACCTGCGTGCACCGGTAGCACAGCCTTGGGTGCCCAACGCCATCCTGAATGTGATTGCCAGCGCCCACCTGCAGGCAGGCCGCTGGGAGCAGTTGCAGGTGGTGCCACCGTTTGCACAGGATTCCCACGAACAACGCGTGCGCGACCGGACCTCCATGGTCTACCGCCTGAGCATTCTGGGCCTGGCAGAGTACCGCCAGGGCCACCTGGAGAACGCCGCGCGTTATCTGGAAGAGGGCATGGCACTGGGCGCCGCCATTGGGACACGTGGCCATGTGTTGCATGCGCTGCCGGCGCCTACGCTGGCCCTGGTGCGGTATGAGCAGAACCGGCTGGCCGATGCGCAGCGCATCAACGCAGAGCACTTTGAAGTGAACCGGCGGGTGGGGCCCATCGACGGCCTGTCGGGCTGCTACCGCATTGCGGCACGCACTGCCCACATGCAGGGCCAGCTGGTGCTGGCACGCACGCTGCTGGATGATGCAGAACGCATCGCCATGGCGCGCGGCTGGAACACGGTGCAGGCTGCCGTGTGTATGGAACGGGTGCGTTATGCCTTGCTGGATGGCCGCATGACCGATGCACGTGCCAGCATGGAGCGACTGGACATACTGGCCACGTCCGTAGACAACACCAGCACGGCGTATGCCGACCTGCACCAAAGCCTGGCACTGGCAGGCGCCTGGCGCGACCTGGTGGATGGAGCCCATGCGGCGGCAGCGGCCAGTCTGGAGCCCCTGCTGCAGACGGTGCGCAGCAACGGCCGGCTGCTGGACCATTTCAGCATTGCGACTGCCTTGTGCATGGCATGGCTGGCGCTGGGGCGGCGCGATGAGAGTCTGGAGCTGTTTATCGGCGTATGCCGCCAGGCGCAGGCAGCGGGCGCCGTGCGCTCCATACTGGACCAGCCGCTGCCCACTGACGAACTGGTGCGGCTGGCCACGGACCATGCACGCAGCCAGGCACAAACCGTGGTGCTGGTGGAATTTTTGCAGCGTCTGCAGGATGCCGGCGCCGCCTCGCCAGGAGCCAGCACGGCGGCCCCACAAACCGCGGCCACTGGCCCCAGTCTGAGCCCACGCGAACACGGCATATGGGTGTTGATCACCCAGGGCCTCTCCAACAAGGAGATTGCCCGCAACCTGGGGCTGACCGCCGAAACCGTGAAGTCCCACCTGAAAAACATCTACCCCAAACTGGGTGTGCAAAACCGCGCACAAGCTGCGGCCAAACGACTGGGACAGACCCGTTGACCATGAACCTACTCACCCTGTCCGGCCGCATCGCGGCCCTGTGCCTGCTGTTGTATGGGGCGGCCCTGGCCTGGCTCTGGTTCAAGCAGGAAACGCTGCTGTTTGCCCCCACCGTGCTGGCGGCCGACTACCGGCTGGCCACGGCACCCGATATCCATGAACTGAGCATTGATGTACCTGGCGCAAAACTGTCAGCCCTGCATTTGAAGCTGCCCAACCCCAAGGGCGTGGTCTTCTTTCTGCATGGCAATGGCGGCAGTCTGGAGAACTGGTTTGTCAACCCCGAGTTTTACCGCCGCGCCAACTACGACCTGTTCATGGTGGACTACCGGGGTTATGGCAAGAGCACCGGCCAGATCGGGAGCGAGGCCCAACTGCGCGCCGATGTGCGTGCCGTGTGGGCCACGGTTGCACCGCAGTACACCGGCCGCAAGGTGGTGGTGTACGGGCGTTCCCTGGGCTCGGGCCTGGCCGCGGGGCTGTCGGCGGAAATGGGTGCCGCCCAGCGCGCTCCGGACCTGACGGTGCTGGTCTCCCCTTACACCAGCATGGCTGCACTGGCGGGCGATCACTACCCGTGGGTGCCCCAGGCGCTGCTGCGTTACCCCATGCGTACCGACCAGGTCATAACGCAAATCCGCAGCCCGCTGATGCTGATCCACGGCGCACAAGACCCGCTGATTGCGCCGCGCCACAGCGATGCGCTCAAGGCCCTGGCACCCCAAGCCACGCTGGCGCTCATCCAGGGCGCCGCCCATAACGACCTGCAAAACTTTGACACCTACCTGGATGTCTACGCCCGGGCGCTGGCCGCACTGTAGATTCGGACCCTGCCTCTGCATGCTACTATTTTCATAGCGACATACATAGATTACACGGGGGCTACAGGCTAAAAACCCATATGAGCAACTTGCTATAGCCTGCTGATTAGGCAACTAATATAGTTTTGCTATCTTTTATATTGATAAATTAGCTACTTAATGTATAGTTAAGTTGTTTTCAATAAAGAGGTTCGCATGGCAAACGCCGCATCCTGGCTCCTGTTTTTGCTGGGCATCGCCCACATCGTGTTTGGTCTGGTGCGGTTCAGCGGGCCGGTGGCAGATGCGATAGCGGCAGGTTTCATCGGCCAATTCGCCGAGCCTGAGCGGCGCACCGCGTTCTGGTTCCTGATCTTCGGGCGGCCACTTGTGCTTGTGCCGGTGCTGATCGCCGTGGGTTATAGAAGGCTCCCGGTATGAACACATACTTTGTCGCTGCAGCCACCACTGCCTTTGTGGTCGGGCTGATGCACTCCGTACTCGGTGAAATCTTGATCTTCCGACGCTTGCGCTTGCGTGGATTTGTGCCCACCAACGGCGGCAACGTGCTGAACGAAAGACATGTCCGCATCATCTGGGCGACTTGGCACATCGTGACCGTATTCGGTTGGTGTTTGGGCGCCGTGTTGTTGCGCTTGTCACTGCCTGCAGGGCCAGCAGGCACGGTCGTGTTTATCGAGCAAGCCATGGTGCTTGCCGCGCTGGCCGCCTCGGCACTGGTGTTCTTCGGCACACGCGCCAAACACCCCGGCTGGATCGGCCTGCTGGTCATGGCTGTTTGCGCGTGGCTGGGTGGGGCGTGAGCCAAGCATTCAAAACATGACCTGAACCCATGGCCACCGAACCCAATACACCACTGCTTGTCGCGGCATGCCTGAGCGCCATAGCCGCGCTGTTGCACATCGGCATCGTTATCGGCGGTGCACCGTGGTACCGCTTTTTTGGGGCCGGCGAGCGCATGGCTGTGGCAGCCGATGCGGGTCGCGTGTATCCGGCCATCGTCACGCTTGGAATCGCCGCCGTGCTTGCACTGTGGTCGGCCTATGCGTTGTCGGGAGCGGGCACCCTCGAACCCCTGCCCTGGCTCAAAGTGGCGCTCACGGCCATCACAGGCATCTACCTCGCGCGGGGCCTTGCAATTGTCCCGCTGCTGGTCTTCGCACCCTCCCAATCAACACCATTCCTGGTGTGGAGTTCGCTCATCTGCACCGTCTACGGTGCAGTCCACTTACTGGGCCTCATCCAGGTTTGGCAACACCTATGAACACACTCGCCCCCACCTGCCACTAATCCCCTATGCGTACCACCAAAGCCCAACAAGCCAAAAGCCACCGCCTCATCATCAAAACGGCCGTCGACCTGATGACGCAGCACGGGTTTGAAGGCACAACGATGAAGCAGATTGCGCGCGCCGCCGACATCGGCGACGCCACCATCTACAAATACTTTCCCACCAAGGAAAAACTGGTCACCGCCTACTTTGAGCAGGCCATAACCGACGCATTGGCGCAGGCAGATAAGGCGCCGTGGAACAAGGATTTCTCGCTGCACGAACGTATGCAGCTGCTGATCGACAGCTTGCTGGAGATCCTGCTGGCCGACCGTGAATTCGTAGCCTTGGCGCGCGGCCTGATCGAACGCGCACCCATGCTGCTGCTGGGTGAACAACTGCCGGGAAAACCGCTGCTGAAAGCGGCCTTCATCCAGATGCTGGAGCAAGCTGAAAGCAACAAAGAAATCGTGCCCTGCGGTTTCAAACCCAGCCTGGCCGGCCTGCTGGCCGACTATGTTTATGGCGTCGTGGCCTACTGGCTGCGCGACGAGTCCGAGCAGTTTGCCAATACCACCCAAATGGTGGACCTGAGCCTGGGCGTGCTGGTGCTGGCACTGAAGAGTGGCCTGGTGGACAAGGTGCTGGAGCTGGGCGGCTTCATGCTGCGCAGCCAGATGGCGCGCCTGATGCACGACGGCACCGGCCTATTGGATCTGCTGCAGCTGGCCCGCCGTGGCATGGGAGGTACCCGCGCATGAAACCCATCTTGTGTGACATGCCCGCTGGCAGCCGGATTGCCCAGGCCCTGCCGAACAACGACTTTGCCGACTGCTACCAGTTCGACGACCTGTGGCCCGACAAAACCGCATTGGAAACCTACCTGACCCTGGTCACCCGCACACCGGGCTGGATGAATGCACTCATGGCCATGCGCAACCAGGCCGTGCGACTGGTCGGGCTCAAACATGTGGGCAATTTGTCCACCGCGGTCAACCGCAAGCCGGCCAGCGAATACAAGGTCGGCGACCGTGTGGGCATCTTCAGCATCCAGCACCTGCAGGACAGCGAAGTGGTCGTTTTCGACAACGACAAGCACCTGGTGGTGCAGCTGTCCGTCGTCAAACATGTGGTGGACGGCAAGCGTGTGGTGTCCATGGGCACCGTGGTGCACATACACAACCGTCTGGGGCGCTGCTACATGGCCGTCGTCGGGCCGGCGCACAGCCTGATCGTGCCGCGCATGCTGTCGCAAGTCACGTATGCCTGAAAAGCGCGACAGCAAGTCCGACCTGCCCCGCACCGGCCGCCTGTCACGCGGTGCCATTGCCGGCATGGCGGTGGCACGCGCCGGCATCGCACACCTGGGCCACAAAGCGCAGTCACTGACGCGCGACGATGCACAGCAGGCACTGGCCCGCACGGCACATGAGGCAGAGCTGGGCCGCATTTTGTTTGCCGCGCTGAACCAGCTCAAGGGCACGGCCCTCAAAGCCTCGCAGCTGATGAGCATGGAGCTGGGCTTTTTGCCCGAAGGCATGCGCCAGGAATTGGCCCGCGCCCACTACCAGGTAACACCGCTGAATCGGGCCGTGGTGATCAAGGTGTTGCGCCAAGAGTTTGGCCAGGACCCGGATGCCCTGTTCCAACACTTCGAGCCCCAGGCCTTTGCCGCCGCAAGCCTGGGCCAAGTCCATGCCGCCACGCTGGCCAATGGCGACGCGGTGGCCGTCAAGCTGCAATACCCCGGCATGGCAGCGTCCATTGGCAGCGACATGCGCATGCTGCGCAGCCTGCTGCAAACCCTGGGTGGGCACTCCGAAGCACTGCCCAAGGCCAGCATCATCGACCACGTGATGGCCGACATCACGCTCAAGCTGGCCGAAGAGCTGGACTACCAACACGAGGCCCAGGCACTACAGTGGTTCGCGCAGCACCTCACACTGCCCGGCCTGGTTGTGCCCCAACCCGTAATGGACCGCACGACCAAACGGGTGCTGACCATGCAGCGCCTGCCAGGGCAACATGTCAACGAATGGTTGCAGACCCAGCCCGGCCAGGCGCAACGCGACCGGTACGGCCAGTTGCTGTTCGACACCTTCCTGCACTGCGCCTTTGTGCTGCGCCGCCTGCAGGCCGACCCGCACCCGGGCAACTACATCTTCATGCCGGACGGACAGCTGGGTCTGCTGGATTTTGGCTGCACGCGTGTGCTGGACGCGGGCTTTTGCAGCGCTGTATCCACCGTGTGGTCGGCGCTGCTGCACAGCCCGCTGGATACCGTGGGCCTGCAGCGGGCGTACCAGGCGTTGGGGCTGATCAGCCCACAACTCAGCGCACACGACTTCTGCACGCAGTTGTTACCCGCACTGGCAGACATGCAGGCTTGGCAACGCCTGCCGTTCACGGTGCCGGTTTACGACTTTGCACAGCACCCTGCCTACCCCGGAACAAAGCCCGAGCACCAGCGCACCGCGGTGGAGTTCTTGCAGGCCGTACCGCCGGACATGCCCTACTTCGACCGGGCCTACCTGGGCCTGACCCAGCTGCTAAAGGCCCTGGGCGCACGGGTGTGCACGACGAACCCCTGGATACATTGAAAGGACGAAACCATGACAAGCTCCATCCGCACACCCCGCCACTGGATCGGTCACTGGCTGATGCTGGTCGCCGCCATCCACACCGTGTTCGGACTGGTCGTATTCCGCGCGGATCTGTCCGCCATGGCAAGTCAGGGATTTTTCAACACCGTGGGGGAAGACCCACGGCGCGCAGCCGTAGCCTTCTTCATGCTGTTTGGCTTCCTGCTGGCCGTACTGGCACTCGCCACTACCGCGCTGGAACGCCATGGGCAGCAGGCCCAGCTACGGCCTGTGGGCTGGTCCCTGTTGCTGATGTGTGCCGTGGCCGTCGTGCTGATGCCGGCATCGGGCTTCTGGTTGGCGGGGCCAGCGCTTTGGGCACTGCTGCGTAAACCCGCACGGTGACCACGCCAACCAGAGTGCTAACCATCGCCTGGCGGTGCAGTGTTTACTTCTATTTTGACGTCACACTGCCCCGAAGTATCAGATTGCGATTGCGTCCATCGGCATCCTTGAACGCAAAGGACGCAGCCCCTTGCCCACAGCATACGAGGGGTGCATACGTTATGGTGAAGCTGGCCTTTTCGCCGGGCATAGCACCACCGGCAGCCTCACCCAGGCTGAACCCGAAGCCGGACGGCTTGATCTCGGCTCCCGCCAGATGGGGCAGCACTTTGGACCCGGCGGGGTATTGCGTTACCACACGCAGGGTTTTGCGGCCACCTTGGACCAGGGTGCCAAAGTCAAGCGTCTCGGGCACAAGGGTGTCCCTGGAGGGAGGTTGATGGCCCAACGTGGCCGGTTGCAGGCCCAATCCCTTGGCGCCAACGGGTGGCGGCATCGCGATCGACGTGGGCTGGCCTACTCCCGTGAGCGTGCTGGTAAAGCGGTCTCCATCGGAAAAACTGGCCACCAGCAGCGCCGTGTGGAGGCCCTCCGTGGTCGGTCGAAACGTGGCTGTGGCACTGCAGGTGTACGTGTACATCGGTACAGAAGCGATGCCAACTGCGATCGTCTCCAGTTTCAGCACACATTTCGGCGCAGCAATGCCAAACGCTGCCGCCTGCGCACCACTGATACGCACCTCTGGCAGCTCGCCTGTTTTTCCGGCGTTGTCCACCACTTCATAGAGCTTTCGCAAGCTCACTTGCAACTGAACCTCCCGCTGGATATAAGTCTTGCCGAAGTCGGCACTGGGCAGATCAACCTGAACCGGTTTGTGCACCTTGCGCACATTGCTCTGTTCGGATAGCGGTTGCGTCTTGGCAGGCACCGCCACTATGCCCTGTGGCGCAATGTGCGCACCACCGGGCGGACGCAACTGGCTTTGTCCGCCAGTGGGGAGCTGCGCCTGGACGTGGCTGGCCAGCAGGCCAACACCCATCAGCAGACAGGATTCGCGCAGAAGGCGCACAAAGATTGGGTTCATGGTTCGCTCCTGATAGGTGCGCGTTTACTGCAAGACCAGCTCCACCCGCCGGTTCTTGGCCCTGCCCGCTTCGTCGCCATTGCTGGCCACCGGTGCCAGGCTGGCGACACCGTTGGCAGTGAGTCGGTCGCGGGTTATGCCGTAGGTGCTGGCCAGTGCGGCCACCACGGCTTCGGCGCGCCGTTTGCTCAGGTCGATATTGGCCGGCAGTGTGCCCACGTTGTCGGTGTGACCCACCACGTGCAGCTTCAGGCGGGTTTGCTGCTTGAGCAGCGTACCGATCTGCTCCAGTGACGCTTTGCTTTCAGGTTTGATGTCGGCCTTGTTGGTGTCAAACAAAATGCCGTAGACGGCGACCTTGCCGCTGGCGTCCAGGCTCTTGCCCATTTCGTTGGCGGACAGGGTTTCCATGGCCTGCTCACGTGCCTTGGTGTCCACCTTGACCACGATGACACTGGTGCGCTTCTGGTACTCGGGTTCGTCGCAATACGCCGACAGTATGCCGGGCCGCCAGGCGGAGACCGCAATGGTGGACCCGGTCGCCGGGTTGTCCATCAATACGTACCGGAAGTCGCCGATGTTGGCGCCGCCGCCGCAAGCTGCCGGGCTGTTGTCCCCGATGTTGCTCCAGTACGCCCCCGACACCAGCACCGATATAAAGTAGCCCTTGGTGATCCAGTCGGCGGTGCCGCAGGCTTCACCCGTGCATTCAAACGTAGCCTTGTAGCCGGCGGACTTCAAATCCTGCTGGTAGCTGCGCACCACCTCCAGTGCCGACTTGCCAGCCGGCGTCAGGTACTGCAGCATGGTGCGCTGGCCGGCGCGGTCCTGGCTGCGTGTGATAAAGGCCTGCTCGTCCTTGTACACAACCTTGCCCACAGGGAACTTTATTTCGTCGTAGGCAGCGTCGTCGCGGTAGACCAGCAACGAGCCGGCATATCGACTGAGCCCATTGGGGTCGGTCAGCCCCTTCAGGTCTTTGGTGGGCACGGGATTGGCGGCTTGGGCCAGTGCGCAGACGGTCAGCAGCAAAGCACCGACAAGGCTGCGGGTATGCGCTAAGGGTTGCAAATGGGGGTACGACATGACGTTCACCTTTCAAGGAAAAGAAACAGGTTGGGGGGTTCAATGATGCTTGGCAGTTGAGACGGCGGCGCACCCGGGACTGGTTCACCCGCAGCGGGTTCACCGTTCAGGCCGGGCGCCGGCGCGGGGCGCAGCGGTGGCATCAAGCGCACACTGGCAAACGGGTAGTCCAGCAAAAAGTCGGGCGCCAACCGCGGGTCGTACGCACACGACGCGGCGGACGGTGGGCGCCCATAACCATTGCCAACCCCACAGCGCCAAGGATCCAGCAACTGGCTGGGTGGCGCCTGGAAGCGCAAGGGTCTGCTGCCGTGGGGCGGTCGGGGCAACACCTGTTCGCGGTACGCGGACAGCGCAGCTTCCTCACGGTCTGCGGCTTGCACACCCAGCTGGCCCATGGCCGCAACCAGGGCGATGCATGGCATGCAATGGCGCATACTGCCACCCGCTGGCATGTTATTCATCCACCCACTGACTGGAGCGCTGGGCCAGCTCAAATATGGCCTGCTCCATCACCGCGCGCATCGCGCGGTCCATGCTCTCCTTGCGGGCAGACTGGAAGGTCGCATCCGGATTCAGGCCTTGCAGGTCCTGGCCTCTGTTGGCGGCAAGGGTGCCCAGCAGGTTGCCAATGCCGCTGACGCTGCCCTGGCTGCTCGCCACCTCCTTGCGCACATTGATGGCATCCAGCACCTCGCCCGTGCCGACTGACAGCACACGCACGTCCATACCCACTTCGTCCTTGGTGCTGCCGCCGCCCAGTTGCATGCCGCCGATCGAAAAGCCGCCCGAGCCGCTGGACTTGGAGGCTGTGGCCTCGGAGATGGTGGCTTCAAAAATCACATTGGCGCCCTTGATCTGCTTGGTGGCACTGGTACCGGATGTCACGCCGGTCTGGTTCATCTCACGTTCGCGGGCCACACCATTGGCAATCTTGCTGCGTTCCAGCACGCGGAACTGCTTGCTCTTGACCAGGGCCGTGGTGAACATGGCGGTGGCCGCGCGGGCTTCAATCTCCGTCACGCTGGATGTAACCTCATAGACCGTGACCATGGGCCGCGCCGCCAACGCTACTTGGGGCAGCCCTTCGAGCTTTTGCGTGGTGGATGAACGGTCGGACACCGGGTCCTGTCCCTCGGCGTACACCGCCGCGCTACTGAAACAGCACAGCGCCAACAGGGCTGCGGTGATGGTGGACGGCGATTTGGCAAACATAAAAGCTCCTGGTCTTGGGGTTACCGATGGCCCTGCAAATGGGCCTGCTCAGTGGTTAAGACGCAGTGGGCAAAAAAAATGCGACATGCCCCCAAAAAAATAGAAATCTCGCCGCCAGGTGTCGCATTTGCGGTGATGACGGCGTCTTAGTGACTGGGCGGCACACACACCTTGTAAATCTGCCACCCTATGTGGAGGACAACACAATGGCAAGGGAATTTCGATCAGCATCCCACATGGCGTGCATAGCGACTGCACTAGCCTGCGCGGTGGGTGCCAGCCCCAGCACATGGGCGCAGACCAGCGGCCTGCGGCCACCCGTGCAGTCGGCTACCCCACTGGGAGCGAGTCAACTCGGTAGCAACCTTCGCCCGCCACCATTGGCGGTCACTCCCGTCGGACCGGCTTCCACCACAGGGGCGGCCACGCCAGCCGCAACGGCAAGCAACGCCCTGTTGGGTACACAGGTGCTGCAAGGGACCGCGGTGGGCAAGCGCGAAAAACTGGCCGCCGTCTCCGCGATGCTGCTGGCGGCGGCCAAGATTGAACCTGACCAGATCAAGAAGGCAAACCTCGAAGCGGCCGCCAAGGCCCCTGACATGGACGCAGGCGTTTCGCTCACACTGGCTAACCCCAAAGCGGCTTTGGGTTATCTGACGCTTCGCGGTGCAGGCATCGACTTCAACAAGGGAACGGTCTACATTTCCCCCCGAGACGCCGAGGCCCAGTATGGGGGCGTAGCCGCCGGGGTGTTGTGCGACTTCAAACGCAACGGCAAACAAGCCGGCTTTTATCTGATGAACTTCGTGGTGGAAATCCCACCCGACGGATCGACCAAGAAGATGAAAACCCTGGTCGGCGCCACCGCATCGACGAGCAGACCGACCTTCCCCGTGTCACCTGGGTTGCAACAAATTCTGGTACCAATCAGCCTGGCTGGCTCCGACAGTTATGTCAGCCTGGCCAGCGATGGTCCGTTCATCTTCAAGTCCTGCGACATCAGCACCGTCAATTCACCCGTTTGAAACATTCCTCCCCAACCACCATGAACACACCATTCAAAACCACCAGTTGTATCGTCAGTCTGCTCGCCTTTGGCGCGGCATCCGCTATGGCACAAAACCTCAAACCCGGCCAATACGAATACACCACCAAAACCGAGATGTTTGGCATGACCATCCCCGTCAGCTTCAAGCAATGCGTAACCGCGCAAGACGTCGCGTCGCAAAAGGCCTACGTGAACCAGCAGGGCATGGAAGACTGCACGCCACCCGAAGTCAAACGCACAGGTGGCGAGATCAGCATCAAATATGCCTGCACCAAACCCAAGATGACGGGTGAAGGTAGGGGCACCGTCACTGAGGACACGTTCACCATGGACATGCGGGTGACCCAGCATGAGATGGGTGGCAGCGTCGTCAAAACCGCGTTGACAGCCAAGCGGCTGGGCGACTGCTCCAAATAAAAACCTAGGTGGTGCTCTCGATCAGGCTCTCCAGCCAGGCCTTGGCCTTGACCCAGTCACGGTCCACCGTGCGGGTGGAGACCCCCAGCAGCTTGGCAATGTCCGCCACGGTCAGCCCGGCAAAATAGCGCAGCTCAACCAGCTCGTACAGACCCAGGTCCAGCACGCGCAACTGCTCCAGCGCCGAGTCCAGCAGAAACCAGTTGTCGCGGCCATCCACCGCAATGGATTCGGCCTGCGACAGCGTGACCTGCACCAGGTCTCCGCCGCGCTTTTCGGCCTGGTTGGCGCGCAGGTGGTCCAGCACCACAGAGCGCAGTACCTTGCCCACATAGGCAAAAAACTGGGCACGTGATTCGCCGGCCATGCCCACGCGCTCGACCATGCGCAAAAATCCTTCATGCACCAAACCGGTGGTGTTGAGACTGGTGAGGCCCCCTACCGCGTACAGGCGCGAATGGGCCAGGCGTTTGATTTCGGGGTACAGCAGTGCGTACAAGCGCGCGGCGGCGCTCTGGTCACCGGCGCGTATGGCGTGCAGCAGTGGCGTAATCTCGTCGACCGATTCCGTTTGCATCAAAACTGGTGTCCTCGTTGTGGAGCGCGCAGGCGCTTTCGCACCGCTGCGCGGCAGTTTAAGCCACAACGAAACGAACCCCGCCCCCGGGGTTTGTAACCAGTCGTTACAACTGGCGGTCTTCGGCCTTGAAGGTTCCGCCGGTGATGGTCATCTTGGCCTTGGTTTTCACTTCCATCAGCTCGAAGCTGAACGTGCCTTCAATGACCTTGCCTTTGACCGAGGTGATCTCCAGCTGGTTTTTGCCGTCCACCATGCGGTACTCCGCCACCGGGTCGCCAAAAGGCTTCTGGCTAACGCCCTTGGTGAAGCTGACCTCACAACTGCGGCTACCCGAGTTGGCGAATGTGAACTTGACCGGTTTGCCGTCGTAGTTGCGGCAGTTGATGGACAACTTGTCCACCGGCGTTTTGGGTGGCGGGTAGACGGATGCGCCTTTGGTGCTGGCCATCAGGTTGAGCACGCCCTTGACTGGCACCAGGTACAGGATGCCGTCGTCATCGCTCTCAAACAGCTTGCCGTCGATGGTGGCGCTCAGACGCTGCGGGGTCTTGTCGGCATGGGCGGCCAGCGGCAGGGCCAGGCCGGTGGCCAGCAGGGTCATGGCAGCGCAGCGTAGTAGGGATAACGGTGTAGGCATGGTGCTCCTTGAAGATGAGTTGTTGAGAAACCGTGGTGGCAGGCAGACCTGCACTGGACCATAAGACGCGTTGCATGTGCAGAACACGCCATTCCAGATCAAAAATCCGGTCCGGCCTCTGCAGTTGTCGCACTCTCTGCCCGGTTTGCGTCTGATGCTGGTAAGGCCCGGACAGATTGCGTTAGTCTAGGGCACCACTTGCACAACCACCAACCATGCGCGTCCACTCCTCCGATCTGAAGCGGCGTTTCGCCCTGTTTGACGAAGTTTCCGAACTGCCGCCGAATGAGCGCCCGGCCTGGTTATCGGCACTGCAAACCCGGGAGCCCGAGCACGCAGGCGCGGTGCAGGCCATGCTCGACGAGTTGGACCGATCGGCCACACACCCGGAACAGTCTCCCAGCCTGGCAGGGCTCAGTGCCCGTGCATTTGAAGCCCAGGTGGATGAAGTGGTGGCACCGGATGCCAGTGCAACGGTGCAGGCCGGCGATGGGGTTGGCCCCTGGCAGCTGGAACGCAAGATTGGCGAAGGCGGCATGGGCGCCGTGTGGCTGGCAGCCCGGCGCGATGGGCATTTTGACGGCCTTGCCGCCATCAAGTTCCTGCGCACCGGCCTGGGCAAGACTGATCTGGTCGAGCGCTTCCTGCGCGAACGCCGCCTGCTGGCCCGCCTGACCCACCCCGGTATTGCACGGCTGCTTGACGCCGGCGCCCACCAGGGCGAGCCCTACCTGGTGATGGAGTACATCGACGGCCAACCCATCAACCAATGGGCATGCGCCCACGCGCCACGGGTGGCGGACCGGGTGGCCCTGCTGCTCAAGGTGTGCCGCGCCACGGAGTATGCGCACAGCCAGCTGGTGGTGCACCGCGACATCAAACCATCCAACGTGGTGGTGGGCGCTACGGGTGAACCGTCGCTGCTGGACTTTGGCATTGCCAAACTTATCGACGACGCGGATGCGCAGGGCATATCCACCGCCCTTACGCACCTGACCGGGCGGGGTTTTACGCTGGGCTATTGCGCGCCGGAGCAGATCACCGGCGAACCTGCGGGCGTGGCAGCCGATGTGTTTTCACTGGGTGTGGTGCTGTATGAACTGTTGGCAGGTGTGCTGCCGTTTGCGGGCGAAGGCCGCGCTGCGCTGGAACACGCCATCGTGCACACCACGGCGCCAACACTGGGCAAAGCGTTGGCCACGCCCAACCCGGCGCAACCCGCCGATGCCGCATTGGTGCGGGGCGATCTGGAAGCCATTGTGGCCAAGGCCTTGCGCAAGAACCCGAGCGATCGTTACCCATCGGTCGGTGCGCTGGCTGCCGATCTGGAGCGGTGGCTGCAGCACCTGCCGGTGCATGCCCGCAGAGGCAACTGGCGCTACACATCGGGACTGTGGCTGCGGCGCAACCGCGCGGTGGCCGCCGTAACAGCCGTAGCCTTTGTTGCCGTGGGTGCCGGGCTGGTCGCGGCGCTGTCGCAGGCACAGCGGGCCAACCTGGCCGCACAGTACGCCGAACAGCAACGCCTGTCCGCACAGGATGCACGTACGCGCGCCGAAAATGCTGCCGCACAAACCACGCTGGCGTTGGCTCGCAGCGAAGAGGCCAAAGCAGCAGAAACACGTGCGCGGGTGGACGCCGTGGGCAGTGCCGCACGGGCGGAAACCTCGGGCAAGCTTGCGGTGCAAGAGGCGACCAAGGCCAAGGCCGTGAGCCAGTTTTTGGTCACGTTGTTCGAATCGGCTGACCCCGAGCGCACCCGCGGCGAAAAACTCTTGGTCCGGGACGTGCTGGATGCGGGTGCCAAAAAGCTCAGCCAGGAGTTTGCGCATGACGCCTCTACCCTGGTTGAACTGCAGGGCGTACTGGGCCGCACCTATGGATCGCTGTCGCAACCGCAACGCGCGGTTGAGCTGCTGAGCCAGGCCGCAGCCGCCAGTGCAAAACACAAGGGTGTGCAGTCGCTGGAATATGCGCGCCTGGCGCTTGCACTGGCCCATGCCGAGATGGATGCCGAAAAATTCCCTGACGCAGAGCGCCACTTCCGTGAAGCGCTGCCCGCCATCAGCCGTGCGGATGGCCCGATGTCAGACACGGTCATCCTCGGGCGCAGCCACCTGGCCTACGTGCTCCAGAAGCAGGGGAAGCATGCAGAAACGGATGCCATCCTGACGCCCCTGCGTGCCGAAGTGATCGCCGCGCGGGGTACCACGGGGTGGATGTATGTCGAGGTGGAGAACAGCCGGGCCGTGTCCGCTGGCGCGCAGGGCAACTTCGCCAAAGAACTGGAAATACTGCTGGGCATAGAACCCCTGCTGGCCCAGCCCCCGCCCGGCAAAATGACGGATGCCCTGACCATCCGCGGCAATGTGGCCGTCAGTCTGGCCCGCGCCGGAAAATTTGAACAGGCAATGCCCCGCCTGCAAAGGGTAGGCGAGGACCAAGCCACCCATCTGGGCCCGGATGCAGAGCGCACCCTGCAGATCCGTTACTTTTTGGGCGAAATTTCCCGCCAAATGGGCCAGTACCGGGCTTGCGCCAGCCTGTACGACCTGCTGGCGCAAGCGCGCCAGCGCACCAGTGGCAACCAGCATGTGCAAACGGTAGATGCCATGGCCCGGGCAGCCTTGTGTCACCAGTTTGCGGGTGAACCCGCACAGGCGGCGGCCTGGTTGGAGAAGGCCAGACAAGGCCTGCCCGCCAGCGACACCCCGCCCCAACGCACCGTGCTGCGCACGCTGGGAATATTGGCGCTACTGGAGTTGGATACACAAGGCCAGGCGCAACAGGCCCTGGCCCGCGGCCAGGCGCTGGTCGATGCACTGAAGCTGCCCGCCGGGACACCCGAGGCATTCCTGTTGGCGGTTTCCATCGCCAATGCGGACCTGCAGGCCGGCAATCTGCCCCAGGCCCTGCAACGCATGGAGGCATTGAGCACCTCGCCCTCCTATGCCAGGCTCTACATGCCGCGTGCCTTGCATGCCTATGTGTTGGCACTGGCCGGACAATCCGAGCGTGCACAGTCCCTAGTGGACCAGGCGCGCAGCACCCTGGTCGCCCGGTTTCCTGGCGGCCACCCGGCCGGTGCTACGCTGGACTATGTGCAGGCGCTGGCCACGCCACAGGCGGACGCCAACGCGGCCCTGGCGCAACTGACACGGGCGGCAGGCCGTACCCCGCGCCTGCCACTGTCGCCTGGATGGCTGGGTTTTTAGTCTGTTATGAAAATAATGGCTGTCACGCCTACAGACCTGAAACGGCGCTTCGCCCTGTTTGACGAAGTTGACGATCTGCCATCGGCAGAACGCGCAGCCTGGTTTCTGGCCTTGCGGGCCAGAGCGCCCGAGGACGCCACTGCCGTGCAGGCCATGCTCGACGAAATGGACCAATCGGCAGCACACCCTGAACAGGCAGCCAGCCTGGTCGGCGTCAGCGCCCGGGCCTTCGAAGCCCAGGTGGACATAGCCGCGGCACCGGATGCAGGGCCCAGTGTGGGCAACGGCGATGTGGTGGGTCCCTGGCAACTGGAGCGCAAGGTTGGTGAGGGCGGCATGGGCGCCGTGTGGCTGGCCGCCCGGCGTGACGGGCATTTTGAAGGCCATGCCGCCATCAAGTTCCTGCGCACCGGCCTGGGCAAGACCGACCTGGTCGAGCGCTTCCTGCGCGAACGCCGCCTGCTGGCCCGCCTGACCCACCCCG
>JAZKDY010000100.1:74187-74875 GCA_040387325.1 Pseudomonadota bacterium | reverse complement strand
CGTCGTCGGTCTGGATCCACATGATGCCGGTGCTGGGGCTGAACACCAGGCCGTCAGGGCTGGAGAAGTCCTGGTCACTGGTCAGGCTGGACAGGTTGACCTTGCTGGCATCGGCACCGGATTCGGCACCAAAGGCGTACACATCCCAGGTCAGCGTGGTCGCGGCAGCGCCGGCTGCGCCTTCCTTGACGCGCAGGATATGGCCATTGGGGTTGCCGGTTTGCGCTGTACTGCCCTTCATGTCGGTGTAGGCACGGGGGTTGGTGCTGTCGGGCACCAACTGGCTGCTGCCGGTGGCGTTGATATTGCGGTTGCTGTTGTTGGTCAGGGTGTAATAGATCTCGCCGTTGGCGGGATTCACCGCGCACCATTCGGGGCGGTCCATCTTGGTGGCACCCACGGCGTCGGCTGCCAGGCGGGAGTTCACACACACATCCGCCTGGTCGGCGAAGGCGTACCCTGCATACGAAGCAATGGCCGGATTGCTGATGGACAGTTCGACCCATTGGCCCGTACCGTCGCTGTTGAACTTGGCCACGTACAGCTTGCCGCTGTCCAGGTACTTGTCGCCTGCGGCCATGCGGCTCACGGGGTCAGCATCGGCTGCATCCCAGTTGGCAGCGGACACAAACTTGTAGATGTATTCGTTGCGGGCATCGTCGCCCATGTAGATGCCCAGCGGCTTGCC
>JAZKDY010000100.1:49617-74177 GCA_040387325.1 Pseudomonadota bacterium | reverse complement strand
CGCGAGGGAACGTCGGTCGAACCGAGCGCATTCGTGGGCACGCTGAAGGCCGCGCTTTCGTGGGCAAAACGGCCCAGGGCACTGCGCTTCTTGGCGGTACGGGATTTGTCGTAGGGGTCGATCTCGACGATGTAGCCCAGGCCGTTGAGTTCGTTGCGGTAGTCGTCACTGCCGTCGGTGCTGGTGCCCAGTTTGCTGATGTCCCAGCGCAGGTATTTGTCGGCACTGCCAGCAGTCTCCCAGCCGTGGCGCGAGGCACCACCCTGGGCGCGGCCATAACGGTTAAGCGATGTCACACTCTTGTCGTTGCCGCGGGCCGTGTTGTCGGTGGCGTTGCGGAAGAAGTAGCCTACCCAGTTTTCTTCGCCTGTCAGGAAGCTGCCCCAGGGGGTCTTGCCCGTGCCGCAGTTGTTCAGCGTGCCACGGGTACGGGTGCCGCTGGGTGAATACCTGGTCTGCATCAGCTTGTTGCCGCGCACAGGGCCGGCCATCTCCACATCGGTCAGGGGTGTCAGGCGGAAGTTGAAGGCCGAATCTTTGACATAGCCCCAGCTCTCGCCGGTCTTCTTGACCTCGACGACCGAGATGCCGTGGATCGCGACTTCCTTGTCCACTTCCGCTGCGGGACGTGGCAGCGTGGCGGTGCCGCCGTTGGTGTGGATGAAGAAGGAACTGCGCTCGTCGGTCGTGGCTTCGTGGTTCATGGCCAGCAGGCCACGGTCGGTCGACGTCAGCGATGGACGGCCGGTGGCACTCAGGCCATACCACTCCATGCCGTCGTGGTGGTCACCGGCGCGGTTCTCGAAGTCGGCGTCGCTGCCGTCGTTCTTGAAAGCGGTGGCGCCATTCAGAATGGGGTCGCCCAGTGCGTAGATCACATTCGCGGTGTAACCCGCGGGCACCGTCACCTTGTCAGCCAGGCTCTTGGCCACGGCACCAAAACCCAGGGAGCTGATGCTGACGGCAGGCGTCGTCGCCGTTGCAGCCGCCGTGCCACCACCACCGCAGGCGGTAAGCGCCGTGCCACCCAGCACCGCGGTGCTGACGGACGCAACGCTTCCCAACAACATGCCGCGGCGGCTCAGGCGGGCCTGCAGCACGGAGTCAAAGCTGGGGTTGTTGGAGGTATTGGAATTCTCGTTGTTGAAGTCGTTCTGTGAGCTCACGGGCATGTCCTAAGGGGTTGGGTTAAGCAACCACCAAAGATAAAGAGCTGACGTGACGACTCCGTGTCGAAACGATGACGGTTTTGTGAACCGATGGGCTTAAGACCTGCTGTAACCAGGTCTTATATGAAAAACAGGCCTCTAGCCCCCGAAAACACTAATAGACACGCTATGTATTTAATAGCGCTTCAATGGTGGGGGTGATGGTTAGGCCGCGGTCACCTGGGCATGGGCCCAGGCCAGCCAGGGCAGCAGCGCCCGCAAGTCTGCCGCCTCCACGGTTGCACCGCACCAGATCCGCAGGCCAGCCGGTGCGTCTTTGTACGCGCCGATATCGTAGGCCACGCCCGCGGCCTCAATCAAGGCGACCATCTTCTTGACCTGTGCATCACTGACCGCCAGCGTCAAACACACACTGGTGTTGGAGCGGGTTGCGGGGTCCTGGGGCAAAAAGGAAATCCAGTCGTGGGTGGCGACAAAGTCCTCCACGATCTTCAGGTTGGCCTGGCTGCGCGCCATGACGGCCTGCACGCCGCCCAGACTGTCCACCCAGGCCAGGGCATCCAGGTAGTCGGACACACACAACATGGACGGCGTGTTGATGGTGTCCCCCTCGAACAGGCTTTCCATCAGTTTGCCGTTGGCCGTCATGCGGAAGATCTTGGGCAGTGGCCAGGGCGGTGTGTAACTTTCCAGGCGCGCCACGGCGCGTGGGCCCAGCACCAGCATGCCGTGTCCACCTTCGCCACCCAACACCTTCTGCCAGGAGAAGGTGATGACGTCGAGCTTGTCCCAGGGCAGTTCCATTGCAAACACGGCAGACGTGGCATCACAGATCGTCAGGCCCTTGCGGTCCGCAGGGATCCAATCGCCATTGGGCACTTTGACGCCGGAGGTCGTGCCGTTCCAGGGGAACACCACATCGTTGTCAAAATTCACGCGGCCCAGGTCCGGTAACACACCATAGGGCGCATCGATGACGCGCGCACCGGGCAACTTGAGCTGGTTGACGATATCGTTGACCCAGGTGGCACCAAAGGTTTCCCAGGCCAGCACATCCACACCCCGTGGCCCCAGCAGGGACCACATCGCCATCTCCACCGCGCCCGTGTCTGAGGCGGGCACCACGGCCACGCGGTAGCCCGCCGGCAGACCCAGGATACGGGCGGTCTCGGAACAGGCCAGACCCAATGCCTTCTTGCCCAGTGCGGAGCGGTGTGAACGGCCCAGCGTGTCCAACTGCAGTTTGGACACATCGTAGCCGGGGCGCTTGCTGCAAGGGCCTGAAGAGAAGTTGGGGTTCTGGGGTTTAACCGTGGGTTGCATCGTGGTCTCGGGTCGAAAAATCTAGGGAGGAATCAAAAGGGCTAGGGGGCTGTGGCCGGCTTTTCAGCGACAGCCTTGAGGTTGGCCAGGCCGCGCTCAAAGTCTTTGCCAATCATGCTGTCCATGCTAACAAACACACCCAACACTTTGGAGATGAAAGGGCTGGGGCCAAACATGGCCCAGGTCATGGTGGTGGTGCCTGGACTGCCACTGCTGAGCGTGTATTGCGAAGTGTTGTGGCCTTCGAAGGGTTTCAGAAAGTCCAGCTTCACCG
The DNA here is from genome assembly GCA_040387325.1 of Pseudomonadota bacterium. GTDB lineage: Bacteria > Pseudomonadota > Gammaproteobacteria > Burkholderiales > Burkholderiaceae_C > Allorhodoferax. The sequence continues at coordinate 71,411 of JAZKDY010000100.1, read as the reverse complement.
TCACGCTGGTGTTGGCCACGGTGTTGAGTATCTCCATGCGCCCGGCGCCCACCGCGTCATTGCCCGACCATTCGTATACGGCGCCCTGGCCGCTTGGCGCGCCGCTGTGGTTGACTTTCATGCCGGGGTCCAGGTTTTGCCAGGGGGACCACTTGGGAAAATGGTGGAAGTCGTTGAGCAGGGCATAGACGCGGGCGGGCTCGGCCTGGATGCTGATGCTGCGTTCGACCCGGAAGCTGTCCGGACGGGTGGTGGCAAAGACCAGCAACAGCACGATGGCGGCCAGCAGCCCCAGAACAATCTTCTTGACCATAAAAGCTACCTCAAAGGACGGGATTGACGACTACGCCGCACTATACCGAATGCTCCAGGCGCCAGTTGCCGGGACGCCCCATTGCAGTGCGTTGCCATAAAACGCCAGTCCCGCCGGTTCATGTTGCGGCGAAGAGGCATTTACGGAAGGTCTGACCGTATGATGGACGCTCGCACCGCTCCGCGCGCGGCAACAGAACATGACAGGCGCCAGCATGAAACACCAGGGATTCTTGCAGTACCGGCATTTCCGCTATCTCAAGCTGGCGTGGTGGCTGGTTGCGCTGGCCACCCTGTTTTATGTATGGCACCGGCTGTATATCTTTCAGACGCCCGGGAAAATGGGATACGGCGGCACCTGGCCAGGTTACTTCTTTGGGGTGGTGGCGACCAGCATGGTGGTGTGGCTGGCCTGGCTGGGCATCCGCAAACGGCGTTACACCAGCAGCTCCAGCACCCAGGGCTGGTTATCGGCGCATGTCTATCTGGGCGGCGCCGTCCTCATTCTGGCCAGCCTGCACAGTGGCTTCGAGTTGGGGTGGAACAACCACTCTCTGGCCTACCTGTTGATGTGGGTGGTCGTGGGCAGCGGGGTCTATGGCGTGGTGGTGTTCAGCCGCGTGCCGACGCGCCTGACGACCACCATGGGTGATGACACACTGTCAAGCCTGATGCTGCAGCTGCAGGACATCGACGCAGAGGCCCAGCGCCTGGCGTTGACCCTGCCCGATCAGTACAACACCGTCATACTGGCCGCCGCCAACAACACCCGCCTGCAAGGCACGGCCTTTGAGAATCTGTTGGGCATTGTTGGCAAAAACTGCCCCACCACTGCGGCCATCACCACCATCGAACGCCTGAACCAGAACATCGACCCGGCATCGACCCGGTCAGGCCGCGAAATTTATGGGCAGATGGTCCGTCGCAAGGGACTGGTGGACCGCATTCGCAAGGCTTACCGGCTGACCGCAAAGCTGCGCCTGTGGCTGTTGCTGCACGTGCCCATGTCGATTGCGCTGCTGGTGGCGCTGGTGGCGCACATCGTCTCGGTCTTCACCTACTGGTAGCCCCGCATGATCCGCTGCACCATCGTGGAAACAACCGCACAGGGCGGTGAAACAGCGTCCCGGGTGGCCCGTGCCACTGTTTCAGAAACCCTGACCCTGGGCCGTGCGGCGGCCTGCAAGATCTACCTGCCCGCGCCCCAGGTGCGGCTGGAGCATGCCAGCATCCGCCGCTCCGAAGACGGCTACCTGCTGATCGAAGGCATGGGTGGTGCGGTACTGGTGGACGGGCAGCTCCAGGATCTGGTGCGCCTGGCGCCCGGGCAGGTCATCCTGATTGGCCCGTTTGAGTTTGTGGTCTCGGATCTTGCCCATGGACCGGACTGCGACCAGCCGCTGCTCAAGCTCCAGTTCACCCACAAGCCGGTCCAGGCGACCCGCGCCGACACTGCAACCGCGAATGGCGGCTTTCGCCGCTCGCTGGTCGGCATGCGTAGCCTGTCCTGGCTGGCTGCGCTGGTTTTCACGGTGGCGCTGCTCGTGCTGCCGCTGTGGCAGGCCTACGAACCGCCGGAGCTGGTTATTGAAGGCCCTGCACCTGTCAAGCTGGACGCCATGTGGAACCCGGGGCCCATTTCGTCGGCCCACAAGAACATTGGCAACCAGTGCCAGAACTGCCACACCAAGCCGTTCCAGCGCGTGCGCGACCTCGCCTGCGTGTCCTGCCACAAGACCTCTGGCCCCCATATCCCGGGCCATGCTGCCCTGCAGGCCAAGGTCTTTGAAGGCCAGCGCTGTGCCAGTTGCCACAGGGAACACCAGGGTGAGGACAGCATGAAAAAAGTGGACGCCGTGGGATGTGAACACTGCCACAGCAACGTCCGGGCCGTGGCAACCACCACCGCACTGCCCAACGTGGGAGACTTTGGCACCGAGCATCCGGATTTCCTCTTGACGATGAAGGTCAGCTCTGCGCCCGACGTGTTACAGCGCTTTGCGCACACACCCACGCTGAAGGAAGCCAGCGGGCTCAAGTTTCCGCATGACGTACACCTGTCGATACTGGGCATTCGCAGTCCCAAGGGACCGACCAACACCAGTGGGCGGGTCGTCTTGCAGTGCAACAGCTGCCACCAGCCCGACAGCGCCAAGGTGCGCTTCCAGCCCGTTCGTATGGAGCAGGCCTGCATCAGCTGCCACCAACTGGGCATAGACGCCCAAAGCCCCAACCGGCAAGTGCCACACGGGCAGCCGCAGGCGGTGGTCACTGCTTTGCGTGACAGCTTTTCTGCGTTGGCACTGGAGAAGTACCCCTCGCAGGTGGTGACGGTCAACTCCCTGCTGCAAGGCCCGCAAATCGCTGCGGCCAAGCCCTTGTCCAGCATCGCAACCCGCTGGGTGCATGACAAGACGCTGGCTGCCGCCACCGACATGTTTGAAAACCCCAAGGGCACTTGCCTCACCTGCCACACCGTGGAACGCCTGGCTGCCAAAGGCCCCGACGACATGCCCAGCTGGAAGGTGCAGCCGGTTCTGAGCAACGACCACTGGCTGCCCAAATCCAGATTCTCCCACGCACAACATGCCAACGCGGCGTGCAGCGCTTGCCATGCCGCTGCACAGTCACGCACCAGTGCAGACATCCTCATACCCACTATCACAACCTGCCGCACCTGCCATGCCGGAACCCACCAGCGCCACCTGAACACCGCCCTGCCGGACAAGGTGATCAGCCAGTGCAATAGTTGCCACGATTTCCACAGCCCGGTGGTGCACGCCAGCTTTTCTGCCGCCAAGACCCGCGCCGCAGGCCCCGCCCCGGCAGCCTCTGCACCATGACGAAGTCGACAATCCCTGGCCCCGCCTGGGCGCGCTTGGGCCGCGCAGGGGTCTGTGCGCTGGCCCTGCCCCTGCTGGCCTGCGGTGGCAGTGGTGGAGGCTCCACGGCCGCAGCGCCCACCACTGCGCCCGACTGCGGCAGCACCTGCAATGCAGACCGGCTGAGCACCACCGAAGTGGAAACCATCGTGGCCCAGGCCGTGGTCCGCGCGCAAGCCCAGGGCGCACGCGCCACCATTGCGGTGACCGACCGCGTGGGCAATGTGCTGGCCGTATTCAGCATGGCGGGTGCGGCCAGCACGTTTCGTATCGACAGTGGCCGTGGTGTGCGTGGAGGCTTGGAGCAGCTCGACGCACTACCCAGCAGCCTGGCAGCCATCAGCAAGGCATTGACCGGGGCCTACCTGTCCAGCGCGGGCAATGCGTTCTCCACCCGCACGGCCAGCCACATCATCCAGGAAAATTTCAATCCGCTGGAGACCAACCAGCCATCGGGGCCGCTGTTTGGTGTGCAGTTTTCGCAGCTGTCCTGCTCCGATGTCATGCGCCGTGAAACCAACGCCAGCCTGGGCCCGAAGCGCACGCCGCTGGGCCTCTCTGCAGACCCGGGGGGACTGCCGCTGTACAAAAACGGACGCCTGGTGGGCGGACTGGGCGTGATCGCCGATGGCGTCTATGGCCTGGACCTGGACATCCGCAACGTGGACATGGACCTGGACGAACAACTCGCCCTGGCCGGCGTGCGCGGCTTTGAAGCGCCCACCGACATTGCCGCCAACCGCATCACACTGGACGGCCGCAGCCTGCGCTACCTGGACGCCATCCCAAGTGGTGCAGGCACCGCAGTGCCCGCAGTGCCCGCACTGTCCACACTGCCAGGCGGTCTGGTGGCTGTGCCGGACTATTTCAGCCCGCCCCTGCGCGCCGGTGTGGCCTTTGGCAATGCGGACTCTGGCATCCGCAAAGACAGCGCGACGTTTGCCCCGCAAGGCGGCTACGTCATGGTGGACGCGGCCAACAACAACCTCTACCCGCCCCGTGCCAGCGCTGACGGCCTGCTCTCGGCCGCCGAGGCCCAGCAATTGCTGGTCTCTGCACTGGACGTGGCCAACCGCAGCCGCAGCCAGATCCGCCGGCCCACTGGGTCGGCCGCCCAGGTGAGCATCTCGGTCGTCGGGGTTGACGGCGAGATACTGGGCATCGTGCGCGCGCCCGATGCACCGGTCTTCTCGCTCGATGTAGCGGTACAAAAGGCGCGCAGTGCGGCCTTTTTCTCCAACCCCACAAGCGGTGCCGCGCTGCTGGCAGTGCCCGATGCGACCTACCCCCAACCGCCGGTCACCACCTCGTCCGTCACCGCCTTCGTGGGCCAGTTGCGCAGCTTCCTGAACCGCCCCACGGCACTGTCCGATGGACTGGCCTTTGGCGCCCGGACCATTGGCAACCTGGCACGCCCCATGTTTCCGGACGGTATTGCCGGCGCGGCCAACGGCCCCTTGTCCAAGCCGGTGGGGTCGTGGAGTCCCTTCAATGTCGGCCTGCAATTGGACCTGTCCATCAACGCCATCACTGCAGCCGCCCTGGGCAGCCCGGTTGTCGGGTGCACCGGTCTGGCCAATCTGAAAAATGGCTTGCAGATTTTCCCCGGCGGTTTTCCGCTGTACCGGGTGAACGGCAACGCCGCGCAACTGGTGGGTGCGGTCGGCATATCGGGTGACGGTGTGGACCAGGACGACATGATTGCCTTCCTGGGCATAAGCAACGCATCGCGCATTCTGGGCAACGGCCTGGGCCATGCGCCCGCCCGCATGCGGGCCGACACACTGGCCGTGCCGGGCGGGCAACTGCGTTACGTGCAATGCCCGCAGGCGCCCTTCAACAACAGCGAAGAGCAGAACGTATGCGCCGGCCTGTGATTCCATCCCTGCGCGCCGGTGGCACGGGTCGCACCGCACTGTCGTTGGCGGTTACGGCCCTGACGGCATCTTTGGCCTGCGCACAGGACATACCGGCAGCTACGGTGCCCGGCCCTGCGATTGAACTGAAACGCGCCCAGACCGAACCCCTTACGTTCACGCTGCCTGACGTTGACCCGCGCCAGGTGCCAGCACCACAGCGCCTGGATCCACGCACCAGCCTGCCCGTGCCGGACCGCTGGCGTCTGGTGGAACAACTGGGCATCCACGACAGGCGCTGGGATCCCTACAACCAGAATACCCTCAAGGGTGACCGCCCCTTCGAGCCCTTTCGTGCCTGGGGGCCAGACTGGTTCTTGAACCTGGGCGTGGTGTCCGACACCCTGGTGGAAGCCCGCAACCTGCCCACACCGGTGGGCGCACAGTCGTCACAACGCCCGCAGTCCAACGACGTCTTTGGACAGGGCCGCCAGACCGCGCTGGCGCAGACGGTGATCGTCAGCGCCTCGGTCGTCAAGGGCAACACCACCTTCAAACCGCCGGACTATGAGTTCAAGTTCACCGGCGCCTTCAACGCGTCCAACACGCGACTGGAAGAAGTGCGTGGGCTGAGCGTGGACCCGCGCATAGGAACCGTGCGCAACAACCGATTCTTCGCCGTGCAAGAGGCGTTTGCCGATGTGCACCTGCGCAATGTATCGGACCACTATGACTTTGACGCGCTGCGGGTGGGCATCCAGCCCTTTACAGCCGATTTCCGCGGTTTCCTGTTCAACGACCAGGCACTGGGCGTGCGCCTGCTTGGCAACCGGTACAACAACCGTGTGCAGTACAACCTGGCCTGGTTGCGGCGCATCGAGAAGGACACCAACTCTGGCCTCAACGACGTCTCCAAGGGGCTGCGTGACGACGATACCTTCATCACCACGGTCTACCACCAGGACTGGCCGGTGCCGGGCCACACTACACAGTTCACCCTCGCCCACAACCGCAACCGCGAAGGGGGCGAACCCGACTTTTACGACCGCAATGGTTTCCAGGTGCGCCCAGCCGTCATCGGTGATGTGCGCGGACACAACTACGACGTGACCTACCTGGGTGCCAATGGTGACGGGCATTTCGGCCGCTGGAACCTCACCACCTCGTTTTATGCAGCGCTGGGCACCACCAGTTATGACCCCATCGCCCAGCAGCCCCAGCGCGTAGAGGCCGCGTTTGCCGCCGCCGAGTTGTCGCGTGATTTCGATTGGCTGCGCCTGCGCGCCACCTGTGTTCTTGCCACCGGCGACAAAGACCCGTTTGACGGACGCTCTACCGGCTTTGACGCCATCATCGAAAACCCGCAGATTGCCGGAGCCGACACCAGCTACTGGATTCGCCAGGCGATTCCCCTGGTTGGCGGTGGCGGCGTCGCGCTGTCCGGGCGCAACGGCGTGTTGCCCAGCCTGCGCTCCGGCAAGGACCAGGGCCAATCGAATTTTGTGAACCCCGGCCTGCAGTTGCTGGGCGTGGGCGCCGATCTGGACCTGACGCCGCAGTTGCGCCTGGTGGTCAACCTGTCGCGTATAGCCTTTGCCGACACGGCAGTGTTGCAAGTGCTGCGCAACCAGGGGCCGGTGGACCGCCACCTGGGCACCGATTTATCCGTAGCCCTGCAGTACCGCCCCTTCAGCACACAGAACGTGGTGTTGAATGCGTCGCTGGCAACACTGCAGCCTGGCCCGGGCTACAAACAATTGTTCGACAGCCGCGAGCGGCCGTACTCCGCGCTGGTCAACCTGTTGCTGACCTTCTAGGCCCAAGAGACCACGATGCCCACACCTTTCAAATCTGCTCTCTGGTTGTGCGGCTCGCTCATGGTCACGGTGGCCGCTTCCCTGTGGGCCGTTCAGGGCACCGATTCCGAGCGCGCAGCTGCACCCGATGCCCCCATGCGCCAGACATTGGCCCAGGCGCTGGAGAAATCCGTGGGCTGCGAGTCCTGCCACACCGGCCTGGGTGATGCCAGCCCATCGGCCGCCAAAGACCACCGCAGCATGCATGCCAACCCCGGCGTGGTACTGGGTTGCACCGACTGCCATGGCGGCAATCCATCCATCCAGAAACCGGTGAATGCCAAGGCGGCCGATGCCCCATACCAGAGCGCGCTCGAAGCGGCCCACGTGTTGCCACGTTTCCCCATCCAGTGGAACTACCCGTCTTCAGCCAACCCGCCCGGCAGCTTCACACAGCTCAACCGCGAGTCGCCAGCCTTCATCCGCTTCATCAACCCGGGCGATATGCGTGTGGCGCGCCAGGCCTGCGGCGCCTGCCATCTGGCCACGGTACAGGCCAGCGAACGCAGCCTGATGGCCACCAGCGCCATGTTGTGGGGTGGCGCCTCGTACAACAATGGCATCCTGCCCTACAAACGTTACCGCCTGGGTGAGTCGTACACCGCGCTGAGTGAACCAGCCTTGATCAAAAACCCGCTGCCCACCAACCCGCACATGGTGGACATGGGCATACTGGACATGCTGCTGCCCCTGCCCGCCTGGGAGACCGTGCCTCCGGCCGATGTGTTCCGTGTGTTTGAGCGGGGTGGGCGCGTCATCGGCACACAGTTCCCCGAAATCGGCCAGCCCAATCTCAGCGGCGGCTTGCAGAAGCTGGACGAGCCAGGCCGCCCCGACATCAAACAATCCAACCGCGGGCCGGGCACCGGCAGCCGCATCGCCGTGCCGTTGATCAACATCACCAAGACCCGGTTGAACGATCCGCACCTGTGGTTCCTGGGCACCAACGAGCAGCCCGGCGACTACCGCTCTTCGGGCTGCACAGCCTGCCACAGCCCCTATGCCAACGACAGAGACCCCAAGCACTCGGGACCCTACGCCCGCTTCGGCCACGAAGGCAAGGCTGCCACCGGCGACCCAACCATCCCCAAGAACCAGCCGGGTCACCCGATCTCGCACCAGTTCACACGTGCCATACCGTCCTCACAGTGCATGACCTGCCACATGCACCAGCCCAATGTGTTTGTGAACTCTTTCTACGGCACTACGATGTGGGACTACGAGACCGATGCGCCCAGCATGTGGCCCAAAGCGCAAAAGTACCCGACTGCGGAAGAGGCCCGCAAGGTACTGGCACGCAACCCTGAAGAGGCGGCCACGCGTGGCCTGTGGGGCGACCCCGAGTTCTCGAAGAAGGTGTCGGAACTGAACCCCACACTCAAGGACACGCAGTTTGCCGATTACCACGGCCACGGCTGGAACTTCCGACAGGTGTTCAAACGTGACCGCAAAGGCACGCTGCTGGACACCGACAACCAGCCCGTGCTGGATACCGATCCACAAAAGTTCAAGAAGGCGGTGCATTTGACATCGGTGCACCTGGACGTCGGCATGCACTGTGTGGACTGCCATTTCTCGCAGGACAACCATGGCAATGGGCATATTTATGGCGAGGTCGCTGCCGCCATTGAAGTGGATTGCAAGGACTGCCATGGCAGCGCCAACGCCTACCCCAAACTCTTCACCACAGGCCCTGCCGCCAGGCCCGGTGGCATGGACATGGGCCTGCTGCGCACGCAGGACGGGCGCAAGCGTTTTGAGTGGCGGGGTGGCAAGTTGTTCCAGCGCTCGGCGGTAGACCCGGCGCTGGAGTGGGAAATGTCCCTGGTCAAGGATTCGGTGACGCCCGGCAACCCGCAGTACAACGAAAAGGCCGCCCGTGCCAAGCTGATGCATGCGGGTGAGGCGGGGCAAAACGGCCAGTGGGGGACTACCAGCGGCGGCCAGGCGTATGCCCACGGCGATGACAACATGACCTGTTACAGCTGCCACCTGTCGTGGACCACCAGTTGCTCCGGCTGCCACCTGCCCATCCAGGCGAATGCCAAAACACCCCGCCTGCACTATGAAGGTGGCGTGACCCGCAATTACGCCACCTACAACCCGCAGGTGGTGCGCGAAGATGTGTTCCAGCTGGGCCGCCACGGACCGGTCAAGGGTGCCAAGGTATCGCCCATACGCTCCAGCTCGGCACTGGTGCTGTCGTCCACCAATGCCAACCGCGAGAAGATCTACATCCAGCAGGCACCCGTAGCCGCCAGCGGGTTCTCGTCACAGGCCTTTGCGCCCCATTACCCGCACACCGAACGCAAGACCGAAACCAAGACCTGCTCGGACTGCCACATCAGCCAGGCCAATGACAACAACGCCATCATGGCGCAGCTGCTGCTGCAGGGCACCAACTTCGTGAACTTCATTGGCCACAACGCCTGGGTGGGTGAGGCCGGGCATGTGGAGGCCGTACAGGTCACCGAATGGGATGAGCCCCAGGCGGTGATAGGCAGTTACCTGCACCGCTACGCCTATCCGGACTGGTACCAGAACCATCAGCGTGCCGACGGCAAGCTGCAAGAGGCCCACAACCACAGCACGGCCGGTGCCACCCAATGCATCAGCCTGCGCGGCGAATACCTCTATGCGGCTGAAGGCGCGGGCGGCATGCGGGTCTATGACGTGGCGTCAATTGCCAACAAAGGTGTCTCTCAGCGCATCATTTCTGCACCCTTCTCCAGGCTGGGCCAACAGACGCATATCGCATCCGCTAACGCAACCTGTGTGGCCCTGCCCACCAACCAGCCCATCGCGCCGCTGCGCAACCAGGGCGAGCTGATGCGCACAACCAACCAGGAGCAGGCCTTCCATGCCATCTACCACTACGCCTTCATCAGCGATGCCAAGGAAGGCCTCATCGTTGTGAATGTGGACACGCTGGCCGACGGCGAATTCCGCAACAACTTCCTGCAGCGTGCGCTGACCTGGAACGGCGACACCCGCAACCCCGGCGTGCTGAATGGCGCACGGCATGTCGTCGTGGCCGGCCACTACCTCTACATCACGGCCGACAAAGGCCTGGTCGTCGTCAATGTGGACGATCCGCTCAAACCCAGCGTGGCAGCCATCGTGCCCCTACAGGATGCCCGCGCCAGCGCCGTGCAGTTTCGCTACCTGTGGGTGACCACGGCCGCGGGCCTGGAGTTGCTAGACATCACCACCCCCGCCAAGCCGCGCCTGGTGCCCGAGGCCCGCGTGGCACTGCGCGATGCACGCAAGGTCTACCTGGCCCGCACCTATGCCTATGTGGCGGCGGGCGCAGAGGGCCTGGTGGTGGTCGATATTGAAAAGCCCGAGAAGCCACTGGTTGTGCAACGTTTTACCAACAGCGATACCCAAGGAAAACCCGGCATGGGCGGCAAGCTGACTGACACGCAGGACGTGATCGTCGGTTCTACCAACGCCTCGCTGTTTGCCTATGTGGCCGATGGCGTCAATGGCCTCAAGGTGGTGCAGCTCACCGCGCCCGATACCCAACCCAAGTTCTATGGCTTCTCGCCCTCCCCCGCGCCCCAGGTGGTGGCCTGGCGACCCACAGCATCACGTGCGCTGGCCCTGTCCAAAGGACTGGACCGCGACCGCGCCGTGGACGAAACCGGCGGACAGATAGCCGTGTTCGGGCGCATTGGTTCGCGCCCTTTCACCCTGCCCGAAATGCAGAAACTCTACCTGCGCAAGGATGGCAGCGTATGGACCGTGGCAGACACACCGCAACCCGGCAGCAGCAAAGCCCTTTCAGCAGCACCAGTGGGAGCCACACGATGAACGGCCTGATATCTTCAATGGCAACACGGCTTGCCCTGTTCGCGGCTTTGGTAACGTCCGCTGCTGGCCACAGCCAGACCCTGCCCGACCAGTCCGCCGATAAAACCCTGGGTGTTGTGAACTGTTCCAGCTCCTTGTGCCACGGCTCAGTGAACACCTGGCAAAGCTCGCCGGTGGCGCAAAACGAGTATGTGGTCTGGTCCCGGCTGGACAAACACGCCCGGGCCTACAACGTGCTGCTCAACGAGCGCTCGCGCAGCATTGCCAGCAAACTGGGCCTGGCCAAACCGGCACATGAATCCAAAGAATGCCTGGATTGCCATGCCCACAACCCGGTGGCCGAGCGTGTGGACACCCGCCACAAGATCACTGACGGTGTGACGTGTGAAGGCTGCCACGGACCTTCAGAAAAGTGGATCGCTGGCCACACCGCACCCGGCGTCAAACACGCAGACAACCTGGCCCACGGCCTGTACCCTTCGGCAGCGCCACAGGCACGGGCCAAGCTGTGCATGTCCTGCCACTTCGGCACGGCCGACAAATACGTCAACCACCGCACCATGGCTGCCGGTCACCCGCGCCTGAGTTTCGAGCTGACCACCTTCACCAATCTGCAACCGGCGCATTTCACGGTGGACAAGGACTACACCCAACGCAAGGGCACCGGTGCCAGCAACCACGCCAAGATATGGGCACTGGGCCAGGCGCTGGCGGTCAGCACACAAATGGATATTCTGGTGGACCCGGTGCGCGGCCGCGATGGTGTGTTCCCGGAGCCCACGCTGTTTGACTGCCACGCCTGCCACCACCCCATGGCCGACCAGCGCTGGAAGCCCCGCACCGCCTTTGGCACCAGCATTGCACCGGGCCTGATACGGCTGAACGATGCCAATGCGCTGATGCTGCGCCTGATCCTGCGCCAGCTGGATACCGATCTCTACACCCGCTTCAACCAGGCCGCACAGGACCTCAACAAGGCCCTGGCGGGCAACGGCAAACTGAACGACAAGGCCCTGGCGCTACGCCAGCAAGCCCAGGCGGCCAGCGAAAAGATCACCGCGTCGGCATTCGATGGCGGCACACTGCGTGCGATGGCTCTCCTGCTGATAGACGATGGCCTCTCAGGCCTGTACCCCGACTACTCCGGCGCCGAGCAGGCCACGATGGCACTGGGCAGCCTGAGCAGCGCCATGCAACAAACCGGCACCATCAAAAACCCCACGGCCTACAACAAGGGCCTGGCCCAGCTGCGCGCGGTGCTGGTCAAGGACGAAGCCTACAAGCCCACAGAATTTGTGTCACGGCTGCGCGAGTTCCGCCCGCTGGTCGCCGCACGTTAGCCAAGGATTCGCCATGGAAGCTGACTTCACCATCGCCATCATCGGATCCGGCCCGGCCGGCCTCTCGGCAGCCGGGCACTGCGCGTCCCTGGGCATACGCCACATCCTGCTGGAAGCCCAGGACCATCTGGCCGACACCATCTACAAATACCAAAAGGGCAAACACGTGATGGCCGAGCCCGCCATGCTGGGCCTGCGCAGCCCGGTCAGTTTTGCAGCAGGTTCACGCGAAAGCATATTGGGCCAATGGAACGATGAAGTGGCCAAGCTGGGCGTACAGGTGCAGCACAACGCACAGGTCAGCAGCATTACCGGCGCCAAAGGCCTGTTCCAGATTGAACTGGCGAGCTCGGAAATTGTGTCGGCCGCACACGTGGTGCTGGCGATTGGCCTGCAGGGCAATTTACGCACACTGGGGGTGCCCGGCGAAACACTGCCCGGTATCCAGTACCAGTTGGACAACCCGCAGGAATACCAGGGGGAAACCATCATCGTGGTGGGCGCTGGCGATGCAGCGATCGAGAACGCGTTGGCCCTGGCCCAGGCATCCAACCGCGTCATTTTGCTCAACCGCAACGACGAGTTCACCCGCTGCAAGGATGGCAACCTGACCGCCATCCAGGCGGCCGCACGCAGCAACCTGGTGAGTTGCCGCTTCAGCACCCAGGTGGACCATGTCGAAGCTGTGCAGCAAAGCATGAGCGAAGAAGACATGAACAAAACCATGATGGTGTCCCATGTGGACCTGTCCAGACGGCAGGCCGGCAAACGCAGCAAGCCTGGTCTTTCCGTCGTGCTGAACACCCCTTCTGGCGAAGAACGGGTGGAGTGCCACCGCATCATTGCGCGCCTGGGTGCCACGCCGCCGCGCAAACTGGTGGAGAGTTTTGGCGTGCGCTTCACCAGCCGCGAAGCCACCGCACTGCCTGAACTGTCCACCACCTACGAGTCCAGCGTGCCGGGTCTGTATGTGATTGGCGCGCTGGGTGGTTACCCGCTGATCAAGCAGGCCATGAACCAGGGCTACGAGGTGGTAGAGACCATCATGGGCCGCGCCGTGGAGTCCGCCGACGAGCCGCTGTTGCGCCAGAAGTTTGCCGAAATCCTGAAGCAAGTGCCCGAATTGGGGGGCGTCAGCGGTGTGCTGGACCTGGTGGCCCGCAGCGTGCCGCTGTTCGAGGGTCTGACGGCTCTGCAACTGCGTGAGGTGATGCTGGACAGTGACGTGCGCATGCTGCGAACGGGCACCGAAATCTTCAAACGCAACGACTACAGCAACTCCTTTTTCTCCATCATCTCCGGCAGCGTCAAGATCCAGGGCGAAACCCAGGCCGGTGACATTCTGCTCGAACAGGGGCAGTTCTTTGGCGAGATGGGGCTGATCTCCGGGCGCCGCCGCTCTGCCACCGCCGTCGCCGGACTGGACTGCCTGCTGGTGGAGACCCCGCGGCGCGCCATGCTGAAGCTGCTGGCCACCGTGGACGCCGTGCGCCGCAATCTGGACCTGGTGGCGCTGCGCCGCGCCGTGCGCAAGTATGTCGCCGGCAATGTGACCGAAGCCGACCTGAGCGCCATGGTCGACAGCGCCTCCATCAAGTCCTTCAAGACCGGAGAGGCCCTGTTCAATGAGGGTGACGTGGCCGACGGCCTGTACCTGATCCGCCGCGGCTCGGTCATGGTCTCGCATGTGCTGGGCGGCCGTGAGGTGGTGATGTCGTATGTATCGGCTGGCAACTATGTCGGCGAAATGGCGCTGATGATGGACGCCCCCCGCTCGGCCACGGTGCGCGCAGCCGTGCCGACCGAGGCCATCGTGCTGGACGCCACGCAGTTCATGGAAATCCTGGCGCGCAACACCGGCATGCGCCAGCAACTGAATGCGCAGTTCAACGAGCGGGTGCAGGCCAACCAGGCCGTAGCGGACGATGCGCAATCGGGCAACCTGATCTCATTCCTGCTGAAACAAGGCGTGGGTGAAGCCACCGATGTGCTGCTGATCGACGAATCCCTGTGTGTGCGCTGTGACCACTGCGAGAAGGCCTGCGCCAGCACCCACGGCGGCTTCTCGCGACTGGACCGCGAGGCCGGCCCCACCTTCGCCAACCTGCACGTGCCCACCTCGTGCCGGCACTGCGAACATCCGCATTGCATGAAGGATTGCCCACCCGACGCCATCCACCGGTCACCCAATGGTGAGGTCTATATCAGTGACGCCTGCATAGGCTGCGGCAACTGCGAAAAAAACTGCCCTTACGACGTGATTCAGATGGCTCCGTCGTCCGGCAAGAAGAGCGCAGGCGGCGGGCTACTGACCTGGTTGCTGTTTGGCATCGGCCAGCCCCCGGGCGCACACCAGGCCGTTGACCACGCCGACAAGACCAGCCAGAAGAAGGCCGTCAAGTGCGACATGTGCAAGGACATCAAGGCCGGTCCGGCCTGCGTGCGCGCCTGCCCTACCGGCGCCGCCTTGCGTGTCAGCCCCGAGAACTTCTTGCGCTACGCAGGCAATAAACGGTAGCCCCCACGCTCCGCCGCTGCGCGGGTCGCTGCCCCCCGAGGGGGCTAATTCCCCTTGGGGCGGCCCGGCGGGAAATTGCGCTCACTTCGCAGTGCCACGCGTTGATCGGCGATACTGGCGTGTCAATGATTGACACACCGAACACCGCAAGCGCCCCCACCGTCCACGCCAGCTACTTCGCTTCACTGCGCGACAGTTTTTCCCGCATCCTGCCCATGGCCTGGCCGGTGCTGATCGGCCAGTTAGCCGTGCTGGGTTTTGCCACGGTGGACACCATTCTGGTGGCGCGTTTTGCGGCCCACGACCTGGCTGCGCTGTCCATCGGCATGGCGGCCTACATCACGATTTTTATTGGTTTCATGGGCATCGTCCTGGCCATCAGCCCGATGGCGGGCCAATTGTTTGGCGCCGGCAAGCTGCGAGAGGCCGGCCAGCAAGTGCACCAGGCGATCTGGCTGGCACTGGGTATTGCCGTGGTGGGCAGCACCTTGCTGATGCTGCCTGGGCCGTTTCTGGCGCTGGCGAAAACCGGGCCCGAGGTTTCGGACAAGGTGCGCGGCTACCTGACGGCGCTGGCCTTCTCGCTCCCCGCCTCGCTGCTGTTCACGGTGTACCGGGGCTTCAACTCCGCAGTGTCGCGCCCCAAGGCGGTAATGGCCGTGCAGATTGGTGGGTTGGCACTCAAGATACCGCTCAGTGCGCTTTTCATCTACGGCTGGACGCTGCCCCTGCCGGGCGACCTGGGAACCTGGCAGGTGGCGCCCATGGGTGTGGTGGGCTGCGGCTTGGCCACCGCGCTGGTGATGTGGACCCAGACCCTGAGCGCCTGGGTGATCATGCGCCGCGACCCGTTTTATGCCAAGTTTGGCTTGCACGACAGGGGTTTTGCCCGCCCTGACCGCGCAGCCATCCTGGCGCAGCTGAAGCTGGGCATTCCCATGGGCGCCGCCATCATGATCGAGGTCACAGGGTTCAGTTGCATGGCCTTCCTGATTTCACGCCAAAGCGGTGAAGCCGTTGCCGGTCACCAGTTGGCGGTTAATCTGGTCTCGATGATGTTCATGCTGCCGCTGGCGCTGGCCAATGGCACGGCCACCCTGGTCGCACAACGTGTGGGTGCACACGACCTGGCCGAAGCCCGTCGCCTGGGCTGGCATGGCGTGGAGATTGGTGTGGGCATTTCGGCCATTCTGGGCGCCCTGGTTTTTGTGCTGCGTGAACCCATACTGCGCATCTACACCGACAACCCCGCCATCATCGCCAGCGCCCTGCCACTGCTGGTGTGGGTGTGGTGGTTCCATGTGGCGGATGCGGCCCAGACCCTGGCCAACTTTGTGCTGCGCTCCCACCGGGTCACGCTGACGCCGCTGGTCATTTACGTCACGTCACTCTGGGGCATTGGCCTGGTGGGCGGTTACTGGGTCACTACCAGCAGTTGGGCACCCGTGGCGCTGCAGGGTGCCCAAGGCTACTGGGCCATGAGCACGGCCGGGCTGGTGGCAGCGGGTGTGGCGTTGTGCGCCTTGCTGGCCTGGGTGCACCGCCAGGAAGCACCCCATAGAGCAGGGCCTTAGATTAAAACGGCCTCTAGCCCCCGGCCAACCTCACTGATACACTACTATTTTTATAGCAAACCCCACACCCCGGCCATGCAGGCCCTGTGTGGTGACAACCTGCGCTCCGATCTGCTTGGCCGCGGAGGCCACGATCGCCAACCCCAGGCCTGACCCGTAAACGTTCTGGTGGTTGCCGCGGTGGAAACGCTCGAACAACTTGCCCTGGCTCTCAGGCCCAATGCCGGGCCCGTCGTCGACCACCTCTACCCGCAGACCGTCCTGTGCGAGGCTGGCGCGGACTTCCACGGTGCCGCCGTCGCTGCCGTAGCGCACCGCGTTGCCAATCAGGTTGTCCAGTATGGATTCGATGGCCTGGGGGGCCAGCGTGAGACGGATGTGCTCGGCACCGGAGTAGGACAGCTCCATGCCGCGCAATCCCGCGGCCTGCCCGTGTGCGGCCAGGCAATCCCGAATGACGTCGGCCACATCCACCTCGGTGGTTTCGACTTCCAGTTTGGCCTCCAGGCGGGCCAGCGCCAGCAGTTGATTGACCAGGCGTGAAGCGCGGGTCAGCCCGCGGCGCAAACGCTGCGCGGCCTCTTCGCGTGCGGCAGGATCCTGCGCCAGGATCAGCGTGTCGACCTGGGCCGTCACCACGGCAAGGGGTGTGCGCAATTCATGGGCGGCATCGGCCAGAAAACTGCGCTCCCGCTCCAGCAGGGCGCCCAGCCTGGCCAGCGTGGCATTGAATTCGTCCACCAGGGGCGCGATTTCCAGGTACTGCGAGGGTGACTGGATGGGGCTGAGGTCACCCGGCCGGCGCCCTGCCAGCTCTTTGGCCAGCACCGTCAGAGGCCGCAAGCCGGACTGCACCAGCAACAGAGCCGGCAACAGGCACAAAACGCCAATGAAGAGAATGTTGGCGCTTTCCCAGCTGAACATGATTCCATGGAAGTAGGACCGCCGGCTTTGGACCGTTTGGATCGCCTCGATAAAGTAACGTGCGTCTGCCGACCACAGGCCATACACCCTCAGGCCTTTGCCCTCAAGGCTCTGGTCGCTAAAGCCGACGGGGCCGAAGCGCTGCTTGCGGCTGGTGTCGGCACCGTTGCGGGCCAGCACCAGTGTGCCGTTGGCATCCCAGACGTAAAACAACCTGAACCCGTGCGGAACACCGGCCTGCCGGTTTTCGGCATCGACAAAAGCTTCCAGCCCCGACATGGCAACGGGCAACAGCGTGGGATCGGGCGACTGCTTCACCACGTCGGCAACGGCACTGGCCAGCACTACCAGTTCCCGGTCATAGACGCCGGTTTCCGCCTGGCGGGTGATGTACGTGCCCTGCAAATAGACGGCACACCACACAAGGGCGCAGGCCGCCAGCAGAACAACAGCGATGCGCCGGCGGATGGAGGGTTTGAAAAAGCCGAAGTTGAACACCGAAGTCATAGGCCTATACGGTAGCCCACGCCGCGCACGGTAAGGATGCTGCTGGCCCCCATTTTTTTGCGCAGGTTGTGGATGTGGACCTCCAGCGCATTGAACTCCATGGGGTCCCCCAGCGGGGACAACGCCCGGACCAGGCGGTGTTTGGACACCACCTGCCCAGCATGGCGTGCCAGCTCGGCAACCACATCAAACTCCAGCCGCGACAGCTCGACGGGCAAACCCCGCTGGCGCACTTCGCGCAGGTTCAAATCGATCTGCAAGGTCCCGACGGACCACAACGAACTGGTGTGCCCCCCCGCACGCCGTGTCACCGCATGGATACGTGACACCAGCTCTTCGGGTTCCACCGGCTTGATCACGTAATCGTCGGCGCCGGCGTCCAGCCCGCTGACCCGTGCCTCCAGGGCATCACGCGCGGTCAGCAGGATGACGGGAAAACGTGCGCCCTTGCGCCGCCACTCCTTGAGCACTTCCAGGCCCTCGCCGTCGGGCAGGCCCAGGTCCAGCACCGCACATGCAAACAAGGTATCGACATGGTCGACCAGCTCCAGCGCCGCACGGGCCGTGCGCACCCATTCGTTGGTGAACCCACGGGCCACGAGAGCGTGCAGCATCTCGGTGCCCAGTTCGAGGTCATCCTCAACCAACAGAAGGTGCATGACTTATGCCTTGGCCAGCCCGGGCTTGGCCCCGTCTGCGGCGGCTAACACCAGCAAACCCAGCATCAGGCAGACACTGTATTCAGCGCCACCACTGCCGTGCTCACCCACAAACCAGCCATTGTGGCGGTGTATCAGGATGATGCCCCCTAGCGCGATAGCAAACAGGCCGCAGACGGCATAGCGGATTTTGTAGCCCACGATGATCAGTGTGCCCGCAATGATCTCGACCGCCGTGATGGCCCAAACAACCGCCACGCCTTCCGGAAAACCGAGGTTGCTGAGAAAGCCTCCGAAACGCGGGATCGTTCCATTGGCAATCCGTGTGATGGCATGGGCCATAAACAGCGATGCAATGCCGACCCGCAACACGACAAGGGCGGCCGGCAGGGACAGGAACGGGAAACGTGGATTCATGGGGCTGACTTTCATGCAATCCACCAGTGTACGCAGGACAAGCTTAGCGGAGTCTTAGTTTTCCTTCCCCGCGGATTCGTACCTTTGGAACAACGCGACCCCGCCTTGCTAAGTAAACGCTAAGTATCCGCAACCTAGAGTGCTTTCTCGGCAACAGACCCATCCAGCGGCGCAACCTACGCGCCGCTCTGCTTTGCCTAAGTTCATAAAAAGGAACCCCAAATGGAACGCCATAAAACCCCCAAAACCCCCGTGGTCCACAAGACCCTGATCGCCCATGCACTGACGGTCGCGTTCGGCGCGGCCGCACTGGCCCCCAGCGCAGGCTTTGCCCAGACGCCCAATACCCTGCAGCGGGTGGAAGTCACCGGTTCCAACATCCCGCGCGGCGACCGCGAGACACCCAGCGTGGTGCAGGTGTTGACCGCAGAAGACCTGAAGAATTCGGGTTACACCACGGTGAACGAGGTACTGCAAAACCTGACCGCCAATGGCCAGGGTACGCTGAGCAAGGGCTTCTCCGGTGCGTTTGCGTCTGGTGCCAGCGGCATCTCGCTGCGCGGCCTGTCCCTGGGTGGCACACTGATCCTGGTGGACGGCCACCGCATGGCGCCCTACCCGCTGGCAGACGATGCCCAGCGCTCCTTCGTCGACATCTCCTCCATCCCCTTTTCAGCAGTCGAGCGCATCGAAGTTCTGAAGGACGGTGCATCGGCCGTCTATGGCTCGGATGCAATTGCCGGGGTTGTCAATGTCATTCTGAAGAAGAACGTGTCGGGCACCAACATCACGGCCGAGGCGGGTACCACCCAGCGCGGCGGTGGTTCCACCCGCAGCGTCAGCCTGTCACACGGCTTTGGTGACATGGACAGCGGCAACAGCGGTTACATCGCACTCGAAGCACGGCACGGTGATGCCGTCAAACTGAACCAGCGCACTGGCGACTGGACACGTTTTGACTGGCGCCCCGAGGGTGGCCTGGACCTGCGCCCCGGTGCGCGCAACGACGCGGTCCCCAGTCCACGGGTCGCGCGACCCATGCTCCAGGCACCCGGTTCGTCCACGGCCGATGCCGCCAACTTTGTATTCCTGCCCGGTTGCACACACGCCCAATGGCGGGCCAGCGCCTGCCAGTATGAAAACACCTGGTCCCAATTGCAACCCGAGACCGACAACCTGAACCTGGTGGGCCGCTGGAACAGCAAGCTCGGCAGCGACTGGGACCTGCGCCTGACCGGCTCGCGTTTTGAGAGCCGCACACTGGTTGCCAATACCCAGGCGGCCATTCCTACCGGCACCTTCGCCGGCGTAACCGCCATTGGTCTGGGCCAGATACCCGCTGTGGTGGGCGCCAACCCCAACTTCCGCGTACCGGCCAACTACCCCGGCAACACCCTGGGTGTTGCGGCCAACATCCGCGGTGCCCTGCCGGACTTCGACACACGCTTCATCGATGTCAAAACCGTGGCCTCACGTGCCGCCGCCGAGCTCAATGGCAATGTCGCGGGCTGGGACGTCGATCTAGCGACAGGTTATTCGAAGGTGGAGACCACACAGAAGTTCAAGGGTTACATCCACTTTGCCAATCTGGCGGCAGCCCTGAATGACGTAAGCAACCCCTTCCTGCTGGCCGGCGGCAACAGCCAGGCCATGCTGAACCGGGTGGCACCGGAGGTGAACAACACCACGACATCGGAACTCACCTTTGTGGATGCCAAGGCGTCGCGGGAACTGACCCAGCTGGCAGGTGGCCCACTGGGCCTGGGTGTGGGTTACTCCTACACCTACAAGAAGAGTTACGCACCCAACGCCACGGAAACATCCACCGGTGCCATGGCGCTGCCAGGCGCCTACTCGGCCGGCAAGGAGACGTCCAACTCGGTGTTCGTAGAGGTTGTCGCCCCTGTGGCAAAAAATCTGGAGTTGGGTGCGGCTTTGCGCCACGACAACTTCGACACTTACGGCAACTCCACCACACCCAAAGTGGCCTTCAAATTTGCACCGGTCAAAGCATTCACCGTGCGCGGCACGGCCGCTTGGGGATTCCGCGCACCAGGCCCCTCGGAGAATGGTGATGCAGGCTCGCAGTTTGCTTTCAACACCATACGCGACCCTTTGCTGTGCCCCGTGAGCAACGCCAACGGCACACCCAACCTGACCGCGGCCGGCAACGTGCCAGCGTTCTGCAACTTCAACCCGACCTACCTGCAAACGACGTCGAAAACCCTGGAGCCCGAGAAGTCCAAGTCGTTCACACTGGGGCTGATTCTGGAGCCTGTGGATGGATGGTCCACCACGCTGGACTACTACAAGATCACGATAGACGGGCAGATCGTCTCCGAATCTTCCACACCCGCCTACGACCCCCTGCAGCACATCGTGCGGGCCGCACCGCAGAACGTGACCTTTGGCGACGGCCGCACCGGTCTCTCCAGCATTGGCCCCATCCAGTATGCGACCACCGGGTATGTGAATGCGCAGGCCACGTCCACCAGTGGTCTGGAGTTTGAAACCAGGTACAAGTTCAAACTGGACACACACAGTGCACTCACCGTGGGCATACAGATGAGCCGGATGTTTGACTACATCCAGACCATCAATGGTGTGCCCTACAACCTGGCGGGCACCCATGGTCCCACCGTGGTGGGCGGCAACACCGCCAATCCGCAGAACCGCGCCCAGTTCACATTGGCCTATGAGAACGGCCCCTGGGGTGTGACATCGACCACCAACTATGTCGGTTCGTACAACCTGACCGACCCTTCCCTGCACGTGGACGATTGCAACACCGGCGCTACGGCGTACAACTCACAGTTCGCCAACCATGCCGATGTGCCATCGCAGTACTGCACGGTGGGTGCGTTCTCGTCGACCAACCTGTCCGTGAAATACAAGTACAGCAAGGGCCTGACCTTCCGCGGCGCCATCGTCAACCTGTTTGACGCAGCACCCCCGGTGGACTTGAACACCTACGGCGGTACCGGTGCCAACGGCAGCAGCGGAGGCAGTGGCGCGCCTTACAACCCCTCCTTGCACCAGGCCGGCGCCATTGGCCGCTTTATCAGCGTGGGGCTGGATTACAAGTTCTAAGGCTAGAGCGGTTTTTCACCCAACAACTGCTGCAGTTGTTGGG
>JAZKDY010000100.1:18597-49586 GCA_040387325.1 Pseudomonadota bacterium | reverse complement strand
TCGCGGCAAGGCCGCGAGCCGCTGCACAGCGGCATAAAAGGCCCGCCAATCACCCGGTTGGCGGGCATACAGCGTTTCAAAGGCAGCCACCCAATCGTCGTAGGCCGCCAGTGCACCAAAGGCCGCATTGTTGGCATTGGCCACCCACGTGTCATACGGCCCCTGGCCACCCCAGCCTTGCTTGAGATGGGCATAGGCCTGGCGAAATTCAACATACGCAGCCTGCTTCATGGCCTCTTGTGCTGCCCAATCGCCGGGCGTTTTTCCACCGCTTGCATCGGGGTTGTTATCCGCATACAGCGCCCTGAGCCGCATGCGCGTTTGCGCGGTGAGGGCCCGGAAAGCACGCCGCCGCGCATCAAAGCTGGTGTATTCCGCCTGCACCGCAGGGTTGGCCTGGCGGGCCAGCCAGGCTGCTCCACCCAGACGCTCGACCGCAGTGGCGAAGGATTCGTTAAACGCCGTGTCATCCTTGACGTAGACAACCTGGTGCGCCAGCTCGTGAAAGATCATGCGCGCCAGTTCGCCCTGCGGATACTGGATGAAAGTACTGAGCAAAGGGTCGCCACCCAGCCAGTTCATCCAGCCCAGCGTGGAGTAGGCGGGCACGCCATAGACGCTGGCCTCCAGTCCCTGGGCACGCAGTGCATCGGCCTCCCGCTTTGCCTCCTGCTCGTCAAAGTATCCCCGGTAACCCACGCAGCCGGCCACGGGAAAACACCAGGTCTTGAGCGCCAGCGAATACGGCGGGGCTGCCACCACATTCCACACCACCGCGCGCCGTGGCAACTGGGCATACCGCTGGTAGCTGGCGTTGTCGGGCAGGTGCAGCGTGGTGACGGCAAAGCGCCGTATGTCCTGCGCCAGCAGCAGGCGCTGCTTCAGTTCTGCGGGCGCGGTGTCGTCGGCCAGCCAGTCGTCAACCGGCCGCGCGGCCTGCAGGATTTTGAGATGGCCCGTGGTCGAACCCAATAGGTAGGCTGTATCAGCGCAGCCCGCAGTCAGCATGGCACAGGCCAGCGCAATCGACACCCTGCGCAGTCGCTTGCTACGGGTGCTGCCAGGGTGTGCGGGGCGGGTCATGGCCCATTATCAGCCGCTGCTTCCGAAGTCAAGCCCCGGCACCAGTCCCGGCAAAAGCATGGCAATGAAAAAACCCGGGGCTGCCAACGCAGCGCCCGGGTTCTTGTGGATCCCGCCACTGAGGACGGGCGTTAGTGCATCTTAGTTGCTGACGGCGGCGGAGCCACGGGCCGATGCATTACCCGAGACCGAGGCATTGCCGTTGGACGTCTGGGCGGAACCCGAGCCGGACACCGAACCCTGCGCCGCGACTTGGGGTTTGCGGCTGGCAGCTGCAGCAGCGGTACGGTTCACCGTCGCTGTGGTGGTACTGGCGGCTTGTGCTGCCGTGGTCTGGGTGGCGGTCACTTCCCTGCCCAATTGTTGTTGGCCATCGGCAACTGCCTGCGTCGAAGCGTTGACCTGCGCATTGGCACTGGCCTCGCCAGACTGTCGGATCCGGACGACCCGACCCGAGGCCTGACCCTGTGTATCGTTGGCTACCTCAACCACCATATTGCCGGTCGCGCTGCCCTTGCGGGTCAGGCGTTCGGCCTGTTGGGTGATGTCTTCGCGGCTGGGCAGCGTTGCAGTCTGGTTGGTTCCCACTTGACCAGCCAGTCCAGCACTGGCCTGGCCTGCGGCACCGCCTTGGCTTGCAGCGATAGCGGCAGCGTCCAGACGACCTGCACCACTTGCCCCCAACTGGCCCGCTTGCTGGGCAGACCCTGCAGCGGGTGCGGGGAGTATGGCCTGCATGCGGGTCTGCCCGGAGGCCTGGGCTGCTGCAGCGGCATGGGTTGCACCGGTGGGCATGGTGGCGGCATTCAGTGCGGGTAGGGTCATCGTGGGCATCGGCGTTGCAACTCCCAACCGGCCCGTCACGCCACCGACCAGACCGCCGCTGGCGCCAGTGGCTACGCCACCCGCACCGAGCAGACCCGCCTGGGCAGACAGAGACAAAAACAGGGCCGAAACAACAGCGACGGCGAACTTGCGAGGCATTGAAGATTGACGTATGAACATGGTGAATGCTCCTTTGGCAATTGAAAGGGCCAGCCATTCCGGCCCCTACTCCAAGTACAACGAGTCTCCAGCGCAGATCCTTCCATCGCCATTTGTAATCAATTGCAACCGTGTCGCGTGAACGGCCTGCGGCTTTAGCGCTGTGCGCCCACCAGTCCGTAGCCGAACACCGGATCGCGCCCGACAACACCCAGGTCCACGGCACTGGTTATGAGGCGTGCCAGTGCCAGAGACGCAGCATGGGGGTCCGGCGCCACCAGGCTTAGTGCCAGCAGAGCCGCCACGCGCGGCGCGGCAAACGAGGTGCCGCGCGCCAGCACGTAGCCACCGCCGGGTTCGGCCACCGCCACGCCAGCCCCCAGCGCGGCAAACATCACATGCGGGCCTTGCGCCGCCTCGGGCAAGCTCTTGCGCTGCTGCGATACCGCGGTAACACCCACGACCCCGGTGTAGGCAGCCGGGTACAGCGGGGGTGCGGCTGGACCGTCATTGCCAACCGCGGCCACCAAAAGAAAACCCTTGTGCACCATGGCCTGCACCGCACGCTCCACCAGGCGGTTGGCAGGGCCTACCAGACTGATGTTCACCACGGCAACGTTCTGCCGCACCATCCAGGCCAGCGCCAGCGCGATGGCCTCGGCCGCGCCATCGGCGGGCTGGCCACAGTAAATGTCTGCGGCAAACAGCGTAGTACCGTCCGCGCTACCGGCAAAGGCGGTTTCGCGCCCCACCAACAAGGACGCCACTGCCGTGCCATGGGTGCTGGGGTGTGGCACAGCCCCGCAGCCCAACACATGCACGGTGGCCCCCCGCAGCGCGGCATGCTGCCGGTCTACACCACCGTCGATCAGCCCAATCCGCCGCGGGGTGGGCGACGCTGCGCGCGGGGACGCGCCACCGGCCACCGCATCACCACTACGGGTATAGACATGGTTGAAGTCGGCTTCCACGTCTGGAGCCAGGGCGCGCAACTGGGCCAGGGCCTGGGCCGTAGCCATGCCCGTCGGCGGTCGCAGTACCACGTCGCGCAGACCCAGTTCCGGCAAATCATGTTCACGCAATACGACAAAGCCCAGGGCCAGCGCAGATTTCAGCGCGGGTGTTGTTGGCGAGACCCACAACAGTTCCTGCCGGCGCGCAGGCTCACCCATGGGATCGACCTCCAGCACATCCGCGTGGCGGTGCAGTAACTCGCGCACCATGGTGGCGCGCAATTGTTGGAGTGGCACCAAACTCCGCAAGCTCTCCGAGACCGGCGATCCCGGCGAGCGCAACAGCGCATCGGCTCCGGACGGCGTCGCCACCGCACCTGGAACGACCAACGGCTGTTTGGTCTGCACCGTTGGCGAAATTTTCTGCAACACGGGTGGCAGACCCGGCAATGCGGGCGCTTGCTGCAGCGCCGGGAGTTGAACACTGGGCAGAGGTGGCAACACGGGCAAAAGTGGCAGCGTCGCTGGGGCTGGCTGCACGGGTGGCAACTGCAACGCGGAGGTCTGCTGGGGCAGGACCGTCGGAGGCAGACCCAATTGGGCCCCGGCGGGAAAAGCCATGCACAGGCCCGCCGCAAAAGCCATGGCAACGACCAGAGGGCCGGCTCTGCCAGGGGCCAGGGGCTTGGAACGCTTCATGATCTGCATGCGATGATAACGAACGACCCATGGAAGAAAATCCCTTCATCAACCGTTGTACCCTTTAGTGATGGCTGAATCCTCCTCCACCGATCTGCGGGATGGCATTGCCGCCCTGCTGCCGCGCCTGCGGCGGTTTGGGCGCACGCTGGCCCGCAACACGGAGGACGCCGACGACCTGGTGCAAATTGCAGTCGAACGGGCCCTGACGCACACCGAACAGTGGCGACCCGGCACGCGACTGGACAGCTGGATGTTTCGAATCATGCAAAACGCCTGGATTGATGAAACCCGTGCCCGCGAACGGCGCAGCCAGACCTTTGTGGCAGAAGAGGCCGGGGACAACGTGGGCGAGTCCACCAACGATGCGCAGATGGACGCCATTGCCGTGCGCAAGGCGGTGGCGCAATTGGGTGATGACCAGCGGGCTGTGGTTGGTCTGGTGCTGGTGGAAGGCTTCTCCTACCAGGAAGCCGCTGAGGTGCTGGAGATCCCGGTCGGCACCTTGACCAGCCGGTTGGCGCGCGCACGCGAAACCTTGCAGGCCCTGCTGGGTGGTGCAAACGAGGGAGTACACACATGAACAACAGCAACACCTTGGCAGACGAAACGCTGATGGCTTTCGCCGATGGCGAGCTGGATGCTGCCCAACACACACAGGTTGAAAGCGCGCTACAGGCCGACCCGGCACTGCGCCAGCGCGTCAACGAAATGAAACAACAAAACGCCCGCGTGGGTGCCGCCTTTGCGGCGGTGCTGGACGAGCCAGTGCCCGACCGCCTGACCCGTTTGCTGCAAACACCTTCCGTGGCGCCCGCACCGGTGGTCGTGCAGCTGTCGGATGTACGGGCCGAGCGTATACGCCCGCGCACCATGCCAACCTGGGCACAACTGGGCGGAATGGCGGCCAGCGTGGTACTGGGTGTTGTGCTGGGCGCGCGGTTCCTGGGTAGTGGACTGGACCCCGCCATGGGCTTGAACCAGGGCCAACTGGTGGCGGGCGGAGCCATCGACAAGGCGTTGTCGACCCAGCTTGCCAGCGAACCCTTTGCAGGTGGCCCTGTGGCCGTGCAACTGAGTTTTGTAGACAAACGTGGCCACTACTGCCGCACCTTCAGTACCGCCGCGGTGGCCGGTCTGGCGTGTCAGGAAGCTGGGCAATGGCTGGTGCAACAAGTGACAGTGGTGGACACACAAGCCAGCAGAACAGTGCGACAGGCAGCAATCACCTTGCCGCCCGCGCTGCTCAGTGCGGTCGACATACGCATGGCCAACGGCACGCTGGATGCAGCGGCCGAGCGCCAGGCGCGCGCGCAGGCCTGGCGCAAATGAGCTAATCCAACTTAGCCCGGTCTCCGGCCCGGCGCCGGTGGGTGCGCCGCAACAGCCCGACCAGCACAGCGGCGGCACCCGACCCTGCCAGGGACGGCGAGTGGGCCAGCACGCGGGTCACGCGCGCCAAGGCCGCACCACCAGCGTGCAAGGCATGCTCCACCAACGCCACCACGTCGGCAGGGCGCACCGCCTGCTCGTCGTCTGCACCCAGGCCTTGCAAGGGGGCAGGTCCGGTCTCATACACTTTGTCGACCAGACGGACCAGCATTTGTTTTTGCGCGTCGGGCGGCGACGAGGCGTAGACGTCCTGCACCAATTCCTCCAGGGGAATGGGTGCGGTTGGCGCTGCGTCGTCGCGGGCTCTGCGTCTATCCTGTTGTGGCAAGGGAGGGCCTCGTCTCGGTTGATTGAGCCCCAGCATGACCGCCCCCGCTACACACCACGGTAAGCATATGTATCAGGAAGTTGCCGTACGCCTCCACAGACACATCACGCTACAGACTTTGCGCAAGTTCTTGCAGGGCCTGCCTGCGTGACAGCGCAATTTGCGCGCAGGCCCGCACGATCGCGCCCACCATGACCCGGTCCAGCGCCTGCAAAAACGCCAGCGGCGTGCGCTGCCCATCAAACATCTCCCGCGCCAGGGCCAGCGCATCTTGCGTGCCCTGGCGGCCGATGTAGCGGTAGACAAAGGCCGTGATGGGTGACGCGGTCAGGTCGTTGTTGGACTCCAGCGTGCGCCCTTTCTCAAAAGCTGCGAGCAGCTCGGGATTGACATCCGCTTTGGGGGGCACAGGGGGAAGATAGTCCTCCACCCGCTCAGGCCGCCCGTAGGCACTGCGGATTTCACCGAGAAACATGGCAATCGGGCCGTCCGTTCCGGTGCACAAGGCCAGCGCCTCCACAATCGCAATCGACGCAATCTTGGAGCCCAGAAAGTCGGTTGCAAAAACAATGTTGTTGTGCGCGGTGGCTTGCATATCCGCAAACTCCCGCGCGCTGGGCTGGCCTTTGTACTGGTGGAATACGTGGTGCGGGTCCAGCGTGCGCAAAAAACCTTCCATGCGAGACAGGCCCAGCCGGTACTCCTGCACCGTGTACATACCTGCAACTGCCAGCGGAGCATTGGACTCCTCAATCAACAACCAGGTGCTGGACAAAAACAGGCCCGGGTCTGCCTCGGAAAAGCTGCCCACATCGCGGTTGGTCAGCGTCACCGCATCCCGCACCACGCGGTCGGCAAAGGCCTGCGCGGCAACCGGGTCACTGCCATCGACACGGTCAAGGTAGGCCTGCATCACCCGCTGCGCCAGACGGTCAGCGGCGGTCTTGCCCTGGCTGTCGGGCGCGCGAAACGGAATCGTGGCCTCAATACAGGCCACGATGGCAATCAGCTCGGACGTGCCGACATGGGGCTGCAACAGGCGGGCCGCTACCACCGCACTCAAAAACTCATTCATGCCGCCATACAGTGGCAAGACCTGGTCGGGCGCAAAGTCAAACAGTGCGGCGCACAGCGCCAGCTCGGCATCATCCGGCGGTATGGGCTGCAGCACCAGGGTGTCACCCACCTCCCGTGTTACATCGCGCAGCCAATAGCGGGCGTGCGGGGGAAAGCCCTGGTCCAGCTGGTAATACACCAGGTCATGGAACAAGGCCGCCAGCACCTGCACCGGGCCCATGCCCTCACACAGGCCAAAGACATGGCCAGACTTGTGGTAGACCCGTTTGGTGGACTCCATGGCATGGTGGACCAGCATGGCCAGCCGCTCCGTGTCGGCCATGCTGACCGTGGTCGGCAACGCGCGAAACGCCGTATCGAACAGCGAGATAAAGCGGTTGATGGTTGAGATAGCCACGCGGACGGACTCCTTGGCAAGGCTGCGGGTACGGCCTCTACCGGGCCTCTGGAAGCCCGAATATAGCTGTCTCTGGGCCCACATGCACCCCCCGAACCCCTGGTTACTGCCAGGTCAGGCGATGGATGCTGCCGCCGTATTGTCTGGCACCAGATTTGAACAGACTGATATCCACATGCGCACCATCAATATCGAGCAGGCCATAGTTGCGCTGCAAGGCACCCACCACTACACCGGTGCGTACCGCCGCGCCCGAAGCCGTGGCCTCAAACAGTCTGCGCCCGGCCTGGAGGGTGTAACTTGCCAGGTTGTTGTCGTGAATGTCACCGCTCAGGATCAGGATGTTGTATTGCTGGGCCAACGTCTGCAGGCGTGAGTATTCGGTGGGACAGGTGAGCCAGCTATCACCATGGCGCGCATCGAACACGCTTGCCGACGCCACCAGATGGGTGGCGCCTGCGGGGGCCAGCGCCATCGCCGCCTGCAGGGCGTTGAGCTGGTCCGCGCCCAGAAGGGCCCGATTGCCCCTTGCCTTTCTGAAGCTGCGTCCATCGGTCAGGTGCAGGAACAGTGTGGCGTCCAGCAGCACACAGGTATAACCCGGCGCGGGGGTTTTGGTGTCCCAGTAAGGGGGCGCAGAAGGAAAACTGCCCGGCGCCAGGCGCGACGCCAAGGCTTGGCGATAGGCCGCAAACAAGGCCCGGCTGGGATAGACCAGCGGCCGCAACGCCGGATTTTTCATCAGGTCCGCGCCGCAGGCGTTGTCCCATAAAAAATCATGGTCGTCCCAGATGGCATACGTTACCAAACCGGGGCTTTGCACCAGTGCCTTGAACTGCTTTTGTGCCAAGGTAGCGGCATACCGGCTGTGGGCATGTTCGGCAAAGTCGTTCTCGCTGAGCTGCTGAACGCCCAATGATCCGTAGGGGCCGCCCACGTCCAGATACATGGAGTCACCCAGCAGCACGAGCACGTCTGGCTGGGCTGCGGCGATTTCGTCCCACACCAGTTGTTGTTTGAACAGTTGGGCGCTGAAGCAGGATGTGAAGGCGATCCGCATGGTTGACTCCTCAGTGTGGCAGCGCTCACTCGCTGCGCAGCGCGTCCACCGGGTCCAGCCGGGCCGCGCTGCGGGCAGGCAAAACTCCGGCCAGCAGGCCGATCACGATGGCAATGCCTTCGGCCAGCAACACAAAACTCAGCGGTGTGTGCACCGGCAAGGCGGGCACGGCAAAGTGTATGAGTTGGGCCAGGCCCATACCAAGCACAAGGCCCATCACACCACCAATGGCCGACAGCGTGACAGCTTCGCCCAGAAACAGCCCCAGTATGGTTTTGCGTGGTGCGCCCAGCGCCACCATCAGGCCGATCTCGCTGGTGCGTTCACTGACCGCAATGGTCATGATGGTGACGATGCCCACACCACCCACCAAGAGCGAGATACTGCCCAACGCGCCCACCGCCATGGTCAAAATGTCCAGGATGTTGGACAAGGTGCGCAGCATGTCCTCTTGTGTGGTGATGGTGAAATCTTCACGGCCGTGGCGGACTGAGAGTGTGTTTTTGACGGCAGCCACAATACGCGCCGCGGGCACCCCCTCTTCGTAGGCCAGATCGATCTTCATCATGCCGTCTCGGTTGTACAGCTCCAGCGCCCGCGCAGTAGGGATGTAGGCCGCATCGTCCAGGTCCACACCCAGAAACTGTCCCTTGGCCTCCAGCACACCAATCACGCGGAACTGCAGATTGCCAACCCGCACCCGTGCGCCCAAAGGGTTGGTGCTGCCAAACAGTTCGGCCTTGAGCTTGGCGCCCAGCACCACAAAGGCGCGGGCGTTCTCCAGCGCCTCGTCCGGCAAAAACTGGCCGGTCTTGACCTTGATGCTGTAGACCTTGAGCATGTCGGCCCCCACACCGTTGACCGTGGTGCGGCGTATGCGACCATTGCCACCCACTTCGGTGTTGCCCCAGACGGTTGCCGTCATGCCGGTCACATGGGGCAGGTTGCGCAGGGCACGTGCGTCGTCCAGCGTCAGCGGGCGTACGGATGTCGGTATGCCGGTCGGAGCCGGGCCGGAGGTCTTGACCTTGCCCGGCGAGATGCTGGCGATGTTGGTGCCAAACTGGGTGAACTCTGCCAGCACAAAGCGGTGTATGCCCTCACCAATGGAGGTCAGCAGGATCACCGATGCGATCCCCACCGCAATGCCCAGCAGCGTCAGAAAGCTGCGCAGCCGCTGCGCCACGATGGCGCGCAGGGCTAGGCGGATGGCGTCGGTAATCAGCATGCTCTAGCGTTTGGACAAGGCCTGAACTGGATCGAGCTTGGCGGCGCGGCGGGCGGGCAACACTCCAAACAAGATGCCGGTGATCAAGGCAGTCGCCAGCCCCGCAAACACGGCCCAATCTGGCGGGTAGGCCGGAAAGGTCGTGTACAGCTGGCGAATCAGGGCCGCGGCCAGTTGCCCCAGCACATAACCGGCCACTGCGCCAGTCAACGACAACATGCTGGCCTCTGCCAGGAACAATAGACGGATACGACCACCAGTGGCGCCCAGTGCCTTGAGCAGACCGATCTCGGCCGTGCGCTGGCTCACCGACACCAGCATCACGTTCATCACCAGAATACCCGCCACCGCCAGGCTGATGGCGGCAATACCGGCCACACCCAGCGTGAGCGCGCCCAGCAGGCGGTCAAAGGTGGCCAAGACGGCGTCTTGTGTGACCACGGTCACGTCCTGCTCGCCCTCGTGGCGCAGCTGGATGATGTCGGCCACCTGCTGCTTGGCCGCGCCAATGGCCTCACGCCCCGTGGCCTCTACCAATATGCGAAACAGCGTGTTGCTGTTGAACATGGCCTGTGCCAACGACACCGGCACAAACACTAGTTCATCGGTGTTCATGCCCAGGCCCTGGCCACTGTTACCCAGCACGCCCACAATACGAAAGCGCCGGTCGCCAATGCGCACTAGTTGACCCAGTGCGGGCGCAGTGCCAAAAATCTCGTCGCGCACCTTGGAGCCAATCACGGCCTCCGCAGCACCCCGGCGCCAGTCACCCGGCGCCAGAAAACGCCCTTGGGCCAGTGCCAGCTGGCGCACCTGCGCATACTGCGACACCGTGCCGGCCACCATGACCTCGCGCAGCTTGCCGCCCGCGCTAATCTCGGATGTACCCACGGCCAACGGTGCCACGCGGCTGATGGCACTGCCGCGCTGCAGGGCTTGGGCATCGTCAATGGTCAGGTCCCGCGTGGTGTTGGTGATGGCGTTGCCAGGGTTGAAGCCACCGGTCTGAGAGCGCCCGGGCAACACAATGACCAAGTTGCTGCCCAGGGAGGAAAACTCGTTCATCACATAGCGCCGTGCGCCGTCGCCCAGCGCGGTCAATACCACCACTGCCGCCACTCCAATGGCCATGGCCAACACCAGCAGCGAGGCGCGCAGCGGGTTGCCCGTGGCGGCGTCCCGCGCGAAACGGATCAGGTCGGCACTGCGCATGGCGTGTCCGTTGCAACGGGCGGCGGGTTGCGCACATCGCGCTGAATGCCACCGTCTTCCATGCGCAACTGGCGGTGTGCACGGTTACCCAGTACGGCGTCGTGGGTGACCATGATCAGGGTCACGCCCTGGGCGTTGAGCCCTTCCAGCAGGCGCATGACTTCTTCGCCCGTGGCGCGGTCCAGGTTGCCAGTGGGTTCATCCGCCAGGATCATGGCCGGCTGCATGATGGTGGCGCGTGCAATGGCCACACGCTGGCGCTGCCCGCCCGAGAGTTCATCCGGCCGGTGGTCGGCGCGGTTCTCCAGGCCGTAGTCTTTGAGCGCCTGTTTGACCCGCGCGGCACGTTGCGCTGGGGCCAGTCCCGCCAGCACCATGGGCAGGGCAATATTCTCTGCAGCGGTGAGCCGCGGCACCAGGTGGAAACTCTGGAACACAAAGCCTATGCGCTCGCTGCGCACACGGGCCTGTTCGTCACTGGAGAGCGTCGTCACGTCGCGCCCTTCGAGCCGGTAGACACCGCTGTTGGGCGGGTCCAGCAGGCCCAGCAGGTTCAACAACGTGGATTTGCCGGAACCCGATGGGCCCATCACCGCCACGTATTCACCGGCGGTGATGGACAGGTTCAGATTGCGCAGCGCATGCACCTCGGAATCACCCAGGTGGAAGACCCGCTCGATGCCAGCGAGCTCGATTTGCGCGGGTACGGTCATTTCTTTTGCTTTTCGTCCACAACGAAATGTGCACCCGGCTTGACACCCTCGCGCTCCAGCGAAGTCACCACCTTGTCGCCAGCAGCCAGGCCCTCCAGCACCTCGGTGTACTCCCAGTTGGCCAGCCCGGTCTTGAGCTTGCGTTCCTGCAGGGTGCCGTCTGCGCCGGCCAGCAGCACACGGCCACCCTCTTGCAAGGCCGATGTGGGCACCCGCACCACTTTCTCGCGCAGGGCCAGCACCACTTCCACATCGGCGCTGTAGCCCACTAGCAGGCGCGGCGCGGCTTTGTCTGCGGTGATGTCCAGCGTGGCTTCGATGTCCACCGTGCGGGCTTGCTTCTCCACGGCCGACACATAAGGCGCCACGCGTTTAACCTTGCCGGGGAATGACTGCTTGGGCAGGGCGTCAAAGCTGATGCGCACTGTCTGCCCGG
Organism: Pseudomonadota bacterium; assembly: GCA_040387325.1. Classification (GTDB taxonomy): domain Bacteria; phylum Pseudomonadota; class Gammaproteobacteria; order Burkholderiales; family Burkholderiaceae_C; genus Allorhodoferax. Next base: position 38,024 of record JAZKDY010000100.1, on the reverse strand, counting down.
CGCTGATCTTGGGCGCATCCACCTCGTCCATGGGGGCACGCACATACAGGCAGGTGTCGTCGATCAGGTCAATGGCTGGCGGCGTGGGCACACCGGGTGGGGATGGTGTGGAGTATTCACCCACCTCGCCCACAATCTTGGCCACGGTGCCGGCAAAGGGTGCGTACAACACGGTGCGGTTTTGCTCCACACGGGTGGCGTTGACACGGGCCTGGGTCTGGGCCACATCGGCCTTGGCGGCGTCGCACCCGGCGCGGCGGGCCTGGGCTTCTGAGCGCACCTGTTCGTCACGCGAGCCAGAGATAAAACCCTGTTTGAACAGCGAGGTCTGCCGCTCGGACTCGCGCTCAGCGTTGGCTGCCACGGTGCAGGCCTCGACCACGCGTTTGCGCGCGGTCTCGACCTGGGCCATGGCCAGGCTGCTTTGGGCCTGCTGGTCGTCATTCCACAACTTCATCAGCAGCTGGCCTTTTTTGACCTTGTCGCCCTCCTTGACGGCCAGCACTTCGATACGCCCACCCATGGTGGCCGAGAGTTTGGTGCGCATGCAGGCCTCTACCGTGCCGGCGCGGGTGTTGGCAATGCTGGATTCGACCCGCCCCTGGTCAATGGTGGTGACCAGCACGACCACCGGCTTGGGGCGCTTGGCCCACCAGATGCCGGAGCCGAGCAGGACCAGGACCAGAAGTGCAAGCAAAAGGCGGCGGATCAGGTTGGAGGACATGCAAGGATCTCGGGGCGTGGGGATCTGTCCATTCTAGGGGCCACCCCAGGGACCCAGCTTGACCTAGCGCAAGCCTGACGCTGCCCCCAGGCCCGCCCTTGCGCAGCAGGTCCTTTCGGCAAATACTACAAAATCAATAGCATCACCATGAATACCGACGGGGGCTAGAGGCCAAAAACGCCAACAAGCATTACATCAAACTGATGGTTTTATCCAGTTCGATGGCAGCATCCAGCGCATCCAGCAAAGCCTTGCGCACCTTGCGTTTGGTGTTCTTGTGGGCGGTCATGTTGAGCTTCTTCATCTGCTGGGCCACTTCCACCGCTGCGCTGAGCAACTGCTCGGGCGCTACTACCTGGTCCAGGAAACCGGCGGCCAGCGCGCCCTGGGGCGTGAACATTTCGGCGTTGATGACGGAGCGCTGGAAGGCGGGCGTGGTCAACCGGTCGCGTGCGATGGCGATGCCTACATGGTGCATGGTCATGCCGATCTTGACTTCGTTCAAGCCAATGCTGAACGGACCTTCGACACCAATGCGGTAATCGGCCGACAGCAGCACAAAGGCACCCTTCGCGACCGCATGCCCGGGGCAGGCCACGATGATGGGCTGCGGGTGGGCCAGCATGCGCCGCGCCAGTGTGGAGCCGGCCGCCACCAGGTCAATGGCAGCCTGCGGACCTGCGGTCATGACCTTGAGGTCGTAACCACCGCTCAGGATGCCGGGCTGGCCGGTGACGATGACTACGGCGCCGGCCGCCTCGGCCTGGTCCAGCCCCCGGTTGAAGGCTGCTATCAGTTCGTGTGAAAACGCGTTGACCTTGCCATTGTTCAGGGTCAGGGTGGCAATGCCGTCTTCCAGGCTGTAGGCAACTAGTTCACTCATGGTGGGCTCCGCAAAAGGACAAAAAGCCAGTCTAACCGCAGCGCAAGCGCGCGTGGAACCTCAATGTGTCGCCGATAGCACCGCGTCCAAAGCGGTCAAAAGGCGTTGCGCGGGGGTGCCTGCAATCTGCACATGGGGCCACGCCCGGTCCGCCAGAGCCTGTTCGATACGCCTGTGCACGGCGGCGCGGGCCTGCGGGCCATCCCGCTGCAGGCCATCGGCCACCCACGGAATGTCAGGCTCCAGTAGCAGGGTCAGCGCATAGCGCGCATGCAGGCCATGGGCTTGTGGGTACAGCGACGCATCGGCAAACACGGTATCGCTGTACACCGCGGTGAGCAGTGGTGCGGTGTCGCAAAACACCAGGGCCTGCTGCTGGCGGCGCGCGGTGGCCAGGGCCTGCGTTTCCAGGCGCACCTGCTCTTGCAGTATCTGCAGTTGCTCGGTGCGCTCGGGCGTGCGGCCCTGCTGCTCGGTAAAACTGCGCAGGTATTCCGGCACCCACAGGCCATCCATCTGCTTGGCAAGGGCCTGGGCCAGTGTCGTCTTGCCGGTGCACTCCGCACCGATCAGGCAGATGAGGCGGGGCTCCACGGTAGAGGGGTCAGAATTCCACCGTCACGCGGGCGCGCACGGTACGCGGGGTGGAGGGGAACACATAGCTGGCGCCCCAGTACTGCGTGGGTGCTTCGCGCCAGTAGCTGCGGTCTGTCAAATTTTCCACATTCAGGGCCCACTGCGTGGACTTCCCCAGCAGGCGGTTCTGGTAACGCACACCGGTATCCAGCTGCCAGGCGGCGGGCAGGCTGACTGCACCATCGGCGGTAACGGTCTTGCCACTCTCGTGTGTCAGCAAGCCGCTGAGCGACAGGCCGGGCAATGCGGCTATCTTGTAGTCGGCAAAGAGGGAAGCCTTGGCTTTTGGCACATTGGTAACCTGCTGTCCCACCAGCGCCGGGTCTATGGCCGCGGTGTACTTGGCATCCAGCAGGCTCAGGCTGGCCTGTACAGACAACCGCGCATCCACTTGGCCCACGGCCGCCATCTCGACGCCGCGGTGCCGTGCGGTCTTGCCACCGGCAACACGCAGCGGTATGCCGCTGGCAGTGGCCTGGTCGTCGGCATAAGGCTTGTCGATGTTGAAGGCCGCAGCGGACACCAGCATGCGGGGGCTCATCTGCCACTTGATACCCAACTCGGTTTGTTCACTCTTGAGCACGGGCAACACCTGGCCCGCGTTGACAAAACGGCTGGCACGGTTGGGCACGGCTTCCAGCTCCGCGCCCTGGCCCCAGGAGGCGTAGAGCATAGTGTTGGCCAGTGGCGACCACGACAGGCCCGCCCAGGGTGTGGTCACCGTTTGCTCGAACGCGATGGCACGGGAGCCGTCGCTGCGTTCGCTGCTGCGGGTTACGCGCGAGCTGCGGATACCTACAAAACTTTGAACCGTGGTGCTCAGGTCACTGACCAGCGAGGCATGTACATCAACCGCGCGTTCGCGGCTGTTGGTGTTGAGGTCGAGTGCAGTTCCTTCGCCCGGCAAGGCAATGGGGCGGTCGATATTGGTGGTGCCTGCAAAGTTGTAGGCCTGCGTCGGGTTGAGATCGGTGCGCGCGCTGCGGCCACTCAGGCCCAGCGTCACACGGTGCCCGGCACCCATCCGGCCCTGCAGTTTGGCGTCCCAGGCCCAGGTGCTGCGTTCTTCGTTTTCGCTGCGGTAGTCGTAGACATCCACATCGCCATTGGCACACAGCCCGGGGTAGACATAGTTGGGGCCGGTGCTGCAACCATCGGGAAAGGCCAGGCGGTCGTGCGCCACCGTGCGCTGTGTGCCCAGCCCCACACGGGCCTGCCAATCGGCGCTGATCTGGTGGTCGATGGCGAACTGGGCGTTGGTGCTGGTGGCTTCAAAGGGCTGGGACCAGCTCTGGTTGTTCAGGTTCAAACGCGAATAATTGCTGGCTGGCAAGGTGTCGGCCACGCCATCGCCATTGGTGTCCAGCAGGCCCAGGCCGGGGACCGAAGGCTGCTTCTTGTGGTGGTACTCCAGATCGGCAGAAATTTTGGTGCCCGGCGCCGCGTTTGTTGCAAGGGCCACACTGGCAAATTCGCGTTTGCCTTCTGCACGGTCGAACTGCGTGCGCAGGTCTTCTGCCGCCAGATTGACGCGCACACCAACCGCACCCCAATGGGCATTGCTGTCCAGATGGACCTTGCTGCCGCCATGGCCGTCACCACCGATGGATGCAGCTGTAAATGCATCCGCTTGGGGCGCCTTGGTGACGAAGTTGACCAGCCCACCGGGCGCGGACACACCGGCCTGCAAGCCCGCCACGCCCTTCAGGACCTCGATGCGCTCCTTGTTCTCCAGCGCCAGGGGGGCGTAGTTGGACACCGGCAGGCCGTTGCGCAGGTAATTGTTGTTTTGGTCCAGCAAAAAGCCGCGCACCGACAGGCCTTCAATAAATCCAATGGTGTTGTAACTGTCGGCCAGCGAGGCATCGAGCTTGATGACCTGCGACAGGCTGCTGGAGGCTGTGGCGGCCAGCAGATCGGCGCCCAGCACACTCACGCTCTGTGGTGTCTTGGCCAGCGCCAGGCCCAGGCCACCCACGTCGGCCCGGTCCACATCCAGCACGGGCGCAGCTTTGCTGGTCACGGTGACGCCTTGCAGGTTTTGGGAGGCAGCAGTCTGCGCCCAAGCAGGTGCAGCAAACGCAACGGCCAATGCGGCAGCACAGGGAGTAATTTTCAGATTCAGACGGAGTGCCATCGCAGTTCACCTTTGTTCGATGGCAGGGACGCGCATAGCAGAGGCACAGGCCACAACGCTCCATGGACGGAGCAATGGCATAAATGTTCTCACCACGCTTCCCTGCGCAAGTATTACCTTGATCAAGTTCCAGGGTGTTATCTCAGCCGACCGCCTCACGACAGTCAGCACCCCTAGCGTTTACAGGCTGGCAGTAGCTGCCGGCCCGGTAACCCGATTGTAAACGGGGGGTTGCGCGGGCTGGCCGCTGCTACTCAGGTCCGGTCAATCTTCCATTCGAGCGCCACCGAGGTCGTGGTCTTCACCACACCATCAAAGTTACCCATCTCGTCCAGCAGCGTGTTCATGCGCAACGCCGACTCGGCACGCAGCAGCACCACATAGTCAAACTCGCCGCTGACCGCGCACAGCTGGCGCACCTCGGGCATGCGCGAGATCTGGCGCACGACCTCGCGGCCGGCCTTGGGTTGCACCGTGATGCCAACAAAAGCCTGCAAGCCCATGTCACGCACGTCTTGCCCCAGGCGCACCGTGTAGCCCGCTATCACCCCCTCACGCTCCATGCGGCCCAAGCGGGCCAGCACGGTGGTGCGCGCCGTGCCCAGCTGGCGGGCAAGGTCGGCGGTGGAGGCGCGGGCATTGGCTTGCAGCAAAGCCAGCAGGTCGCGGTCCAGTTGGTCGCGCAGCGCTGGGGTGCTCATGGTTTAAAACACTTCATATCGGCCAAATGGTATGACGAATCGTCTGATTTAACAATCAATACGTCACATTGTCTATTTAATTCGTCTGGACTCACACCTAGACTTATTCCATCCAAACCAATTACCAGGAGATTGTTATGCGAGTTGTTCTGATGGGTGCGGGCCACATTGGCCAAACAATTGCGACCTTGTTGTCGGGTTCCGGTGACTACCAGGTCAAGGTGGTAGACCGCAGCGAAGAGGCACTCAAGAAGCTGCGCCATCTGCCACTGGAGCTGGCCCAGATCGACACCTCGGACGCGACCGCCCTGCGCGGTGCGCTCAAAGGTTATGACGCCGTTATCAACGCCCTGCCTTACCACCTGGCTACTATGGCCGCAGCCCAGGCACTGGAAGCCGGCTGCCACTACTTTGACCTGACCGAAGACGTGGCGGCCACCCGCGAGATCATGCGCATGGCCGAAGGCGCCAAGACCGCCTTTATGCCCCAGTGTGGCCTGGCGCCCGGCTTCATCGGCATCGTGGCCCACCACCTGAGCAAGAAGTTCAGCAAGCTGCACGAAGTGAAGATGCGTGTGGGCGCGCTGCCAGCCTTCCCCACCAATTCGCTGAAATACAACCTGACCTGGAGCGTGGACGGCCTGATCAATGAATACTGCCACCCCTGCGAAGCGATTCGCAATGGAGAAATCATCGAAGTGCTGCCGCTGGAAGGCATGGAACACTTCTCGCTGGACGGCACCGAATACGAAGCCTTCAACACCTCCGGCGGCCTGGGCACCCTGTGCGAAACGCTGAAGGGCAAGGTCCAGACGCTGGACTACAAGACCGTGCGTTACCCCGGCCACTGCGACATCATGAAGATGCTGCTGCAGGAACTGGGCATGCAGTTTGACCAGGAGAACCTGAAGAACATTCTGCGCCACTCCATCCCGCTGACCATGCAGGACGTGGTGCTGGTGTTTGTGACCGTCAGCGGAGAGCGCGATGGCCACCTGGTGCAAGAGGTGTTCGCCCGCAAGATTTTTGCGGACCGCGATGAAAAGGCGCCCTTGAGCGCGATCCAGATCACGACTGCTGCCGGCATCTGCGCGGCCGTCGATCTGTTCCGCGAAGGCAAATTGCCGCAGTCTGGTTTCATCCGTCAAGAGCAGGTAGAGTTGCCAGCTTTCCTGGCCAACCGCTTTGGCAAGGCGTACCAACAGTCGCGCCAAGTCGAGTCCATCGGTTAAGGCCGCTTTCACCGTATACGGAAGAACCCCATGTCTACCTCTACCGACACCATCCAAACCTTGCTCGCCCGACTGGGTGTACCCGCCAGCGCCTATACCGGCGGCTCCTTGCCATCCCGCTCGCCTATCGACGGCGCGGCCTTGGGCCAAGTGCATGAAACGTCTTTGACTGAAGTAGCCGCGGTGATCAGCCGCGCGCATGCCGCGCACCAAACTTGGCGCACGGTCCCCGCACCGCAACGCGGCGAACTGGTCCGCCTGTTGGGTGAGGAACTGCGCGAACACAAACAGGCTTTGGGCACGCTGGTGTCGCTGGAAGCGGGCAAGGTCTTGTCCGAAGGCCTGGGCGAGGTGCAAGAGATGATTGACATCTGCGACTTTGCCGTAGGTCTGTCGCGCCAGTTGTACGGCCTGACGATTGCGTCCGAGCGCCCCGGCCACCGCATGATGGAAACCTGGCATCCGCTGGGTGTGGTGGGTGTTATCACGGCCTTCAATTTCCCCGTGGCCGTGTGGGCCTGGAATGCAGCCCTGGCCCTGGTCTGCGGTGACACCGTGGTGTGGAAGCCGTCAGAGAAAACCCCGCTGTGTGCACTGGGTGTGCAGGCCGTTTTTGACCGCGCCTGTGCGCGCTTTGGTGCAGACCGCACAGCCAACTTGTCGCAGTTGGTCATGGGCCGCGCCGATGTAGGCCAGGCCCTGGTGGACGACACCAAGGTGGCCTTGGTCTCCGCTACCGGCAGCACCCGCATGGGCCAGGCCGTGGGCCCACGCGTGGCAGCCCGTTTTGGCCGCAGCCTGCTGGAGCTGGGTGGCAACAACGCCATCATCGTGGCGCCCTCTGCCGACCTGGACATGGCCGTGCGTGCCGTGGCTTTTGCCGCAGCCGGTACGGCCGGCCAACGTTGCACCACAGCGCGCCGCCTGATCGTGCACAAGTCGGTGCATGCCGACCTTGTGGCAAAACTGACCCGCGCGTTCGCCAGCTTCAAAATCGGTTCGCCACTGGAAGACGGCACGCTGGTCGGGCCGCTGATCGACGGCGCGGCGTTTGATGCCATGCAGTCTGCACTGGAGCAGGCCAAGGCACAAGGCGGTGTGGTCGCCGGAGGTGAACGCGCGCTGCAGGAGCGTTTTCCGAATGCTTTCTACGTGCGCCCGGCCCTGGTGCAAATGCCGGCGCAAACCGAGGTCGTGCGCCATGAGACCTTTGTGCCCATCCTGTATGTGCTGCAGTACAGCGAGTTGTCTGAAGCGATTGCACTGAACAACGACGTGCCCCAGGGTTTGTCGTCATCCATCTTCACGACCGATGTGCGCGAGGCAGAGCAGTTCATGTCGGCAGCGGGTTCTGACTGCGGCATTGCGAATGTGAATATTGGTACTTCGGGTGCCGAAATTGGTGGTGCATTCGGCGGCGAGAAGCAAACCGGTGGCGGCCGCGAATCGGGGTCCGATGCATGGAAGGCCTACATGCGCCGCGCCACCAACACGGTCAACTACTCGCGGGAATTGCCGCTGGCCCAGGGTGTGCGTTTTGACCTGAACTGAGGCTATGCTTGAGGCCTTCATCACGACAAGGGTCTGCATGTTGCGCTTCAAGTCACTGTCACTTTTCTCCGCCGCGGCGCTGTGTGTGCTGGCTGGCCAATCGGCGGCAGGTGCTGCCCAAGCACCGGCACGCACCAGCCAGGCCGACATCATCAAGAACTCCGCGCCCAGCGACTGGCGCCGCCTGGACCCCGAGAACACGGTGGTCATGGAGATCAACGGCCAGTCCGTGGTCATGGAACTCGCGCGGCGTTTTGCCCCCAAGCATGCGGCCAACATCCGCACACTGACGCGCGAGGGCTACTACACCGGTTCTGCCGTGGTCCGCGTGCAGGACAACTACGTGACGCAGTGGGCCGATCCCGCGGATGAGGAAAAAGAGAAGGACAAGGTCAAGCCCCTGGGCACGGCCCAGGCCAGCCTGCCCGCCGAATTTGCAATTCCCTTCAAGGGCTTGCCCATCACCCGATTCACCGATCCCGATGGTTGGGCGCCGGTCAGCGGTTTTGTCGATGGCATGCCGGCTGCAGCCAACCCGGCCAAGAACCAGGCGTGGCTGGCGCACTGCTACGGCATGGTCGGCGCGGCACGCAGCACCAAACCCGACAGCAGCAACGGCACCAGCCTCTATGCCATCAATGGCCAGGCGCCGCGGGCACTGGATCTGAACATCACGGTGGTTGGTCGTGTCGTCAAGGGCATGGAGGTGTTGTCGTCCCTGCCCCGCGGCCCGGGTGCCATGGGGTTTTATGACAAGCCTGAGGCCTATGTCCCCATCACCCGGGCACGCATGCTGGCCGACATACCCGCGGCCGAGCAACCCAACATCGAGATCATGCGCACTGACACCGCCACCTGGCGCAGCCTGGTTGAAGCCAGCCGCCACGCCATCGGGGGCTGGGCGGTGCGCAGTGCGCTGCATAGCAATATCTGCAACCGCAGCGTCCCTACACGCCCCATTCCCTAGGACACCCACACCATGACAGCATCCGCACTGGCGCCACTGAACGCCACCTTCAAACGCCTGCACAACTTCGGCCACCTGGCATCCATCGCCGGTTGGGACCAGGCCGCCATGATGCCCAGCAAGGGCAATGAGGCCCGCGCCGCGGCCATGGCTGAACTGCAGGTATTGATGCACCAAACGCTGACCGATCCCGCCCTGAAAGCGCAGTTCGACGCCGCGCAGAGCGCCAACCTGCCAGAGGCAGATCAGGCCAGCCTGCACGAGATGCGCCGCGAGTGGGCGATGGTCAACCGCCTGCCACAAGACCTGGTCGAAGCCCAGAGCCTGGCCAGCGCCCGCTGCGAACACGCCTGGCGCAGCCAGCGCAAGGTCAATGACTGGGAAGGCTTCTTGGGCAATTTCCGCGAAGTCGTCAAACTGGCCCGCAAGGAGGCCACGTTCCTGGCCGACGCCACCGGCAGCACGCCCTACGAGGCACTGATGGACAAGTTTGAACCCGGCATGCGCGAGAGCGCCATCACCCAGCTGTTTGGCGACGTCAAGACCTGGCTACCCGATCTGATCGACAAGGTCATTGCCAAACAACAGTCCGAAGTGGTGGTACAGGCCACTGGCCCTTTCCCCATCGACAAACAGCGTGCTCTGGGCGTGGAAGTCATGGGCCTGCTGGGTTTTGACTTTGAAGGTGGGCGGCTGGACATATCCACACACCCGTTTTGTGGCGGTGTGCCGCAGGACGTGCGCATCACCACGCGTTACAACGAGGCCACGTTTGCGCCCAGCCTGATGGGCATCATCCATGAGACCGGCCACGCGCGTTACGAGCAGCGCCTGCCGCGCGACACGCTGCACCTCCCCGTCGGCCGAGCCCGCTCCATGGGCATACACGAAAGCCAAAGCCTGTCGTTCGAAATGCAGCTGGCGCGCAACCCGGCTTTTCTGCAACTCATCGCACCGCTGGTGAAGAAAAATCTGGGTGACCAGGCCGCCTTTGGTGCCGACAACCTGGCCCGCATGATCACCCGCGTCAAGCGTGGATTTATCCGCGTTGATGCAGACGAACTGACCTATCCGGCGCATGTGATCCTGCGTTTCGAGATCGAGCGCGCACTGATCTCCGGTGAAGTAGAAGCCGACGACATCCCGACGCTGTGGGCAGCCAAAATGCAGGACTACCTGGGCGTGGATGTGGCTGGTAATTTTGACCAGGGCTGCTTACAGGACATCCACTGGCCGTCGGGCATGTTTGGTTACTTCCCCAGCTACACACTGGGTGCCATGTATGCCGCACAGTACTTCGCCACCATACGCAAGCAACATCCTGATATGGACACCCGCATCGCCAGCGGCGACCTGTCACCCGTCATGAACTGGCTGGACGCCAACATCTGGAGCCAGGCCAGCCGCTGGTCCACTGATGCTCTGGTGACCCGTGCAACGGGCGAGCCCCTCAATGCCAGCCACTTCCGCAAGCACCTGGAGGCACGTTACCTCGGTACATGAGACCGACCCCAGGGCAACGGGGCAAAAAAAAGCCCCGCGGAAGCGGGGCTTGGCCACTCAACTGAAGCGATTAGGCTGCAACAGCGTTCTTGCGGTTCTTGCGGCGTGCCAATGCACCAACGATACCCAGACCGGCCAACAGCATGGCAAAGGATTCGGGTTCGGGTACGGCGCTCACTGCACCATCCACACCGGACAGGTGCACGCTGTAATGGGTGCCCTTGTTCAGACCGTTGGATGGCTGATTCCACTGTGCCAGGGGAATTGCGACCTGGTTGTCAAACATGAAGCCTTGGGCCAAAGTCGTCCCATTGGCAAAGTTGTTGAAAGTTGCAATTGTGAACAAATAATTGCCAGCAGACAGGTTGCCGAAAGTCAGACCCGAGTCAAAGTAAGTCTGGCCGGGTGCGATACCGGCTTCGTCGTCATTTTCACCAACCAAATTCCACCCGGTGTTGGTCTGCTTCCAGACGGCTGTAATAGGGTCAAAGTTGATACCACTCTGGAAAGAATCAGTCCAGACCTTGACATCGGTGGCGTCCGCCAGCAGGGAAAAATTGATGTGGATGACATCCTTGTGTGTGGCGATATCGCCCTGGAAGTCAAATTGCGCGGCCTGGGCGCCTACCGATGCGGTCAAGGCAATAGCCAGGGCAAGAGGTTTGAGATTCATAGCTTCTTTCTTCATGGTTGTGTGGACACCCGCTCCCTGCGAGGCAAGTTTGGTTGCGAACACCAGCCCATCTGTACGGGTCACTGTGTTGTGACCAAGTGTAAGTTTGGGTGCCGCGCGAACCAATAGTCCGAATGGACTATCGGCTACAGAGGGGAACGGATCAAAAATACCGCGGAACACCAAATTCCTCGCAAAATTGCCTGCTATTGAAAAGGGAGCGACTGTCATGCACAATCGACAGGTCATAAACACGGGATGTTCAAAATGAAGGCTTTTATCTGCTTGGGGTTGGGTGCTGCTTTGCTGGCTGGTTGCGGAGGGGGCGCGAGCGATAGCAAAACCAATGACTGCACACTGGGCGTCAACTCATGCAATGCCCTGCCCGTCGCAAATGCCGGTGCACCGCAGACTGTCTTGGTTGGTTCAACCGTCACCCTGGACGGAACCGCCAGCTCGGACGCCAACAATGACGCACTCAGCTACTCCTGGTCTATCCTGGCCCGTCCGGCCAGCAGCTCGGCAGGCCTGATCTCCACCAGTGGGGCCAAAACCACGTTCGTACCCGAGAGCACTGGGGCTTACACCATTACGCTGACCGTCAGTGACGGCAAGGCCAGCAGTGCAGTGGCGACTACCACGGTGACCGCCAGCGCGACCAATCTGGCAGTGAACTCCACCTCGTACGTCAATGGTGGCACGATTCCACTCCGGATTGCTGGTGTCGCGGTCGGTGGCAGCAACACCTCGCCGCAATTGAATATCTCGGAGGTACCGGCTGGCACCAAACGTTTTGCCATCATCATGGATGATGAAACAGCGCCCTGCCAAGCCGGTATCAGCGCCTGCCGCCATTGGGGCGTGTTCAATCTTCCGGTCGCAAAGACTGCGATTGCCGAAGGTGAGAACCTGTTGCTTCAAAGCGGCGTCGTCTATGGCAGCAACTACACCATCGGCGCAGGCGGCGCGGCAGGTATCGGTTATGCCGGGCCTGTAGCAACATCACAACACACTTACAAATTGACGGTCTACGCGCTGACAGACGATGTGAAGTGGTTGACCGCCGTGCCGGAATACTCCCGCGCCAAGTTTGAGTTGGACTTCAAGGCCAACATCATCGGAAAAGCCACACTCACCGGCGTCTTCCCCTGATTGGATTGAGCCCAGCCAGGTTCTAAAGACCTTTGCTGGGCGCCTTCTTGGTCGCCACGGACGGTGGCAGGTCTTTGGCCATCAAATCACGGGCCTGCACCACCAGCTTGTTGTGGGCGTCCAGAAACGCGGCGGCAATCACTTTGCCCTCGTTGGTATTGCTCCAACCTACGCCGCCCACCCCTCCCATGCCACCAAAGGCCAGACCACCCAGCCCCAGGTCGGTGGTGCGGGCGGAGCCGGTCGCCGCGGCGACTTGTTCGGTCGTTTCGTTGTCCGTCAGCAGCAAAGCCACTTGGGCTTCCTTGAACTTGATCTGCTCGACGATGCCAATCAGCGCACCCAGATCGCGCACGATCGGAATATGTGCCAGCACGCCGCCCAGGCTGCGTCCAGCGTCCTGTTCGCTGAATGTGAGGTTGGGGATCAGCGTGTACTGTGCCTCATAACCCTTGCCTTTTTCTACCGTATTGCCCTGCTTGCGCAGCACACCACTGTCCTTGAGCTGTTGCTCCTGGATCGTGCCGCGCAAGCCGGCGGAGCGGTCCACTACGCGGAAGCAACCGCTTTGCTGCGCCAGCAGGCGCACCAGGGGCACTGGCGAGCTGGGCAGGTTGTAACTGCTGCTCATCACGTAGCCATTGGGGTTTTCGGCCAGGGCCAGCGTGGCCACCGGTGCATCACACTTGACCAGTGATTTGTTCTCACCCTTGGCACCGGCAGGGCCCGCGGAGCCCGTCACTTCGGAACTGCCACCACCCAACTCAGTTCCTTTCTTGCCGCATCCCGGCAGAACCATGGTGGTACACACCAGCAGTACGGCCGTGATGACCGGTGCGGATGATAAAGAACGAGCGCCAGAGTGGCCAGAACCGAAAAGAGACATGGGAGCTTCCTTGAAAATGCGGGCGAATGGTAACCGAGTGCGGACCTTGCCCACTGGCGACAGCAATCCCTGCAAACCCCCTTCGCATTCACCAACTGGCATGCTATGGTGATTGCTCAATTTTTGCGAAGGGCTGTAGCGATGAAACATCTCAGCGGAGTGGATTCTGCATTTTTGCACCTGGAATCGCCAGAAATGCCCATGCATATCGGTGCCCTCAACGTACTCGATTTGCCCGAGGGTTACAACGGCGATTTTTTTGAGGACACCAAGGCCTGTATCCAGCAGCGCCTGCACCTGGCCGAGGTCTTTACCCGCAAACTGGCGCTGATGCCGCTGGACCTGTCCAACCCGGTGTGGGTGGAGGACGAAGACATTGACCTGGATTACCACATACGCCATGTCACACTGCCCAAACCCGGCAGCAACCGCCAATTGCAACAATATGTAGCACGCCTGCATTCCAGCCTGTTGGACCGCAGCCGTCCGCTGTGGGAGTTTTTTGTCATTGATGGGCTCAAGAGCGGCCAAGTGGCGCTGTACAGCAAGCTACACCATGCCGGTATCGACGGCCAGGCCGGTGTGGCCGTGGCCCAGGCCATGTTTGACCTGACGGCCACCGGGCGTGTCATCAAGCCACCCCGCCCCCGCGCCCGGCGCAACCAGTACCAGCTGGGCATTGCCGAGTTGCTGGGTGCCGCCGTCAACAACACCTTGAACCAGTCAGTTGGCCTGATCAAGTCGCTGCCACTCATCGCCAAGTCCGCCAAGAGTGTGCTGATCCCCGCCAAGGGCCTGGATGGCAAACGCGACTGGTCACTGCCAAAGGACTTCAAACTGTTTGCACCCAGAACCTCGCTGAATGTTGCCATTACCAACCAGCGTACCTTCGCGGGGCGCACCGTGCCGCTGGCCGAGGTGAAGCTGATAGCCAAACAACTGGGGGTGTCGCTGAACGATGTGGTCATGGCCACCACGGCCGGTGCCCTGCGCAGCTACCTGAAGGACAACAACGAGCTGCCGGCCAAACCCCTGACCGCCGCGGTGCCCGTGAGCCTGCGGGCCGAGGGCGACACCACATCCAACAACCAGGTGAGCATGGTCACCATGGGCCTGGCGACCGACATCAAGGACCCCTTGGATCGTTTGCGCAAGATCCACGAACTGTCCGCCAACACCAAGGCCAAGATGAGCCGTTTCAAGGCGGCCATTCCTACCGACTTCCCGCTGCCCGCCGCGCCCTGGCTGATGTCCGCCCTGGCATCGCTGTTCAGCCGCTCACGACTGGCCAATGTCATGCCGCCCTTGGCCAACCTGGTGATTTCGAATGTGGCCGGAATTCCGGTACAGCTGTACTTTGCCGGTGCCAAGGTGGTGAGTTATTACCCCGTGTCCATTCCTGCACACAGCATGGCCCTGAATGTGACTGTTCAGAGTTACAACGGGCGTCTGGACTATGGCCTGATCGCCTGCCGCCGCGCCGTGCCCGATGTCAATGATCTGGCCGACGGTTTATTGGCAGAACACCGCGTACTGCTGGAGTTGGCAAGGGCCCGGTTGCCAGACCCGGTGGAAGCCCTGCTCACCCCGCCCAGGGACCAGCCCAGGAGGACGACTGTGCTGCTGCAAAACATTGCACCCAATCCTGCTGGCGCAAAGGCAGCCGCCAGCAAGAGCACCGCTGCACGCAAACGCGTCAAACGCGTGGCGCAAGCGGCCTAGGCTCACTTGCCCAACAGCTGCCGCAGCACATAGGGCAGGATGCCACCGGCCCGGTAGTAGTCCACCTCGATCGGGGTGTCGATGCGCAGCAGCAGCGTGCGCCGGATCTGTGAGCCATCGGCCCGGGTGATGACCAGTTGGGCCTCGCTCTGGGGCGTCAGTTGCGCATCGGGGATGATGTCCACCACCTCGTCCCCTTTGAGGCCCAGGCTGCTCCAGCTATCGCCAGCCTTGAACTGCAGCGGCAACACCCCCATGCCCACCAGGTTGCTGCGGTGGATGCGCTCAAAACTGCGCGCCACCACCGCCTTGATGCCCAGCAGGGCCGTGCCCTTGGCCGCCCAATCGCGACTCGAACCGGTGCCGTATTCCTCACCGGCAAATACCACGGTGGGCATTCCGGCCGCCTGGTAACGCACGGCTGCCTCGAAGATGGAGAGTGTTTCGCCCACACCCGCTGCTCCGGGCGCGCCCTGGTACAGCGTAAAGCCGCCCTCCTCCTGGCCACCGTCGTCCTTGGGCGGCAGCATCAGGTTCTTGATGCGCACATTGGCGAAGGTGCCGCGCACCATCACGTCGTGGTTGCCACGCCGCGCGCCATAGGAATTGAAGTCCGCCTTTTGGACGCCATGCGCCAGCAGCCACTGGCCCGCCGGTGAACTGGCCTTGATGGAGCCAGCGGGCGAAATGTGGTCGGTGGTGATGGAATCACCAAACAGTGCCATGATGCGTGCACCCTGAACGCTTAAGCCTTTTTGGCCTGTAGCCCCCGCGGAATAGGCTTCATGCGCTCCTGTTTCGATAGCAAAATTCTCAAAAAACGGCGGCTCGGCGATATAGGTACTGGTGGGCCAGGTGTAGGCCTGGCCGGACACACCCTTGATCTTGTCCCACAACTTGCCGGGTTCGGTCGCGATCTTGGCGTAGTTTTTGCGGAAGGCCTTGCCGTTCATCGCAAACTTGAGCAGCGCATAAATCTCGTCACTGCTGGGCCAGATATCGCCCAGGTACACATCTTTGCCACCCTTGCCCTGGCCCACCGGCTGGGTCATCAGGTCGCGGTTGACCGTACCCGCAATCGCATAGGCCACCACCAGCGGCGGGCTGGCCAGGAAATTGGCCTTGATGTTGGGGTGGATGCGGGCCTCGAAATTGCGGTTGCCGGACAACACGGCCGCGCAAACCAGGTCGTTGTTGGTGATGACCTCGTTCAGTTCCGGCGTCAGGTCTCCGGCATTGCCAATGCAGGTGGTGCAGCCATAGCCCGCCAGCGCAAAGCCCAGTTTTTCCAGGTAGGGCAAGAGACCGGTCTTGGTCAGGTATTCGGTGACGATGCGCGAGCCTGGCGCCAGCGAGGTCTTGATGTGCGGCTTGACCTTGAGCCCCGCCTCCACCGCCTTCTTCGCCAGCAGGCCTGCGGCCAGCAGCACGCTGGGGTTGGAGGTATTGGTGCAACTGGTGATGGCGGCAATCAGCACGTCGCCATGGCCCACGGTGATGTCATTGCGCCCGGCCACTGCCGCCGTGACGGACGCAGATGCCGACGGCGCCCCGGGCGCATCGTGGTGCGCGGCCAGTGTGGGCTTGTTGGCGACCATTTCCACCACCTGGCGGGCAGCACCCAGCGCGGTTGGCGGCGCCTGTGGCACAACAGCCGGAGCAGGTGCATCAAAGCCCCGCACCAGATGTCGGGTCTGAAACACGGCAGCCTGCTGGTTGAAGCCGTTCTCTGCATTGGGTTTGGAAAACAGCGACTCAAACTGGCCAGCTACCTTGCCCAGCTCAATCCGGTCCTGCGGCCGCTTGGGGCCAGCCAGGCTAGGGGTCACGCTGCCCAGGTCCAGTGTCACCACCTGTGAGAAATCGATCTCGCCCGCCACGGGAATTCCAAACAGCCCCTGCGCCCTGAAGTAGGCCTCAAAGGCTTCCCGCTCGGCCAGCGTGCGGCCCGTGCCTTCAAAATACTCCATGGTTTTTTCGTCCACCGGGAAGAAGCCCATGGTGGCGCCATACTCGGGCGCCATATTGGCAATGGTGGCGCGGTCCGGCAGGCTCAGCGTGCGTGTGCCCTCGCCAAAAAACTCGACAAACTTGCCCACCACCTTGTGGCTGCGCAGGATCTCGGTCACGGTCAGCACCAGGTCGGTGGCTGTCACACCCTCGCGCAAACGCCCCTTTAGCTCGAAGCCCACCACATCCGGCGTCAGGAAGTACACCGGCTGGCCGAGCATGGCGGCCTCGGCCTCGATACCGCCCACACCCCAGCCCACCACGCCTATGCCGTTGATCATGGTGGTGTGGCTGTCGGTGCCCACCAGCGTGTCGGGGTAGTACATGGGGTCGGCCTTCTGGCCCTTGGCGTCACGCCGCTTGGCCTTGTGCACACCACGCGCCAGGTACTCCAGGTTGACCTGGTGCACGATGCCAAAGCCCGGTGGCACCACGCCAAAGGTGTCAAAGGCCTGCATGCCCCACTTCATGAATTCGTAACGCTCGCGGTTGCGCTGGAACTCCAGCTTCATGTTCAGGTCCAGCGAATTCTTCTTGCCATAGTGGTCAACCATCACCGAGTGGTCCACCACCAGGTCCACCGGCACCAGAGGCTCGATGCGGGCCGGGTCCTTGCCCAGGCGCTTGGCGGCGCTGCGCATCGCCGCCAGGTCGGCCAGCAGCGGTACGCCGGTAAAGTCCTGCAGCACCACTCGTGACACCACAAACGGAATCTCCGCCGTGCGTTCGGCCCGGGGCTGCCAGTTAGCCAACTGGGCCACGTGTTCTGCCGTCACCTTCTTGCCATCGCAATGGCGCAGGACACTCTCCAGTACGATGCGCAGCGACACCGGCAGACGGTTTACATTGGGGAATTTCCTGGCCAGCGCAGGCAGGGAATGCAGTGCACCGGTTTTACCCGAGGCTGTCGTGAAGGATTTGACGGTAGAAGAAAAGATGTGCGGCATGGCCTGCTCCTGTTCGTTTGGCAACGTACACACATTCTGGCAGCATGCTGTTAACCTTTCTTGCGCTGTGCGATGTCCGCCGTGTGTTGGGTCTATTTTTGAAGGAATTCCATGTCCGAGTTCGATCTGGTCGTCGTGGGCGGTGGCTCCGGTGGTGTACGTGCCGCCCGCATCGCAGCGGGCCATGGCGCACGCGTTGCCCTGGTGGAAGAGTACCGGCTGGGCGGCACCTGCGTCATACGCGGCTGTGTCCCCAAGAAGCTGATGGTTTATGCCTCCCGCTTTGCGCAGGAGTTTGATGAGGCCGCCGGTTATGGCTGGATCCTCGGTGAGCGGCACTTTGACTGGGCCGCGCTGAAGACACGGCGCGACGCCGAAGTAACACGCCTGGAGGGCATCTACCGCAGCAACCTGCTGGCGTCCGGTGTGCAGATCTTCGCCGGGCGGGCGCAACTGCAAGACCGCAATACCGTGGTGCTGGCCGATGGCACCCAACTGCGTGGAAGTCACATTTTGATAGCAACCGGAGCAACACCGACGGGGGCTACAGGCATAAAAGGCGAAGAGCTTGCCATAGACTCCAATGGTTTCTTCGATTTGCAGGCCCTGCCCAAACGGGTGGTCGTGCAGGGCGCGGGCTACATCGCACTGGAGCTGGCTTGTGTGCTGCAGCGCCTTGGCGCCAGCGTGCGCGTGGTGGTGCGTGGCGACAACATCCTGCGCGACTTTGACGACGGCGTGCGCGCCCACCTAACCCACGAGCTGGAGGAGAGCGGCCTGGCATTCGACTTTGGCCGCAGCATCAGCGCCATCACCCGAACCGGCGGCACACTGCAGGTGCAGTTGGACAACGGCGAGTCCATCGCCACCGACTGCGTGCTGCGTGCACTGGGCCGCAAGCCCAATACGCAGGGCCTGGGACTGGAAGCTTTGGGAATCGCGCTGGATACCCATGGCGCCATTCCGGTGGACGCCTTCAGCCAGACCAGCATCCCCAACATACATGCCGTGGGCGACGTGACCAACCGCGTCAACCTGACACCCATGGCGATCCGCGAGGGCCATGCCTTTGCCGACACCGTGTTTGGCCGCACACCGCGTAGCGTGGACCACAGCCTGGTGCCCACCGCCGTGTTCACCACCCCCGAACTGGGCGTGGTGGGCTTGACCGAGCAGGCCGCGCTGCTGCAGTACCCGCGCCTGGATGTCTACCAATCCACGTTCCGCCCGCTGAAGGCCACGCTTTCCGGCCACCCCGGCAAGGTGTTGTTGAAGCTGCTGGTGGACCGCGATACCGACCGCGTGTTGGGTTTCCACGGCATCGGCCCGGACACCGGAGAAATGGCGCAGCTGGTGGGCGTGGCACTGCAGCTCAAGGCCACCAAAAGCGCGCTCGATGCCACGCTGGCCGTGCACCCCACGGCTGCGGAGGAACTGGTTACCATGCGCAAACCCACGGTGCAACACGCGCTGTGACAAGCTGATCCTCCATGCCATCCACCCTGCTGACGTCCGCGCCGTCCCCACAGGCTGACCCTCGCGCTGCGCTGGCCCGGCGCTTTGACGCGGTGCGCGCACACACGCTGGCGCTGGCGGCGCCTTTGTCGGTGGAGGACCAGTGTGTGCAGTCCATGCCCGATACCAGCCCCACCAAGTGGCACCTGGCCCACACCAGCTGGTTTTTCGAAGCGATGGTGCTCGCG
>JAZKDY010000100.1:0-18587 GCA_040387325.1 Pseudomonadota bacterium | reverse complement strand
GTGTTGCAGGCTTTTCAGGCGGGTTATACCGATTTCGATCCAAAGTACCTGTACCTGTTCAACTCCTATTACGAAGCCCTGGGGCCCCGCCACCCCCGGCCACAGCGGGGTCTGTTGACCCGGCCTGCATTGGCCGACATCCATGCCTACCGCCTACACGTCAATAGCGCCATGCGGGGCTTCATGGCTTCGGCCGATGCATCGACCTGGCAGGTCGCTGCAGATCTGATCGAGCTGGGCCTGCAGCATGAAGAACAACACCAGGAATTGCTGCTCACCGACATCCTGCACCTGCTGTCCTGCAACCCCTTGTTGCCGCCTTACCAAACAACCCGCAAGGCACCGTCCAGCAACGGTGTGCCCGACCTGCAATGGCTTGTGGTGGAGGGCGGCGTGTGTACCGTGGGCCATGAGGGGGGCCGTTTTGCATTTGACAATGAGACCCCCTCACACCAGGCCTTGCTGCACCCCTTTCAGATCGCCAGCCGCCTGGTGACCTGCGGCGAGTACCTGAACTTCATAACCGATGGCGGTTACGCCAACGCTGCGTGGTGGCTGTCGGACGGCTGGGCCGCTGTGCAAAACCAGGGGCTCAGTGCACCGGCCTACTGGCTGGCCCCGGGTGACCCGCGGGCACCGTCCGACCACTGGCAAGTGTTTGGCCTGAATGGTGTGCAGCCGCTGGACGGGCAGGCCCCCGTGACACAGGTCAGTTTCTACGAGGCGGCGGCCTTTGCCGAATGGTCGGGGGCACGCCTGCCCACGGAATTTGAATGGGAGAGAGCCTGTGACCTGCCGGACATTACCCAGATGCTGAGCCACGCCTGGCAATGGACCCGCTCCTCGTACGACCCTTACCCTGGCTTCAGACCCCGCGCCGGCACTGTGCGCGAGTACAACGGCAAGTTCATGGTGGGCCAGCAGGTATTGCGCGGTGCAAGCCCGGCCACACCCGCAGGACACAGCCGCAAGACCTACCGCAACTTCTTCCCGCCGGCCGCGCGCTGGCAGTTTTCAGGCATACGCCTGGCAAAGGATTCCACATGAAAGACAACCTGGCTTACGCGGGAACCGAGGATCTGCCGGACACGGAAGTCGCCAGCGGTGCGCCGGACGACCTGGACCACTCCGAATTTTTGCTGGACCTGAAGCAGGGCCTGGCACGCCAGCGCAAAAGCATTTCGCCCAAGTATTTTTATGACGCGGCGGGGTCGGAACTGTTTGACCAGATTTGCAAACTGCCGGAGTACTACCCCACACGCACCGAGCTGTCCATTCTTCACAAACACGCGCGTGAAATCGCACTGCACCTGGGGCCACACGCCGAGATACTGGAGTTTGGCGCCGGCTCCATGCAAAAAGTGCGTGTACTGCTGGACGCCATGGACCGGCCCGCACGTTACATCCCTATCGACATCTCGGCAGCACACCTGCAGGGGGCAGCTTTGAAAATGGCCAGGGACTATCCCCACTTGCAGGTAGAGCCACTGGAAGCCGATTACACGCAAGATCTGGTTTTGCCACCCGACATGCCACCCGAGGGCCGCCGCGTGGGCTTCTTCCCGGGCTCCACGCTGGGCAACTTCGAGCCCCTGGATGCCTTGCGTTTCATGCGCATGTGCGCCAGAACTCTGCAAGGCGGCGCGCTCATTCTGGGTGCCGATCTGGTCAAGAGCCCGGACCAACTGCATGCCGCGTACAACGATGCCCAGGGTGTCACAGCAGATTTCAATCGCAATGTACTGGTACGGGCCAATCGCGAGCTAGGCGCCGATTTCCAGCTGGACCAGTTCGCCCACAGCGCGTTCTACAACGCACCATACCAGCGCATTGAGATGCACTTGATGAGCACCTGCCAGCAGTCGGTCCGTGTGGGCGGCTCGGCCTATACCTTTGCGCAGGGTGAAACCCTGCACACCGAAAATTCCTACAAGTTCACGGTAGATGGTCTGTGCCAACTGGCCCAGCGGGCGGGTTTTACACCCGGCCAGACGTGGACCGATCCCGACCAACAGTTCTGCCTCTTGTGGCTGGACGCACCCCAATCAAGGAGCCACGTATGAAAGCCATCTGGAAAGACACCGTCATCGCCGAGAGCGACGACACCGTCATGGTGGAGGGCAACCACTACTTCCCCGAAGCCGCGCTGAACCGGGCCTATGTGACCTTCAGCAACCACAAGACCCATTGCGCCTGGAAGGGCCAGGCCAGCTACTACTCGCTGATGGTCAATGGGGAACTGAACCCCGACGCGGTCTGGTACTACCCCGACCCCACGCCCGAAGCCGCCAACATCAAGGGCCACGTGGCGTTCTGGAAGGGTGTTGTCGTCGTGGCCTAAAAAACCTGGTCGTTTCCCCGGATGTCAGTAAGATCCGCAGAGCGCCTGCAAAAAATCAGTGGCGCACGGTTTGACTCTGACATTTTTAGGGAGGCACTATGCCAAAAGTGATCATTATTGGCGGCGGTGTGGCGGGCATGAGCGCCGCGCACGAACTGGTGGAGCGCGGGTTCCAGGTGGAGATTTTTGAGCGCAATCCCCGTTACGTCGGTGGCAAGGCGCGCAGTGTCGACGCACCAGGCACCAACAAGATCGACCCGACACTCTTTTTGCCCGGTGAACACGGTTTCCGCTTCTTCCCCGGCTTCTACAAACACGTCACCGACACCATGAAACGGATACCGGTGGGCGGTGGCCGATCAGCGTTTGACAACCTCGTCGCGACTGAAAACATGATGATGACGCAGAGCGATGCCAAGCCCATCGTGATACCGGTGGACTTCCCGACCTCGTTCAGGGAAATTGAGCAATTCTTCAAAGGCTTCCAGACCTTTAGCGCCGAGTTGTCAGATGAAGAGATCAACTTCTTCTCGGGAAAGATATGGCAGCTGATGACCAGCTGCAAGCAGCGTTTTGCCGACGAATACGACAACATCAGCTGGTGGGATTACACGGAAGCAGGCAGCAAAAGCGCGGACTACCAGCGGCTGCTGGCCGGCGGCCTGACCCGCAGCCTGGTGGCCTGCCAGGCCCAGATGGCAAGCACACGCACCTGCGGCGCCATTCTGCTGCAGATGCTGTACATGATGATGGACCCGTTCACACGTGACACCGACCGGGTGTTCAATGCGCCGACCAATGACGCCTGGTTGAACCCCTGGTACAAATACCTGACCGGCAAGGGCGTCAAATACCACCACGGCACTGGTGTGACCAGCATACAGACCAAGGACGGCCGCATCAGTGGCGTCACCTATGAAAAAGACGGCGATGTGGGCCACGGCGGCACACCAGGTGACTACTACCTGCTGGCCGTGCCGGTGGAGCGTGCCGCCAACCTGATGAGCGAGGAGGTGCTGGCACTCGACCCTTCATTGAAAAACATCATCAAGCTGGCTCCGAATGTGGAGTGGATGAACGGCATCCAGTTCTACCTGAACACCGAGGTCAACCTGAACCACGGCCACAGCATGTACACCGGCAGCAATTGGGCGCTGACCAGCATCTCCCAGATCCAGTTCTGGCCCGACTACGACCTGAGCCGCCGCGGCAATGGCAAGGTGGTGTCCATCCTGTCGGTGGACATTTCGGACTGGAAGGCCAATGGCAATTTCAATGGCAAGGCGGCGCGGGATTGCACCAAGGACGAAGTCATGAAGGAAGTATGGGCGCAGCTCAAACAGGAACTCAACTTCGGGGGCGCCGACATCTTGCGCGACGAGATGATTGAAGACTTTTACCTGGATTCAGACATCCACCCCACCTGCGGCGGCATGAGCAAAGCGGTAACGGACCGCCTGAGCCCAGTCAAGCAGGAAGCACTGGGCAAGGTGATAGAACTGGAACCCCTGCTGGTCAACCAATGCAATACCTGGAGCATCCGTCCCAACGCCCATACCACCATAGCCAACCTGTTTCTGGCCAGCGACTACGTCAAGACCAATACTGATCTGGCGACCATGGAGGGGGCCAATGAAGCAGCCCGCCGTGCCGTCAACAGCATACTTCTGGCGGCCGATTCCGACGAGGACTACTGCGATATCTGGGACATGCACACGCCTCTGCTGCTCAAACCCCTGCAGGCACTGGACCGCATGAACTTCGAGAAAGGATTGCCGTGGACGCAGGTTTTGTGATCAGCCCAGCGGAATCGTCACGGTAAAGCAAGTGCCCACACCAGGCTGGCTGGTGACCGCAATGCGGCCACCATGGCTTTCTACAGCCCGTTTGACAATCGCCAGCCCCAGGCCTGTACCGGGAATGTTGCCAACATTGCTGGCGCGGTGAAAGTCGCCAAACAGGCGTGGCAGGTCACCGGCCGGAATGCCAATGCCCTGGTCACGCACCTCGAAGTGGAGGCTTTGGCCGTTACGCCGCACATTGAAGAACGCCTCCTTTGCCTCTGGTGAGTACTTGATGGCGTTGGACAACAGATTACCCAGGATGTGGCGCAGCAGTTTTTCGTCCGCCAGTACATCGGGGTCGTCCAGCTCGGCATCCAGTGCCACGCGGGCGGACTGGGCCCTGCCCGGCACCGCATGGCTGGCATTGGCCTCGTCCCGCAGATGGTTGCACAGGGTCAGCACATTGAACGCCTTGGGGCTGAAGGACAGCAGATGCGCATCTGCACGGCCTATGGTGAGCACCTGGTCCAGCATCAGGACCATGCGTTTGACCGAGGCCTCGATGCTGTCGAGCAGCCCATTGCGCTCATCAGCAGGAAGACGGTCGCAGTAGTTGCGCAACAGACTCTGCGAGACCAGGATGGAGGTCAAGGGTGTCCGGAATTCGTGAGAGGTCATTGCAACGAAGGTGGACTTCAGCTCGTTCAACTCGACCTGCTGGGCCAGGGCGCTGTCAAAACGCTGCTTGTCTTCACGGTTGCGCCGCTGCAGCGCATCACGTGCCTGCTTGAACAGAAGATGGGCCCTCACCCGTGCCAACACAATGGGCGGACTGATGGGTTTTGTGATGTAGTCCGCGGCACCCAGGGCAAAACCCATTTGTTCGTCCTGCGTCTCGGTCTTGGCGGTGAAAAAAATGACCGGTATGTCGGCGGTCAAAGGATCTGCCTTGAGCCGACGACAAACCTCGTAGCCATCAATGTCCGGCATCATGATGTCCAGCAAAACCAGGTCAGGCGGCTGGTTGTGTGCGATCTTGAGCGCGCGCTCACCACTGGGTGCCAGCTTGACGGTGTAATCAGCCTCCAACAGGTCACGCATCAATGCCAGGTTCTGTGGCGTGTCGTCAACCACAAGAACCGTAGGACGGTGGGATAGATCCAACGCAGCGTGCATTACAGTCACTCAACTTCCGTCGTGGGCCATGGCTTGCTGAAGTATCTCCAGCCCACGCTCACTGTCAAAGTGGTTGACAGCCGTCTGCAGGCCGGAGAAGTGCAGAGGATACGCCATGCGCAGCATGTACGCATGTTCTGCCAGCACACGCTCGGCATTGCCATCGTCATTGGTTAACAGCGTTACCAGTTGTTGGCACACCGCCTTCAGCTTGTCGGGGTCAGAAGCATTGCTGCCGGCAGCCGCACTGCCCTGAGGGTCGGGTACCAATGCCGCACCAATGGCGGCAACCTGTGCAGCCAATGTGTTTTCCAGGTGCACCAGCAACGGCTCCAGGGCGACAGCATCCAGGCCATGGCGCAATGCCTGTTCTACGGCCACTGCGTCCCGCACCAGGTCGGCTGCTGCAATATTGCCGGCCAATCCTTTGAGCGTATGCGCAAAACGAAGGGCCGTATAGGCATCCCGCGCCTCGACGGCTTGGCGGATGTGCACCGCGGTGTCGGACTGGGCATCCACAAAACCCCGCAACATGGCTGTGTAGCGATGCGGCTTGCCCAGGACGCGGCGCAGACCGGCTTCGACGTCCAGGCCTGCGATACGGGTCGGCACCGCCTCTGACGAGACCATTGCATCCGCAACGGGAACGACCAGCGGTGCGACAGGACCAGCACCGTCGCCCTGCAGGGGTGTTATCCAGCGCAACAGCGCGCGAAAGAGTTCATCCGGATCTATGGGCTTGGCTACAAAGTCGACCATGCCCGCCGCAATACACCTTTCACGGTCCGAGGCCATGGCGTTGGCCGTCATGGCAACGATGGGCGTGGTCGCACCCTGTTGCATGGAGCGGATCTCCCGCGTGGCATCGAGTCCGTCCATCACGGGCATTTGCAAATCCATAAGGATCAGGTGGTAGGGCTGCGCGGTTGCCCATGCCTGCATGACCATGTCACAGGCGATTCGGCCATCGTCGGCAATATCCACCGCCAGACCCGCGTCGCGCAACAATTCGCTGGCCACCTGCTGGTTCAAGGCATTGTCTTCGGCCAACAAAATTCTGGAACCGTGTATCGCCCGCAAGGCGTCAGGGATGGCTGTGTGCGCCACACTGCCATGGTCTTCGCCCAAGCCCACTGTGCCACCCAGCAATGCCGTCAGTGTGTCAAACAGGTGCGAGGGTACGACGGGCTTGTCCAGCACGGCAGCAATACCGGCTCCCGGTGCGCGGGCCAGTGCCGCTGCCAAGTCACCCCGACCATGTGCGGAAAGCATGGCCAGCTTGGGAGGACGCTGCAGAGCCAGCCTGTGCATGTGCTGCACGGTTTGAATGCCGTCCATGCCCGGCATCTGCCAGTCCAGCACCACGATGTCATAGGGCTGGCCAGCGGTGTCTGCGGCCTGTATCCTGCGCAGGGCCTGCTCACCGCTACTGGCCAAGTCCACCATAAACCGCATGGCGGTCAGCATCTCCCCCAGCACCTGGCGGGCACTGTCCATATCGTCGACCACCAGCACGCGCCTGGCATGCAGGTCGCTGTGCAAGTGCAGTTTGCGTGGCGTGTCTCGGCCCACGCCCAGTTTGGCGGTGAACCAGAAGGTGGAGCCGAGGCCTGCCACACTGTCTACACCGACCTCACCACCCATCTGCGTCGCCAGAATTTTGGTGATGGACAGCCCCAGGCCAGTGCCACCGTATTTGCGCGTGGTGGTGGTATCGGCCTGCTGAAAATTCTGAAACAGCTTGCCCGCCTGTTCGCGAGTCAGGCCAATGCCGCTGTCACGCACCGCAAAGCGCAGCACCACGGCATCCGCATGTCGCTCTTGCACCCGCACAATGATGTCTATCTCGCCATGGTCGGTAAATTTGATCGCATTGTTGGCATAGTTCAGCACCATCTGGCTCAGGCGCAGGGCGTCACCTGTCAGCACATCGGGGACATCCTGAGGGATATCGAACAGCAGCTCCAGGCCCTTGTCTGCGGCTTTGTCGTCAATGAGGTTGGCCACCTTCGCCAGAACCTGTTCCAGACTGAACTCTCCGATCTCCAGAACCAGCTTGCCCGCTTCAACCTTGGAGAGATCCAGAATGTCGTTGATGATTCCCAGCAGGTGCTGGCCCGATTGCTGCACCTTTTGCAAGTAGTCTCTTTGGCGTGGGGCCAGTTCGGTCTTCAACGCCAGATGGCTCATGCCGATGATGGCGTTCATGGGCGTGCGGATTTCGTGGCTCATATTGGCCAGAAAAGCCGACTTGGACGCCGTGGCTTCTTCTGCCCGTTGGCGCGCCAGCGCGGTCGCATGCAGGGCCGCCTGGAGCTCCGCGTTTCTGGCCTCGGATTCTTCCAGGGCCCTGTTCTTGGCGGAATCAAATATCTTGGTGTGTATCAGCAACGTCAAGACCAGGCCGATCTGGCTGGTCGCAAAGAAGAAGTCCGCGTGTTGCGGGTCGTATAAAAACGGCAGCTCGATATGCAGCCACGCTGCAATACCAAAGGCCAGCACAAGCGCAGCATTGATGATGAGCCAGTAGATGGCATTGCGGTTAAAACCCAGCAGCAGTGTTGCGGTAACGGGTCCTGTGGCAAACCAGGATATGACCGGTGAAAAGAGTCCACCTGAAAAATACGTGCAACCCAATATGGCGACAAAACAATTGGCAAACAGGTAAATATTCGCTGCGGCTTTGTAGTTACCGGTTCTGTGGATGAAAACCAGATTGGCCAGCAGGATCACATCCAGCAAAGCCATGACATAAATACCGGGCCGGAAACTGATGGCCCAACTAACGGCGATATAGCAGATCCCGAAACCTACCACGGCCCAGTTGAAGCGGATCAAAAGCAATAGTTTTTCATCGGCCGGCCTGCCGGCGGCACTGGCGAGCACATCGCCGAGCCGGGCGCGAAAGTTCGCCGCGTGCTGCCTGCTCTCCAACCCGTCTGCTTCTTCCATGGAATTCCTGTAGTAAACCCGGCGCGTAAGCCGGATTTAGTCTACTGCAAGCGGGCGCTATTGCCCCGAAAGCTCTTCCACATGGCGTTTGGCGGTTTCGGCATCTTTGCCGTACTCGGTCAAATACCGCTGGCGCTCTTCGCTGCTCCATTCGGCCGGTGAAAAACGGCTCTTGGGGTACACCGCACTCACATGGACTACGCCGGCCTGGCGTGCCATGGTGTTGCGGTCCGGAAATTTGTCGGGAATCAGCAAAAAGCCCTCCACGTCCCGCAGGCGCAACGGAAAGGCGGGGCTTTTGTCCAACACCAGAGCACCAAACACCTGCAGCTTGAACTCGCGGGTTCCGGCAGCGGCCTCATCGTTGAACTGCAACAGCGCAAAGGGCACGCCGTTAGCATCGTCCACCCGCGCACTCACCACATAACGGCCCGCCTGGCGCACCTGGGCCTTCAGGTAAAAGTTCAGTGACCCCGCTTCCAGTGCTTCGCGTACACCTGCCCAGGTGGCCGGCACATCGGGCATGTAGACCACATCAAAATGGGCCACCCCTTGCTGACCGCCTGCGGCCAATTCGACCAACAAGCGGATGGTCCCAGCGGCATGCGCAAAGCCCTGGCTTGCGGGCGTCAAGCGCCCGGAAAAAGTGCCATCGCCAGGCGCATCATCTGCGCCCGCGCCATCGTCCGAGAAGGCCACACTGGTTTGCACCAGCTTGATCGGTGTACGCGAATCGGGAATGGACTGGGCCTGCGCATTGCGTATGACCAAAGGCAAGGGGCGGTCGTTTTCATCCCGCACGGCGACGGTGAACTTCACACTCTCGGAGCCACTGAGGAATACCCGCTCCTGGCTGGTACGCAGGCGCATTCCTTTGACTTCATCACCATTGGCGTTGCGCAGCTTCAACTCTTCGGCAATCGGGGCGAACGGACGAACCTGGTCAGGGTGTTCGGCTATGGGCCGTGAATCATAGGGGTAACGCGTGGCATCGCGGTAGCTGGCATAAATTTGCTCGGCCCGCTCGTAACGGCCACGCCACAACGCCAGTTGCTCCTGGCGCGATTGCTGACCCGCAGCGCTGTAGGGGCCGCCACTAGCACCCACTGGCTGCGAGACTGCTCCTGCGGGTCCCGCCGGCCTGGAAAACCGGCTTGTGCCGCCGGCTGCCCCATTGCTCACCGCTGCGTCACTGTCCGCGCCCAAGCCGTACCATCCGGCTGCGGCGACCGCGACCAGCAAACCTCCCAGCCAAACCGCCTTGGTACGGCGCGTCAAAGTTCAAACCACCTTGGTATGGCGAATGGGCCTGTGGATCATCAATTGGCGTTGGCCGCCATGTCAGCACGAACCTTGGACACCACGCCGCCCCAGGCACCATTGGTGTAGTGGTTGAGGGCCTCGCTATCGTCCCGGAATTTCACGGAGTGGTAACTCCACTTGGCCTTGCCTCCCTCATTGGCGGCAGTGCCCATCGTCAGGTCATTGCACAGCCAGTCAGACGGATTGCAGAACCCCGCACCGCCGCTGCCCGAGACACCACCCGCAGAATGGTAGGCCACCGCCTCATCGTCCTGCCCCGGCAATACAGCGGAGTACAAAGTGCCTTTGGAGCCGGCATACATGTAGAACCATTTGGACCGGGTTTGGTTGTGGTCATACAGCGCACGTGCCGTTGCTGTCTTGAGGTCGGATGTCAGGGGGTCCGACACGGCCCAGCTTCCCACATTGGCCAGCTCGCTGCCACCGCCAGCACCGGCCGCGACGTCCACCCATTTGATGTTCCAGCCGGTTTGGGTTGATCCGTCGCTATTGCCGCAGACACCGGAGGCATTGGGTGTGGCGTTCTTCTTGCTGCGCGCGGTTCCGCCGTACAGAGACAAGGCATAACCAATCTGCAGATTGCCCGCACTGTGGGCGGCGATGTAGCACCAGTTAGTACCCGTGCAATAACAATCCAGGGCATCACGGACGCGGTAATTTTGGTCCGACACGCGGCTAAAGCCATCCCAGTTGACCGACTTCTTGTTCACCCCCGCCGCCGTGCTGGCCGGGCCCCAGTAAGTGAAGTCCGCATGGTTGCCGGCTTGGGCGTTCGGGTTGTTGCGGCCATTGATCCATAACGAGTAGTTGGTGGCATACACCCCACCCGCAAGAAACAGCAGAAACACCAGTAGCGACTTGACCGCGCGTGAGGGGTGTTGACGGAAAAAAGCCAGGCAAACAGAACGCATGGATAACTCCTTGAATCTGGATTCAACTTATCAGGTGCGCAAGTGTCTCCAATGCGTCAAGCTGAAACAACTGGGGAATACCCGCGCAGTCCTTACCCACCGCCCAGGACCTTGTATGTACGCCAGTTAACCGTGGCGACACTGACAAAGACTTACATTTAACTTGGGATTCTGGTCGTCACGGGCCGCGATCACACGTTGGATAGTCTTAGACCACTGGAGAAACAGATAATGAAAAAACTCTTAGCCCTCGCGCTCGCCGCCTGCGCCATCACACCCACCTTTGCACAGACCAACGTTGGCGTGTCCATCGGCATCAACCAACCCGGGGTCTACGGCCGCATTGACATAGGAGCCTTTCCGCAACCGCGCCTCGTGTATCCACAACCGGTGGTAATCGTGCAAACACCTACGGCAGTCCATCGGCAACCGGTTTATCTGTATGTGCCACCAGGCCACCAGAAGAATTGGGGCAAACATTGCGGACGTTACAACGCCTGCGGCCAGCCAGTCTATTTTGTGCAGGAAGACTGGGTGCGGGAACGTTATGAAGAGCGCCGCGACCACGGTCCCCATGGCCACGGCAAGGGCCACAAAAAAGACAAGAAGGACAAACACGGTCACCGTGATTAGGCCGTGCGGCCTCTCAGGAGACTCTGAACGTCTCCAGATGGATGCTGGTTTCGGTATTGCTGATGCCCTTGAGCAAACGGATACGCTCCAGCACCTTGGCCAAGTCCTGTAGCGTTTCAGCACGCAACTCGGCCAACAAGTCCCAACGCCCATTGGTGTCGTGCAAAGTGGCCACACCAGGCTCCCCCAACAAGCTGGCAATCACCGCACGGGTCTGGTTGCCGTCCACCGCAATACTCATCCAGGCCTTGATGGTGTTGTGCTGCACATCCGGGCGCAAGCGCACGGTGTAACCTACGATGACACCGTCGTCCTCCAGACGGCGGATGCGGTTGGTGACCGTGCCGCGTGACACCTTTAATTTGGCGGCCAGTGCCGCCACGGTCAGCCGGGCGTCTTGCCGCAGCAACGACAGCAATTTGTGGTCAACTTCATCCATAGTGACAATTCAACCTATCTAAATGGCAATTAACTAGCTATTTTTATGCATTATTGACGATTGTTATTGTTTGGTCACAAAACCATACTTCTCTCTGCAGATTGCAGACCCTTGCGATCCACGAGGAGAGAGACCATGACAACACCATCCAGCCCCCGCAACAGCACACCCCACAACACGCTTTTTTTGAGCCCACAAGACGTCGCCGGCATCGTCGCCCGTTCAGGCCTGGCCGCCACATTGCAGGGCATGGCCGCCTATATCCGCCAGGACTTTTTGCGCTGGAAAAGTTTTGACAAATCGGCCCGACTGGCGGCGCACTCTGCAGATGGCGTGATAGAGCTGATGCCCATTGCCGACGCGAACACCTACACCTTCAAATACGTCAACGGCCACCCCAAGAACACCACCACGGGCCTGCCCACTGTGATGGCCTTCGGCGTGCTGGCCGATGTGGCCACCGGCTTCCCGCTGTTGATCAGTGAACTGACGCTGACCACCGCCATGCGCACCGCCGCCACGTCGGCAGTGGCCGCCGGTGCACTGGCACGGCCCGACAGCCGCGTGATGGCATTGATCGGTAACGGCGCACAAAGCGAGTTCCAGGCGCTGGCCTTTCACCACCTGGTCGGCATCGAAGAGATTCGCCTGTTTGACGTGGATACCCGCGCCACCGCAAAACTGCTGCGCAACCTGCAAAACAACCCCGACACCAACAGCTTGCGCCTGGTGGTGTGCACCAGCACGGTGGAGGCCGTGCGCGGCGCGGACATCGTGACCACGGTCACTGCCGACAAGACCAATGCCACCATCATCACACCCGAGATGCTCACACCGGGCATGCACATCAACGGCGTGGGTGGGGACTGCCCCGGCAAGACCGAAATCCACGCCGACGTATTGCGCGCCGCCAGGGTGTTTGTGGAATACGAGCCACAAACCCGTGTGGAAGGTGACCTGCAGCAGATGGACACCGATTTCGGTGTGACCGAACTCTGGCAGGTACTGGCCGGCCTGCAACCTGGCCGCGAAACCGCCGACCAAATCACATTCTTCGACTCGGTCGGTTTTGCCATGGAAGATTTTTCGGCCCTGCGTTATGTGCACGACCTGGCGCAGTCACTGCACCTGGGCGTCAACATCCCGTTGATCCCCGCATTGACAGACCCCAAGGATCTGTACCAGTTGATCAAGCCCGCAGCCGGTGGCAAACCCCATACCCGACGCGGCGCGGCTGCGGTGCGCTCGATGGCGCCAGCCTGATTAAGGCCTCGGCTTCTTCTTACTTGTACTTGGCGTCAATATCCCAAACCGCGGTCTGGATCAGGCGCTGGATCATGGTGTCCAGGCCGACACCACCCTTGGCGCTTTCAGAGATACCCATCACGCTGGTGCGTGTGGCGCCAACTTCCATCTTCAGTTCCTTGTAGCCCTGGGCCACTTGTTCGGTGGTGTTGGCGTTCATGATCTTGTAACGCATGCCGATCAACCATACGCCGGTGGAGTCGCCGGTCTTGACAGAGCCCACAACATGGCCTGTTGCAGCACCTGCGCGGGTACCTGACAGAGATCCGATCAAACCACCGATGGCCTGGCCATCAAAACCTTTGGAGTTTTCGGCAATCTGCTCGGCCTTCAGGATGTCGAACTTGACGATCCACTTGGTGGTCTTGAGTTTGCCCACTTGCATGGTCTTGCGCGCCTGGGCTACATTGCCCAGGTTGTAGGCCAGCGTGATTTCGTTCAGCAGATTGCCCAGATTGGCACGCTCCAGAACTGTGAAGTTGGCCTGGGACAACTCCAGTTCGCCAAAGTCTGCAATATTGTTAGCGGAGAATTTTTGGGTGAACGTCGCGTTGGCGCTCTTGATGTCGCCCGGGATCACGATCAGTGCGGGGCCCTTCTTGTTGGCATTCTTGTAGGCCACTTCCTTGTACGCAGCCGCATCGGCTGCCGCATTGGCCTTGTTCGATGTAGAAGTGCCGGCATTCGGCGAAGGGTTGCCAAATGTCGGGCCCGATGCCTGCGCGGGCGCGGCCTGTTGTGCATCCGCCGCCTTGGGAGCCGTCTCCATGCAACCAGCCGTCACCACGGCCAAAGCAGCCAAAAGCAAAGCAGTTGTCAATTGTTGTATGCGCATTTTTTTTCTGTCCCTCATGAAAATCACCGCCACGCGGCGGGTCGCATGAGTCTACGACTTTTGGCATACAGCGACGGTATTGAGGTGTCCAATGCGATAGACAGGTGCTATGTCTTGCGCACAAACAACTGGAAACGGGCATACCTGACACCAGACGTGCAGGTCGACAAACAGCCACCAGGTAGTGTTGGCTAAAGTGCTACCTATTTAATAGCGAAATTGTTATAAAACACGGGGGCTACAGCCGTTTTATGCAAGTAGCGCTTTGAAAAGACCTGCTGCATGCAGCTGCATCCCCGGCTGGCTCGCTCGCGGGACCTGGGCTGCGCTATGGCTTAGCGCACCGGCACCACGATCACGCTCTCGCGCAATAGACCCCCCCCGGTGACGCTTCCGTCCACGCGAGACGGATTGAATACACGTGCCTCACAAGCCGTGCGTTCATCGCCCTGGAACTCTGCGCAGCGCTGCACTGCGTTGCGACTGAACTGGTTGGGCGCAGCATCGACAAGCCCACCGCGCTTGGCCTCAGCCAGCGCGTTGCGCGCCTCGGTGCGACAGGTTTTTACATCCTGGTGGGACTGGCCGCTGTTGCAAACTGCCATCTCCTGGCGGTAGCGCTCTTGTGCATCTGCAGTTTCACGCGAAGGACCTGCGGCCAGCGCAGCGCCCGCAGAGAAGAGGAATGCTGCCGTCGTGAGGGTCAGGCGAAAACAGGAGGGAGTAGGTGTGTGCATGGTCGTGCCTTTCTAGTTGGACACCACAGGCTATGTCTACTCTGCAAGCCTGTATGTACGCCTGCGAACAGAACACCTGGATTGCCAGTCAGACAATGGCCGCATGAGGTGGAAACGTATTTTTCTGTGGCTGACAGCCTTGCTGGTGGCGCCCGTAGTGCTGGCCGCAGTTTTGATTGCCATCTTGGGGTGGAACTGGTTGCGAGCACCTATCGAAAAACTGACCGAACAGAAGACCGGCCGCGTGCTTGCCATCCAGGGCGATCTTGCACTGCGACTCGCCTGGCCCGCGCCCACGTTGCGCGCCAACTCGGTAACATTTGCCAATCCGCCCTGGGCGCGCGAAAAGCAGATGGTGGCAGCAGACGCGGTGGAAATCAGTGTCAGCCTGCCGCAATTGCTGATCCGCAATGTGGTATTGCCCACTGTTCATCTGGTTCACCCAACCGTCTATCTGGAGCAGGACGCACAAGGAAAGAAAAACTGGCTGCTCGATCTGAACCAACAGGACGAAAGCGCCCGCGTGCACATCGGCCAGCTGACACTGGACCAGGGCACATTGGGGTACGAAGACCGTGCCAACAAAACCGACATCCGTTCCACTCTCGCAACCACCAACGCACCGACTGGCAGTACCGCTCCGCAGGGGCCACCGGGTGTGAACTTCAGCGCCACAGGACAGTTCCACGGTCTGCCGGTCAAGGCTTCGGGCAGCGGCGGCCCGGTCCTGGCGTTGCGCGATGAACGCACGCCTTACCCACTCACCGTAGACGCTACATTGGGTCACACCCATATCAAGGCCTCTGGAGCGGTCACGGGCCTGGTCAAGCTGTCAGCGATTGACATGCAATTGGCAATAACGGGGAACAGCCTGGAACAACTCTATCCGCTACTGGGAATTCCGGCACCCGCGACGCCCGCCTACACCATGCGCGGGCGTTTGGCGCACAGTGGCAATAGCTGGCGCTACGAGTCGTTCTCCGGCCGCATGGGGAACAGTGATCTGGCCGGTTCGGCCCAGGTCGTCACCGGCGGCAAACGTCCAAAGCTGACGGCACAGCTTACCTCCAAGGTACTGGACCTGGAGGATTTGGCTCCCGTTATCGGTAAACGCACGACCGATGCTCCGGCGCCCGCCGGCACATCTGCAATCGCAGTGACTACGCCTGAAACCAAGCCAGGCAAGGGTGTATTGCCGGATGTGCCCTTCAACACAGACCGATGGACGAGCATGGATGCAGACGTCAGTCTGAAAGCCAAGCAAATTCGCCGTGCCAAGGCGCTGCCGCTGGACGATCTGACGGTGCAACTGAAATTACAGGACGCTTTGCTGACACTCACCCCACTGGACTTTGGTGTCGCGGGCGGCCACGTGAGCACAAATGTGACCCTGGATGGACGCAACAAACCCATAAAGGCCAAACTGCAGGCGAAGGTACGCAAACTGCTGTTGTCCAAGATGTTCCCTACTGTGGCGTTAAACCAGGCCAGCCTGGGAGAAGTCAACGGCGCCTTTTCGCTGTCGGGCAGCGGCAACTCCATAGCGGGCATGCTGGCTACCGGCAACGGCCAGATCGCCGTGGGTATTGCACAAGGCGAAGTCAGCCAGTTGCTGATGGAAAAGGCAGGCTTGCACTTGTTCGAGATCCTGCAATTGAGTGTGGCGGGTGACAGGCGCATCAAGCTGCGTTGTGCACTGGCCGACTTTGAAGTGAAAAACGGCGTTATGGACGTGGACTCTCTGGTCTTCGACACCGACGTCACCACGCTGTTTGGCAGCGGCCGCGTCGACCTGGCCCGCGAAACCCTGGACATAACACTCGACCAGAAGACCAAACGCACCAGTCCGCTAGCACTGCGCAGCCCTATCCACATCCGGGGCACATTTGCCAAACCAACCGTGGGGGTGGACAAAGGCCGCGTCGCCGCACGGGCAGCGGGTGCCGTGGCCCTGGGCCTGCTCAACCCCTTTCTGGCCCTGATCCCTCTGGTTGACCCCGGTCCCGGGCAGGACAGCGACTGTAGCCAACTGATGCGCGAGGCCAGGGTCGCGCCACGCTAAACGCGGGCCCCTTTCCCCTGATTGCCCGCTTGGGTGTAGCGCCGAGCCAACGCACCACCAATGTGGCGCGCTATTTGCATGGGTCATGCGACAATTTCCTGACCATCCATTCAACAAAAGAGATCCCCATGCAAAAAATTGCCCGCTCAGGCTCCAACCGTTTTTCGCCAACACCGCTCGTGGTCGGCATGGCACTGCTCTGGCCCATGGCCTTTGCCGTAGCCCAAACCGCTGCACCTGCTGAGACCGCCGCCGCACCACAAGCGGGCGTGCTGCAAGCCGTAACCGTGACGGCCGAACGCCGCGCCGAGAACGTCAAAGACGTTCCCAGCTCCATCTCCACCATTTCTGGTGAAAAATTCGACGTACTGAATACCGGCGGCATGGACATCCGTATGTTGTCCGGCCGGGTGCCCAGCCTGAACATCGAGTCCTCGTTTGGCCGTGCCTTCCCCCGCTTCTACATCCGCGGCTACGGCAATACCGACTTCCGCTCCAACGCATCCCAACCCGTGTCGCTGATTTATGACGACATCGTGCAAGAGAACCCCATCCTCAAGGGTTTTCCGGTGTTTGACGTGGACCGTATCGAAGTGCTGGCCGGCCCCCAGGGCACACTGTTTGGCCGCAATACACCGGCGGGCGTGGTCAAGATCGACTCCGTCAAACCCTCCAAGTCCACCGACGGATATTTCAACGCGTCGTATGGAACCTATGGAACCGCCGCACTGGAAACCGCCTTCAACCTGCCGCTGTCCGGCGAATGGAATGCCCGCATTTCGGCGCAAATGCAGCATCGGGACAATTGGGTCAAGAACGACAAGAGCCCGACCAAAGACCTGGAAGGTTATGACGACCGTGCCGTGCGCCTGCAGGCAGCCTATGACGGTGGCGGCATGTTCAGCGCCCTGTTCAATGTGCATGGCCGTGACCTGAACGGCAGCGCCCGCCTGTTCCGCGCCAACATCATCAAAAAGGGCAGCAATGACCTGGTGGATGACTTCGATCCCGCACGCATCTACACCGACGGCCTCAACAAGCAGAACCTGAGCAACAGCGGCGCCAGCGCCAAGCTGAAGTGGTCGCTGGCCGATGTCAACGTCTACTCCATCACCGGTTACGAGACCGTCAGCGCCTACAGCCGCGGTGACATCGATGGCGGCTACGGTGCAGCCTTCCTGCCCACCGGCGGCGGCCCCGGCCTGATCATCTTCCCATCTGAAAGCGCTGCAGGCGTGCGTGACCACAAACAGGTCACCCAGGAGGTGCGCGTAGAGTCCAAGGGTAAAGGCCCACTGACCTGGCAGGGCGGTGTGTACGTGTTCCAGGAGTCCCTGGGCTTTGACAGTTACACCTATAACACGCTGGGTAACAACGCCCAGTCTGGCGCCGTGCTCCGCTCTGACCAGACCAATGACACCTACGCGGCCTTCGGCGGCCTGACCTACGCGGTCAGCGACGCGCTGAAACTGCGTGGTGGCGTGCGCTACACCCAGGACAAAAAGACCTTGGCAACCCAACCCCTGCCAGCGGGCGACCCCAACCCGACCGTGACCACCAACGGCCTGGGTTCGAGCACGGACAACAGCCAGATCAGCTGGGACCTGGGTGCCACTTACAAGCTGGACAAGGACAGCAACCTGTTTGGACGTGTTGCCACCGGCTTCCGCGGCGCCAGTATCCAGCCCGCAGGCCCTTTTGGTCCCTTGAACAAGGCCGACCCCGAAACCACCATCTCGTATGAAGTGGGCTACAAGGCCGATCTGTTTGACAAGCGTGCCCGCGCATCGGTCAGCGTCTTCCACTACGACGTGAAAGACCAGCAGCTGACGGCCGTCGGTGGCTCCAGCAATGCGGTGCGCCTGGTGAATGCCAAGAACGTGTCGGGCGAGGGCATCGAATTCAACCTCGACGCCTACCTGACACCCAACTTCCTGATGACCTTCAGCGGCAGCTACAACAACACCAGCATCAACGACTCCACATTGGCGGTGGGGGTGTGTGCCCAGTGCACCGTGCTCAATCCCAAAAATGCAGCGGGCCTGGCGCTCATCGAACAGATCAGATTGCCCGGATATTATCTACTTCC
>JAZKDY010000099.1:0-35175 GCA_040387325.1 Pseudomonadota bacterium | reverse complement strand
ACACGCGCCCACAAGGTGGCGGGCGGCTACAAGCTGAGCGGCAGCAAGATGTGGATCAGCAACAGCCCCATTGCCGACGTATTTGTGGTCTGGGCCAAGGAAGTATCCGAGGGTGGTCAGGTGGGCCCGATCCGCGGTTTTGTGCTGGAAAAAGGCATGGCCGGTTTGAGCGCCCCCGCCATCCACGGCAAGGTGGGCCTGCGTGCATCCATCACCGGTGAGATCGTCATGGATGGCGTGTTCTGCCCCGAAGAAAACGCGTTCCCCGAAGTGCAGGGCCTCAAGGGCCCGTTCACCTGTTTGAACAGCGCCCGTTATGGCATTGCCTGGGGCGCGCTGGGAGCGGCCGAAGACTGCTGGCTGCGTGCGCGGCAGTACACGATGGACCGCAAACAATTTGGCAAACCACTGGCGGCGAACCAGTTGATTCAGAAGAAACTGGCCGATATGCAAACGGAGATCGCGCTGGGCTTGCAGGGCTGTCTGCGGTTGGGGCGGATGAAGGATGAGGGGACGGCTTCTGTGGAGATCACTTCTATCTTGAAGCGGAATTCTTGCGGGAAGTCATTGGATATTGCGCGGCTGGCGCGGGACATGATGGGGGGCAACGGCATCTCGGATGAGTTTGGGGTGGCGCGGCATTTGGTTAATTTGGAGGTTGTGAATACTTACGAAGGTACGCACGATATCCATGCGTTGATCCTGGGGCGGGCGCAGACGGGGATTGCTGCCTTTTAATTTGGTTTTGTTTGTTTGGGGGATTCGCTGGCTTGGGGATTTGCTTTGTTTTGTTGCTTCCTCACTTCCCCCACTCTCTCCCCCCGCCCCCTCTCGCCCCTTGGGGCGAGAGGGGGAGCCTAACAGCCATATTTGGGCTTGTTTTTGAAGGTGGGGCGTACACGCACACATTGGCGTTGGGGCCGCGTGGGCTGTGGTCGCAATGATTTTGATAGCGCAACCCTTATATTCCGCGGGGGCTACAGCCTCAAAACGCTTAAGCATTCCCACCAAACCACCATCTTCACCCGCCCAGCCCATCAAGCCTCTGACCCAACCGTCCCCCCACCTTGCACTCCCCCTCGTTTAAACACGCGGCCAAATACGGCTGTTCAGCTCCCTCTCTCGCCCCGAGGGGCGAGAGAGGGCGGGGGGAGAGAGTGGGGGAAAGTGAGGAAGCAACAAAATAAAGCAAACCCCAAGTCAACCCAAAGCTAACCCACACACCAGCGCCATGACCCAAAAACAAAGCCCAGAATCCGCCCTCCCTCACATCAAGGTCCTGGACCTTTCCAGAGTCCTGGCAGGCCCCTGGTGCACCCAAATGCTCGCCGACCTGGGCGCCGACGTCATCAAAGTCGAAAAACCGGGCGACGGCGACGACACCCGCCACTGGGGTCCCCCGTTCCTGCAGGACAAGGATGGCAACGACACCACCCACGCCACCTACTTCACCGCCTGCAACCGCAACAAACGCTCCGTCACCATCGACATGGCCCAAGCCGAAGGCCAGGCGCTGATCCGCCAGATGGCAGCCAACAGCGATGTACTGGTGGAGAACTTCAAGGTCGGTGGCCTCGCCAAATACGGGCTGGACTACGAACACCTGAAGGCGATCAACCCCCGCCTCATCTACTGCTCCATCACCGGCTTCGGCCAGGACGGCCCCTATGCCGAACGTGCTGGTTACGACCTGATGATCCAGGCCATGAGCGGCATGATGAGCATTACCGGCAACCCGCCGGGCACACCGGGCGGCGGGCCGTTGCGCGTGGGTGTGGCGTTGACCGACCTCTTCACCGGGGTCTACGCCTGCAGCGCAATCCTGGCTGCCATCGAGGTGCGCCACCGCACCGGTGTGGGCCA
Source organism: Pseudomonadota bacterium (assembly GCA_040387325.1). Lineage (GTDB taxonomy): Bacteria > Pseudomonadota > Gammaproteobacteria > Burkholderiales > Burkholderiaceae_C > Allorhodoferax. The sequence goes on along the minus strand of JAZKDY010000099.1, from coordinate 33,312 downwards.
GCACATCGACATGGCGCTGCTGGATGTGGGCATGACCATCCTGGCCAACCAGGCGGCCGGCTTTTTGAACACCGGCAAGGTACCCCTGCGCCAGGGCAACAGCCACCCCAGCCTGGTGCCGTACCAGTCGCTGCCCACGCTGGATGGCGCCATGCTGCTGGCCGTGGGCAACGATGGCCAGTTCACACGTTTTTGCGAAGCCGCTGGACACCCGGAATGGGCACACGACCCGCGCTACGCGACCAACACGCTGCGTGTGGCCAACCGCGACACGCTGATCCCGCAAATAGAGGCGGCCACGCGGACGAAGACAACCGTCCAGTGGGTGGCGCTGCTGGAACACAAGGTCGTGCCCTGCGGCCCCATCAACGCGGTGGACGAAGCCTTTGCCGATGCCCAGGTTGTAGCCCGGGGTCTTAAGGTAAATCAGCCTGTAGCCCCCGCCATCAGTAACAGTACCGCTATCACATCAATAGCATCCGTCGCCAGCCCGCTGCGCATGGCAGATACACCCCCCGTGCTGCACCGACCGCCCCCGGCACTGGGTGAACACACCGATGCGGTGCTGGCCGGCTTGGGACTGGACGCCTCTGCCATTGCGCGCTTGCGCACCCAGGGCGTGGTGTAGCGCTATGGGGGATTGCAGGGGGCTCTGCTATCCTGAGGCATCTTGACCCCCTTGCGTGACCCCCGGAGCCAGACGGGATGAAGAAATCCTTCAACCCGGTACACCTGTGTGCTGAGCTCTTCCTCATCATGGTCGTGGCGCAAAGCCTGGTCCTGGTTGTGCTGCCCGTGTTGGTGCAGGGCCTGAACCGGCTGGGCGCGGGGCTGGTCCATGTCACGCTGCTGGTCCTCCTGGCCGGGCCTGCCATCTACTGGCGCTGTGCGATCAGCCTTCACCGCCTCAAAGCCGCCCCTGCTGCCAGCCCCTCCTCACCGTCGACGGCCGTGCGCGCCCCGTTCAACATCGGCGCTGCCATTGGCCTGACCGCCGCAGCACAGGTTCTGGGATTGGCCGCCACCGTGGCGTTGGTGTTGTGGCTCAAGCAGGATCTGGACAAAGACGCCCAGGTGGTGTTTGACCGGGGCGCCGAGCGCATCGAATCCGAGGTCAAACGCCGCTTCAACCAGCCATTGCTGGGCCTCAAGGGTGCACGCGGGGCGTATGCCGCCAGCAAGACCATTTCCCGCCGGGAGTTCCAGGCCTATGTGGACTCACGGGATCTGGAGAACGAGCAGCCCGGCATCCGGGCCATAGGCTTTGTGGCACGGGTGCCGCGCGAACGGCTCAGTGCTTTTGTGGCCGCAGAGCGGGCTGACTTTGCCCCCAATTTTGAAGTCCACACCCAAGGCTCGGCTGCCGACCTGTTTGTTGTCAAATTCATAGAACCCATGGCCAATAACCAAGCCGCATTTGGCCTGGACCTGGGCCAGGAACCGGTGCGGCGTGAAGCCGTCGAACGGGCCATGAACACGGGGCAGCCAGCACTCACTGGCAAGTTGGTTCTGGTGCAGGACCGCATGCAGACACCGGGCTTGATCTACTTTTTGCCGGTCTACCGCCACGGTGCAGACCCGGTCACCGTGCAGCAGCACCAGGCCGCACTGATAGGCCTGCTGCATGCCCCCATGGCCGTGGGTGAGCTGCTCAAGGGTGTGGCCAGCATTGCCGACAACAGCATACGCGTGGAGTTGTGGGACGGCGCCGTGGATGCAGCCGACCGCCTGCTCTATGACTCCGAAAGCAGCGAACCGGCACTGGCGGGCGACGGCCTCAACGGACCCAGCGGCGCACGGTCGATCTGGACGCAGGTCCACCCGATTGCGGTGGGCGGGCGTGTGATGCAGTTGCGACTGCGCAGCAACGCGCAGTTCAATGCCAACCAAGACCGCTCCAGCTTGGCACTGGCTGGTATCTCGGGTGTGATGGCCAGCATGCTGAGTGCCCTGACGGTGTGGCTGCTGGCGCTGGGCCGGCTGCGTGCGCAGCGGCTGGCCGAACGCATGACCGCGGATCTGGACCGCCTGGCCCGCGTCGTGCAGCACACCAACAACGCGGTCACCATCGCCGATCCCTTCATGCGCATCACCTGGGTGAACGAAGGGTTTACCCAGCTCACCGGCTACACGCTGGAAGAAGCGCGGGGCAAAACACCAGGAGAACTGCTGGGCAGCGGCAAGGCCGACCCTGCCGTCATCGCGCGCCTGCTGACAGCCGTGGAGCGCGGCGAGGCCTGTCGTGCTGAAGTGCTGAACCGCAGCAAGGACGGGCGCGAATACTGGGTGGACACCGAGGTGCAACCCACCCGCGATGCCGAGGGTGGGCTGATCGGCTTCATGGAGATTGGCACCGATATCACGGTGCAGAAACAAACCCAAAAAATACTGGCCGAGATGTCGGACCGCATGGCGCTGGCGATTGAAGGCGGCAGCGACGGCCTGTGGGACTGGATGGACGTTGAAACCGATGTGCAGTGGTGGTCACCCAGCTACTACACGCTGATTGGTTACACACCCGAAGAAATGCCTGCCAGTGCCACCAGCTTCACCCACCTGCTGCACCCCGCGCACCAGCAGCGCAACCTGCAAGCCAGCGCGGAAGCCTTTGCGGGCCGCAAGGACTACGACGAGGAGAACCTGGTGCGGACCAGGGACCATGGCTACCGCTGGTTCCGCTCCCGCGCCAAGGTCTACCGCAATGCACAGGGGCGGGCGGTGCGAATGGCGGGCTCCAGCCAGGACATCCATGACCGCAAGCTGGCCGAGGCCCTGCTGAAAGACGCCGTGGCACGCGCCGAACAAGCCAGCATCGCCAAGAGCCAATTTTTGGCCAATATGAGCCACGAGATCCGCACACCCATGAATGCGATCCTGGGCATGCTGCAACTGCTGCAAAACACACCGCTGACACCAGAGCAACTGGATTTTTCCCGCAAGACCGAAGATGCGGCCCGCTCGCTGCTGGGCCTGCTCAACGACATTCTGGATTTCTCCAAGGTCGAGGCCGGCAAGATGACGCTGGACCCGCGGCCCTTCAACCTGGACAAGATGCTGGGCAATCTGGCGGTCATTTTGTCGGCCAATATCGGAACCAAGCCGGTGGTGTTCAGCTACGCCGCAGAAGACGCGGTGCCCCGCGGTTTGCTGGGTGATGACATGCGGCTGCAGCAGGTGCTGATCAACCTGGGCGGCAATGCCATCAAGTTCACCGACAGCGGCACGGTGGCACTGCGGGTACGCATGCTGGAGCGCACCCAGACCGACGCGCTGCTGGAATTCGCCGTGCAGGACAGCGGCATTGGCATCGCACCCGAAAACCAGACCCACATCTTCAACGGCTTCTCGCAGGCCGAGGCGTCCACCACCCGCCGGTTTGGGGGCACCGGTCTGGGCCTGTCCATCTCCAGCCGCCTGGTGGAACTGCTGGGCGGTGAACTCCAGCTTGAGAGCACACTAGGGCAGGGCAGCACGTTTCATTTCCAGATACGCCTGGCCCTGGCCGAAGTGCCCCATGTGCTGCCCATGGCGACAAGCCCGACGGCGACCAAACCACGGCGCCTGTCAGGCCTGCGCCTGCTGGTGGTGGAGGACAACAAGATCAACCAGCTGGTGGCCAAGGGCCTGCTGGCCAAAGAGGGGGCTGAGGTGACGCTGGCCGACGACGGCCAGCGGGGGGTGGCCGCCGTGGCTGCCGACCACGGTGCGTTTGATGCCGTGCTGATGGATGTGCAGATGCCGGTGATGGACGGCTACGCCGCCACCCGCGCCATCCGCCAGCAGCTGGGCCTGACCGACCTGCCCATCATCGCCATGACGGCCAATGCCATGGCCTCGGACCGCGCGGCCTGCCTGGAGGCCGGCATGAACGACCATGTGGGCAAGCCGTTTGAGCTGGACCACCTGGTGGCCACGCTCTTGCGGCTTTGTAACCGGCCAGCCGTCTAGGTGGGGCGGCCCAGGGCTTCCCAGCGCTCCAGCGCAGCCATCAGTTCATCATCAATCTGGGCATTGCGGGTGGCCAGCTTCATGGCGCGCACGTTGTCGATGGAGTACAGGCTGCCGTCGGCCAGGGCTTCGTTGATTTCCACTTGCTCGGCTTCCAGGGCGGCAATCAGATCGGGCAAACTGTCCAGCTCACGCTGTTCCTTGAAGCTGAGCTTTTTGGCCTTGGCGGGCGCGGGGGCAGCCGGTGCCTGGGCGCTCACTTGTGCCGTGGCCTGCTCCTGCTTTTGCAACTGCTCGCGCTCGTAGTTGAAAGGCTTGGCCGTTGTTTTGCCTGCAGCTGCATTGATGGCATTGGCGCGTTTGGTCTGGATCAGCCAGTCGCTGACGCCGCCTTCGTACTCGCGCCACTTGGCGTCGCCTTCGTACGCAATCGTGCTGGTGACGACGTTGTCCAGAAATGTCCGGTCATGGCTGACCAGGAACACCGTGCCGTCGTAGTTCTGCAGCAGGTCTTCCAGCAGTTCCAGCGTGTCGATGTCCAGGTCGTTGGTCGGCTCGTCCAGCACCAGCACATTGGCGGGGCGGGCAAACAAGCGCGCCAGCAGCAGGCGGTTGCGCTCGCCCCCGGAGAGGGAGCGCACCGGTGAAGTCGCGCGCGCGGGCGAGAACAAAAAGTCACCCAGGTAACTTTTGCGGTGTTTCTTCTGGTTGCCAATTTCGATCCACTCGCTGCCGGGGCTGATGAAGTCTTCCAGCGTGGAGTCCAGGTCCAGCGCGTTGCGCATCTGGTCGAAATAGGCCACGGTGATGTTGGCACCCTGGCGCACGGTGCCCCAGGGGCTGTGGCCGGGTTCGGGCTTGGGGGAGTTGGCGGGCGCGGGGTCGGCCTTGTGGTCGCCCAGAATGAGTTTGAGCAGCGTGGTCTTGCCCGCGCCGTTGGGGCCCAGCAGGCCAATCTTGTCGCCGCGCAAAATGGTGGCGGTGAAATCGTCCACGATCTTGCGGTCGCCGAATGTTTTGGACACATGGGTCAGTTCGGCCACCAGCTTGCCGCTCTTGTCTCCAGTGTTGACGTCCATGTTGACGCTGCCGACCACGTCGCGGCGTGCTTCGCGCTTGCTGCGCAGCTCGTCCAGGCGCACGATGCGCGCGGTGGCGCGGGTGCGGCGCGCTTCCACGCCCTTGCGAATCCACACTTCCTCTTGCGCCAGCAGCTTGTCGGCCTTGGCGTTGATGACCGCCTCTTGCGCCAGCTGTTCTTCTTTTTGCAGCAGGTAGGCGGCAAAGTTGCCGGGGTAACTCATCAGCTTGCCACGGTCCAACTCCACGATGCGGGTGGCCACGTTGTCCAGGAACGAACGGTCGTGGGTGATGGTGATGATGGAGCCTTTGAAGTCCACCAGCAGGCCTTCCAGCCATTCGATGGAGTCCAGGTCCAGGTGGTTGGTCGGCTCGTCCAGCAGCAGCACATCGGGCTGGGCGACCAGGGCCTGGGCCAGGGCCACACGCTTTTTGGTACCGCCGGACAGGGTGCTGATGATGGCGTCGGGGTTCAGGTGCAGGCGCTGCAGGGTTTCGTTCACCCGCTGTTCCCAGTTCCAGCCGTCCAGCGTTTCGATCTCGCTTTGCATGGCGTCCAGGTCGCCGTGGCCCAGGCAATACTCTTCAATCAGGCCGATAACCCGCTCCAGACCGGCGCGAACCGATGCAAAAACCGTAGCATCGCCGTCCAGAATGGGCTCTTGCGCCACATACGAGATACGTGTCCCGGTTTGCACCTGCAGCGTGCCATCGTCAGGTTTTTCCATGCCGCCCAGAATTTTGAGCATGGAGGATTTGCCGGCGCCGTTGCGGCCGATCAGGCCCACGCGTTCCTGGGTTTCGAGGGAAAAGTCAGCGTGGTCGAGCAGCGGGACGTGCCCGAATGCCAGCTGGGCGTCAAGTAAGGTAATAAGTGCCATAGGGTTCCGGGTTAGCCCCCGATTATCGCCGCCAGGGCCTGACGGTATATGCTGGACGCCTAACCTGTGAAAACCCAAGCATGGTGCAAGCCACGATGACAAAAGCCAAGGCCTTGTTGGTAGCGGGCGCCACCCTGCTGTGGCCGGCCTTCGCCCGGGCGGACCCTGGCTACTACCTGGTAGCCGTTTACGAAGACACGGGCAAGGTTCATGTGGACTACCGCTACTGGACCGTGCAGCGCAAAGGCGGCTCCGAAGTGGTGTGGCCGGAAATCGGCATAGGCTACAACGTCAACTCCCGCTGGTACACCGAGCTGTACATGAGCTACATAGGTCCCTCGATTGCCAACTCGGTGCCCAGCACGCTGAACTGGCAGAACGATTTTTTGCTGACCCAGGGGCAATGGGATGTGGATGTGGCCCTGCACACCTTGCTGGTCAGGGACCAGGAGTCCGCCAGCGGTAATGCACTGGAGTTCGGGCCGGTGCTGCAGACCGATGTGGGCCGTGTACAGCTCAATGGCAATCTGATTTTTGAGAAGTCACTGGCACCCGGCAACGCCGCCGCACCCCAGCTCAAGTACCAGTGGCAGGCCAAGTACCGCTGGAGCCAGCGCCTGCATACCGGGCTGCAGGGTTTTGGTGAACTGGGCCCCTGGAACCAGTGGCTGGGCACAGACCGGCAGTCACACCGCTGGGGCCCCGTGGTGGGAGGGGCTTTGCCGCTCAGTGAGAAGCAGCGGCTGGAATACCAGGCAGCCTACCTGACCGGCAGCGTCTATGGCCGTGCGGCAGACATGCTTTCCGTGCGGGTGCAACTGGTCTTCTGACAAGCGCTATACACTGACCTTTTACGGATAATTTCCCGGCATGCCATTGAACCTCCGGCTTCTGTTGATTGGGGCGTTGACCGCTGTGCCACTGGCGCATGCGGCAACGGTGTCGGTGCAACTGCAGGACGTCACGGGCAAGCCACTGCCCGAGGGGGTGGTATTCCTGGAATCGCGGGAAGCCAGGCAGTTGGCCAAACCCATGGCCGGCGCCGAGATTGCGCAGGTGGCCCGGCAGTTCACCCCCCGGGTCTTGGTTGTTCCGGTGGGCACGGCGGTGACCTTTCCCAATCGCGACACGGTACGCCACCATGTGTATTCGTTCTCGCCCAACAAGAAGTTTGAGCTCAAGCTGTATACCGGCACGGCGGCAAACCCCGTGGTGTTTGACCAGCCAGGCATCGCCGTGCTGGGCTGCAATATCCACGACAACATGAGCGCCTGGGTGGTCGTGGTGGAGACGCCCTATTTTTCCAATGGGGACGCCAAAGGCGTCGCCACGCTCAAGGATGTGCCGCCTGGCAACTACCGCATGCGGGTCTGGCACCCGGGACTGGCCGTGGGTGCGCCGGCTGCCGAGCAGGCGCTCACAGTTGGCAGTACCGACACAAACCTGAACTATCGCCTGGCGGGCGTCACACCATGAAGCTGGAGTGGCGGCCGGACTACTGGGGCCTGTCGTCCCGCATCGTCCTGCTGTCTTTGATGCTGTTGCTGATCGTGCAGGCCGCCGTGTTCAGCGTGGTGCGCATCAGCATTGAGCAGAGTGCCAAGCGCCAGGTGGACCAGGAGCTGCTGGTGGGTGAGCGCGTGTGGCGCCGCCTGCTGGACCAGAACGCGCAAAAATTGCAGCAAGGCGCGGCCCTGCTGGCAGCCGACTATGGCTTCCGTGAAGCCGTCAATACCAAGGACGATGCCACCATCCGCTCCGTGCTGGAGAACCACGGCGCCCGCATCGGTGCGACCGTCACCGCGCTGATGGACAGCGATATGGCGCTGCGTGCGGTTGGCGAGGGGCAAGACAGCATCGAGCTGCACGGCGTGCTGGGCCGCTTGACCGGTCCCGGTGTGCGCGACGCCCAGGGCAGCCAGGTGGCACTGGTGGGCCGCACGCCCTACCAGTTTGTGCTGGTGCCGATCAAGGCGCCGGTTGTCGTCGGTTGGGTGTTGATGGGTTTTCCCATCAACCAGAAGCTGCTGGACGACATGCGTGCCATCTCGGACATGCACCTGGCGCTGACCAGTGAGGCGCCAGGCGAAGGTCGCCAAGTGGTATCGACGACATTGCCAGCCAATGCCTTGCAGGCGCTGAAAGACAGCACGGGGGACGTGACCGAACTGCCGATGGAAAATGACCGACTGTTGGCCCGCAACGTCAAACTCGTCACCGGCTCCTTTGGCAGTGTGCGCACCCTGCTGTTCCGATCGGTCAACGAGGTGATGGCGCCATTCCGCCAAGCCCAGGTGGCCCTGGCCTGGATCACCGCCCTGGGCGTAGTGCTGTTTGCGATTGGCAGTGTGTTCGCCGCACGGCGCGTGACCACGCCGCTGCGCTCCCTGGTCCACGCCACCGAAACCCTGGGGCGCGGACAGTACGACGTGCCCATGCAGCACACCGACCGCCACGACGAAATTGGTGGGCTGGCCAAGGCCTTCGATGCGATGCGTATCAACATTGGCGCACAGCAAAACGAGATCCGCACACTGGCCTACTGGGACCGCCTGACCGGCTTGCCCAATCGGGCCCGCTTTCGCGAAGCGGTGCAGGCGCAAATACAGACTGGCATCGCGGGAAGGGATGGTGATACCAGCCAGAGCATGGCCATCCTGATGCTGGACATTGACCGCTTCAAACACGTCAACGATGTGCTGGGATATTCTTTTGGCGACCAGTTACTGATTGCCGTGGCCAAACGGCTGACCCAGCAGGAGATGCGTGCCAGCGACATGGTGGCCCGCCTGGGGGGTGATGAATTTGCGGTGATGCTGACGGGTGCCAGCGCCGACACAGCTATCACCGTGGCGCAGCGCATTGCCAAATCGTTCGAGCTGCCGCTGGCCTTTGAAGAACAAACGGTGGACATGAGTGCCAGCATGGGCATCGCCTGCTTCCCGCAGCATGCGCAGGATGTGGACGCCTTGTTGTCGCGCGCCGAGGTGGCCATGTACGCCGCCAAATCCCGCACCACGCTGATGCAGGTGTATGACGCATCGCTGGATTCGTCGAGCAGCGAGACCCTGTCCATGTTGTCGGAGCTGCGCAATGCCGTGGCCCAGGGCGAACTGCGCCTGTTCCTGCAACCCAAGCTCAGCCTGGCCACCGGCCGCGTGGTCGCCGCCGAAGCCCTGGTGCGCTGGCAACACCCGCAGCGCGGACTGGTACCGCCACTGGAGTTCATCCCCTTTGCAGAGCAGACGGGCTTTGTGCGCCAGCTGACGATGTGGATGTTTGAAGAATCCGCCCGCACGAGCCAGACGCTGGGTGGCATGGGCGATGGTTTCAAGCTGGCCATCAACCTGTCCACCCGCGATCTGCTGGACCTGGAGTTTCCGGCCCGGCTGGACGCACTCCTGACCCAGTACCAGATGCCGGCCAGTGCCTTCTGCCTGGAGATCACCGAAAGCGCCATCATGGACGACCCCCAGCGCGCGCAGAGCACGCTGAACGTGTTGTCGCAGCGCGGCTTCAAACTGTCGATTGACGACTTTGGCACCGGCTATTCGTCGCTGGCCTACCTGAAGAGTCTGCCGGTGGATGAGCTGAAGATCGACAAGTCCTTCGTGATGAATATGGAAACCGACGAAGACGATGCCAAGATCGTGCGCTCTACCGTGGATCTGGCCCACAACCTGGGCCTGACCGTGGTGGCCGAAGGCGTAGAGAACGCGCTGATCTGGGACAAGCTCAAGGCCCTGCAGTGTGATGAGGCGCAGGGCTACTTCATGAGCAAACCGATTGCGGCCCACACGTTTGCGGCGTGGTGCGAGGCGTGGAATGCAAAGCAGGAGCAGGTGGCCTGAAGGCCGCCCTTCCTGCGCTTACAAGCCAGCGTTAGCGGCTGCTGGGAAACGCAAACACCGTCCCCTCGCGCACGCCCGCACTCGGCCAGCGCTGAGTAATCGTTTTGCGCTTGGTGTAGAAGCGCACTGCATCCGGCCCATACGCGTGCAGGTCGCCAAACAGTGACCGCTTCCAGCCACCAAACGAGTGGTAGGCCACGGGCACCGGCAGTGGCACGTTCACACCCACCATGCCAACCAAGATGTTGTCGGTGAAGTAACGCGCAGCCTCACCGTCGCGGGTGAAGATGCAGGTGCCGTTGCCGTATTCGTGCGCGTCGATCAGGTCCATGGCCTCTTGCAAGGTCTTCACACGCACGACGCCCAACACGGGGCCGAAAATTTCTTCCTGGTAGGTCACCATGCCGGGCTTGACGTGGTCAAACAGGCAAGGGCCGAGGAAGTAGCCGTCTTCATGGCCGGGCACGCTGACGCCGCGGCCGTCGACGACCAGCACGGCGCCTTCTTTCACGCCCTGGTCCACATAACCCTTGACCTTCTCGAAGTGTGGCTTGGTGACCAGGGGGCCCATGTCACTCTTGGCATCGGTTCCGGGGCCGACTTGCATCTTGGCAATCTCGACCTTTAGCGCGGCCACGACGGCATCACCCGTGGCATCGCCCACGGCCACCACCAGCGGAATGGCCATGCAGCGTTCGCCGCAGGAGCCATAGGCCGCACCCATCAGCGCATTGACCGCGTTGGCGATGTCGGCATCCGGCATCACCACCGCATGGTTCTTGGCGCCGCCCAGGGCCTGCACACGTTTGCCGTGTTTGCAGCCTTCGGCGTAAATGTATTCGGCGATCGGTGTGGAGCCGACAAAACTGACGGCCTTGATACGCGGGTCGGTCAGCAGTGTGTCCACCGCCTCCTTGTCGCCGTTGACGACATTCAGCACGCCGGGTGGCAAGCCGGCTTCCAGCGCTAGCTCGGCAATGCGCAGCGTGGAACTGGGGTCGCGCTCGGACGGCTTCAAGACAAAGGTGTTGCCGCAGGCCACGGCCATAGGCCACATCCACAGCGGCACCATGGCCGGGAAGTTAAACGGGGTGATGCCTGCTGCCACGCCCAGGGGCTGGAACTCGCTCCACGAATCGATGGCGGGGCCGACGTTTTTGCTGTGTTCACCCTTGAGCAGCTCGGGCGCGTAACTGGCGTATTCGACGTTCTCGATGCCGCGTTGCAGTTCCCCAGCGGCGTCGCTCAGCACCTTGCCGTGTTCGGCGGTGATCAGCGCGCACAGTTCTTCCGAATGTTTTTCCAGCAGCACTTTGAGGTTGCCCATGACACGCGCGCGCTTCAGCGGCGGTGTGTTGCGCCAGGCGGGGAAGGCGGCTTGCGCGCTGGCAATGGCTTGTTCGACGGTGGTCTTGTCGGCCAGCAGCAAACGCTTTTCGGCGCGGCCGGTGGCGGGGTTGTAGACGCTTTGTGAGCGTGCACCGGCGTTGCCGTCGGTCAGTTTGCCGTCGATCAGATGGCCAATGGTGGGGAGTTGGGACATGGTGTTTCCAGAGTGTCTATATGAAGAAATTGGCTATAGCCCCCGAATTGATTGCCTTATACGCTATCAATACAGGAGCATTTAATATCAGGCTGTTGCGTTCAGTGCCTCACCCAGCGCGTTCACCAGGCTGTCGATTTCGGCCTTCTCGATGATGAAGGGCGGGGCCAACTGGATGGTGTCGCCACCGTAACGGACGTAAAAACCTTTGTCCAGGCAGCGCATGGCAATCTCGTAGGGCCGCTTGGCGGGCTCGCCCGGCAGCGCAGCGATGGTGATACCCGCAGCCAGCCCGTAGTTGCGGATGTCGGCTACGTGTTTGGCGCCCTTCAAGCTGTGCACGGCCTGCTCGAAATACGGTGCCAATGCTGCGACACGTTCGACCATGTTTTCCTTGACCAGCACATCCAGCGCGGCGATACCGGCCGCGCAGGCCACGGGGTGGGCAGAGTAGGTGTAGCCGTGCGGAAACTCCAACATGTAGTCCGGCCCGCCCTGGGCCATGAAGGTGTCGTAGATGTCCTTCTTGGCAACCACCGCGCCCAGTGGCTGCGCGCCGTTGGTGATCTGTTTGGCCACGTTCATGATGTCGGGTGTGACGCCAAACGCGGCCGCGCCGGTGTAAGCGCCCATGCGGCCAAAGCCGGTGATGACTTCGTCAAATATCAGCAGGATGTTGTTGGCGGTGCAGATCTCGCGCAGGCGCTGCAGGTAACCCACGGGTGGGATCACGACGCCGGCCGAGCCGGACATGGGTTCGACGATGACGGCGGCGATATTGGATGCATCGTGCAGCGCGATCAGCTTCAGCAGCTCATCAGCCAACTCGGCTCCGGTGGGTGGCATGCCTTTGTAGAACGAGCCCATCGCTGGCTGGGTGTGGGGCAGGTGGTCCGCCTCGATGCCCTGGCCAAAGGTCTTGCGGTTGCCGACGATGCCGCCCACCGAGATGCCGCCGAAATTGACGCCGTGGTAACCCTTCTCGCGGCCGATCAGGCGCGTCTTGGTGCCCAAACCCTTGGCGCGCCAGTAGGCACGGGCCATCTTCAACGACGTGTCGGCGGACTCGGAACCAGAACCGGTGAAGAACACATGGTCAAGCCCCTCGGGGGTCAGTTCACGGATCTTGTTGGCCAGTTCAAACGACAGCGGGTGGCCGAACTGGAAGGCAGGTGAATAGTCCAGCGTGCCGATCTGGCGGCTGACGGCTTCGGTGATTTCGGCGCGGCCATGGCCCAGGCCACAACACCACAGGCCCGACAGACCGTCCAGAATCTTGCGGCCCTGGCTGTCGGTGTAATACGCACCCTGGGCGCTGACCATCATGCGGGGGTTGGCCTTGAAGTTGCGGTTACCGGTGTAGGGCATCCAGTGCGCCTCCATCCACGCGGCATCGCCGGGGAAGGCGCTGGTGGTGGTGACGGCGGTGGAGGGCGTGGTGTCGTTGAGCTTCATGGCGGTGGCCTTTGTGTTGGAGTCGGGCGAAAGCATTCCTGCCCTGCAACTGTGCGGGGAACTAGGCCATTGTGGTTCGCTCTGTTACTCTTATAAAGAACCACATATCACTATTTAGTTAGCAACTTATGAAATCAAAGAGCCGCGCTGTCTTGGGCCAAATCAGCGATATGGATTTGCGCCTGCTGCGCGTGTTCCGCGCGGTGGTCGATTGCGGCGGCATGGCAGCGGCTGAGCTGGAGCTGAATATCGGCACCTCCACCGTCAGCCGCCACATCAAGGACCTGGAAACGCGCCTGGGCCTGACACTGTGCCGCCGCGGCCGGGCCGGGTTTGCGCTGACGCCCGAAGGCCAGAAGATTTACGACCAGACTACGGCCTTGCTGGCCGCGACCGACGCGTTTCGCAGCGGCGTGGACGAAATCCACGAACGCATGGGCGGCCAATTGCATGTGGCGATGTTCGACAAGACAGCGAGCAATCCGCAGGCCCATATCGCCCAGGCGATTGCGCTATTCACCGAGCAGGCGCCCGACGTGGCGCTGAACCTGCACGTGGCCACGCTGACGGCGATCGAGCGCGGCGTGCTGGACGGGCAGTATCAGATCGGCATCATCCCCGGCCACCGCAATTCGGACACGTTGGAATACACGCTGCTGTTTGACGAGGTGATGCTGCTGTACTGCGGCCAGGCGCACCCGTTGTTTGCTGCGACCACAGCGAAGCAGCCCAAGGATTGGGATGGCCTGCGCGCCCACCAGTTTGCCGGCCTGGGTTACCACTCACCGAACATGGAGATCAGCCAGCAGGTGCGGTTGACACGCAAGGCGACCGGTTTTGACCAGGAGGCGATTGCCACGTTGATTTTGTCGGGGAAGTTCTTGGGCTTTTTGCCTGACCACTACGCAGAGAGTTTTGTGCGCGGCGGCCAGATGCGCGCCATCGACCCGGCAGTGTTCCGATACGACTGCCAGTTTTTTGCGATTACAAGGCGTTCGCCGCAGATTGCGCGGGCGACGCGGGCACTACAGGAGTGCTTGGAGCTGGCCCATGCCACGAAAGCCAACGGCAACCCGAAGGAAAGCGGCAATTCTCCGCCGGGCCGCCCCAAGGAGAATTAGCCCCCTCGGGGGGCAGCGACCCGCGCAGCGGCGGAGCGTGGGGGCTAAGTGCTTAGCCGCCCTTTTTCGAGCGCTTGCCGGGGTTCTTCTTGCTGCGTGTCGCGACGCCGCGTTCCAGGCTGACCTTTTGGCCACGGCCGCCGGTGGGCAGCGTAAAACCTGGCAAGGTTGCGGGACGGGGGGTGCGTTTACGGTCTGCTTCGGTGACGATTTGGTTGCCCATTTAACGGTCCTGACTAAGTTTGCAAAGGCAGTATTAGGCCATAAGTTGAAAACACCGTCCCATAACGCATGTTGCAAGCCTCGCGCGCGGCCCCACAACGGCCCTGTCCGGCGCCTCTTGAAACATTAGTTAAACTAATGACCTGCAGGGAGCAGACCGCTGGCGGCACCGTCACCAGGCATTGCAAACCCCTGCAATAGCTTGGCGGAAATGAACTATGCGAACCTTTGATTCGGACGCGCTGGAATGCCTGGCTGCCATTGTGGAAGAGGGTGGCTTTGAGCGTGCCGCGGTACGCCTGTCCGTTACCCAGTCGGCCGTGTCCCAGCGCCTGCGTGCGCTGGAAGCCCAGGTGGGCACCGTACTGTTGGTGCGCAGTCGCCCCATCAAACCCACGTCTGCCGGACGCTTGTTGATCAAACACGCGATGCAGATGCGCCTGTTGCGCGCGGACCTTGAAGGCGACTTGCAGGACCTGGCCCCGGGCACAGGCGCCATGCGGGAAGAAGACCGCATCTCGATTGCCATCAATGCAGACAGCATTGCCACCTGGGCGCTGCCCGCCCTGGGCGAAATAGTCAGCGAGGGCTTACCCCTTGAAATCATCACGGATGACCAGGATTTCACCCACGAGTGGCTGCGCGAAGGCCAGGTGCTGGGCTGTGTCACCACGCTGAAGCAGGCACTGCGGGGTTGCAAGGTTTTGCCACTGGGCGTGATGCACTATGTTGCGGTTGCCAGCCCCGCCTATGCCAGCGCCCATTGCCCGCAAGGGTTGACGCCCCACAACTTTCGCTCCATACCTTTCATCGCGTTCAACCGCAAGGACGACCTCCAGACTGATTTCGTCAGCCTGGCGTGTGGCCTGCGCCGCGTTGCGCTGAGCCAGCGTTTTGTCCCCAGCTCCGAAGGCCAGGTGCGCGCCACGCTGGCGGGCTGGGGCGCCTGTGTGTTGCCCGAATTGCAGGTCGCGAAACTTCTGGCCAAAGGAGAGCTGGTCAACCTGGCGCCTGACGTCACGCTGCCCATCAATTTGTACTGGCACTGCTGGAATCTGGACTCGCAGGTCATCGACCGTTTGACGGCGGCCCTATCGAGTGCCGCAGCAGTCGCATTGAAGACCACGCGGTCATAAATTGGCCTTCCGCCATATATTTTGACGGCCGCGGCTAAACTGTAGCCATGCATTCCAGCCCCGTCCTCGCCCCCAAAGTATCCTTCAAAGCCCAGATGCTGTTGGCGCGTGAAGACGCCATCATCAAGGTGGTCAACCAGCTACTGGCCGAAAAAGGCTTTGAAGCCATGACCGTGGACGAGGTGGCGGCCCAGGTCGGCATCGCCAAGGCCAGCCTGTACAAACACTTCTCCAGCAAGGAAGAGCTGGCCGCAGCGGCCATGGTGGGAGTCATGCAGCGTGCGCAGCGGTTCTTGAACACCTTGCCGCCCGATGCATCGGCGCTGGACAAGCTGCGCACCGTGGTGCGTTGGACCATGGGCCTGAAGCTCAATGGCGAGATGCCGTCCCTGCCGAGCCAGAACTCCAGTCTGCGCACCACGCTGATGGCCAATACCGCCTATATGGATGGGCTGATGGAGGTCAGCGACCGCCTGGGCGCCTGGATTGAAACCGCACAGGCCGAGGGCGCCATCAACCCCAAACTACCGGCGATTTCCGTGCTGTACACGCTGTACGCCCGCGCCTGCGATCCGGTGCTGGAGTTTTTGAAGATGGGTGGCCTGTACGAGAACGACCAGATCATTGACCTGGTGCTCTCCACCTGCTTTGAAGGCCTGAACGCGCGTTAAGCGCATTAATTAACGCAGCGGTTATCGCACCATCAGCACCGGCACGCCGCAGTGGGCCAGCACCTGGGTAGCAACCGAGCCCATGACCAGATTGGCCCAGGCGCCGTGGCCGTGTGAGCCCATCACCACCAGATCAAACTTGCCGTCTTCGGCCATCTTGGCGATCATGGCGCCCGCAGACCCTACCTTCCAGACACCTTTGGCATTGATGCCATGGCGCAGCAAAAACTTGCTTACCGGGGCAATCACCTTTTCGCTCTCGTCGGCGTAGTAGCTGTCCACCACGTCCTTGCCGACCGCTGCGCGTGCGCGTGTGGGCAAGGCAGGCTGGGCAGTAAACACCGTGTAGTCATGGTCCTTGGAGAACATGCTTTCGTGCGTGGCCAGATAGGCCAGCATTTTCTTGCTGTATGCGCTGCCGTCAACGGCCAGAAGAATTTTCATGGGGAGCTCCTAAGCTGGGATGAAGGCCAGTGTAGCGATGCCTTTGCCGCAGGGGTTGATATGCATCAACCTGGCAGGGGGAATGTCTCTGCCAACACCACTGTCATGGCTTGTTATGCTGCGCCCAACCCGCCAACAGGAAGCCCGATATGAACATGCCTTTGCGTTTGAGCCGTTATGTGTTGGCGTTTGCCGGCCTGTTGTGTGTGGGGGGCATGCTTGCGGGTCCGCACGCAGCAGCCCAGACACCGGACGCCAACGCGCCTGCCCTGATGCTGGCCAAGGTCTACCACCCGGGCATCGATCTGGCCGACTACTGGGTCAGCGAGAAATACGACGGCATACGCGGCTACTGGGATGGCCAGCAGCTCTTCACCCGCGGCGGTGAGCGTGTGCAGGCGCCAGCCTGGTTCACCGCAGGCTGGCCCGCCACGCCACTGGACGGGGAGTTGTGGGTCGGGCGCGGCCAGTTTGCAAAGGCGACATCCACGGTGCGCCAGCGGGTACCGGACGATGCGGCCTGGCGCGGCGTGCGTTTCATGGTGTTTGACATGCCGGCACACGGCGGCCCGTTCACAGAACGTATTCCCGCGCTGCAAGCCACCGTGGCGCAGATTGCGCAACCCTGGGTGGTGCCCGTTGTGCAGACCCGGGCTACGACCCACGCCGCGCTGCAGGCGCAGATGCGCCGTGTGGTGAAAGCCGGCGGCGAGGGGCTGATGCTGCACCGCGGTGCCTCGCTGTACACCGCCACACGCAATGGGGATTTGCTGAAGGTCAAGCCACATGAGGATGCCGAGGCCCGCGTGCTGGGCCACCAGGCCGGGCAGGGCAAATACACCGGCATGCTGGGCGCCTTGCTGGTAGAAACCGTGGCCAGCGGCAATGCGGCAGCGCCGGGTGTGCGCTTCAAGATTGGCACGGGGTTGTCGGATACCCAGCGCCGCGATCCGCCACCGGTTGGAAGTGTGGTGACCTACCGGTACCGGGGGCTGACGGATGCGGGTGTACCCCGTTTTGCCAGTTTTGTACGTACGCTATCAAAAGAATAGCGATATTGTTATATTCGACGGGGGCTAGAGCCCGATTTCTATTAAGCCCTTCGGCTGGAAGCTGGCCTGCTCATTCTTGCGTGCATACCCCAGCGGGTTGGCGACCACGTGGCAGCCGCGGTGCACGTAGTCGCTGGGTGCGTGCAGGTGGCCGTGCAGCCACAGTTGGGCGTGCGGCAGCAGATCGTCCAGCGCATTACAAAAGCCGGCGGTGCCGGGGGTCAGGCCGTAACGCGGGTCGGCGCTCATCAGACTGGGTGCAAAGTGGGTGATGGCCACGGTGGGTCCATCAAACGGCTGACCCAGCGCGGTGCGCAACCAGTCCTGGCAGACCAGGGCCTGCTCGCGCAGGTTTTCGGCCAGCCAGGGCTCACCATGGCGCGTAGTCTCTGTCTTGCGCAAGTAATAGTTGGCCGCGCGAAAGGCCTTGTCCCGGGCCTTGAGCTGCTGCGCCAGAGGGTTGACCTGGGCACCACCATGCCGGGTTGCCGGCTGTGGTGCAGCAGCAGGCGCCAGGGCGTCAAAGTCAGACCAGAGCGTGGTGCCGACAAAACGCACACCACCCATGACCACAGTCTCACGTTCCAGCCAGATCAATCCAAGGCGTGTACAGGTCTCACGCAGCCGGCCATGGGCTTCGTCGAAGTCCATGCCGTCGTACTCGTGGTTGCCGGGGACAAAAATCACCGGTGTCGGCCAACCGGTATGGGGTGAAAACTGGCCCAGGCCAAAGTCGCTGTCCACCAGTTGCGAGCCTGGCTGGTAAGAGCCGATGTCGCCTGCCAGCACCAGCAGGTCGGCGCCAGGAGCAGGCTCGGCCTTCCAGTGCGGATGGGCCTCCAGGTGCAGGTCGGACAGCAATTGGATCTTCATCACCATGTCAAAACGCCTTGGCCGCCATATTGGCGATCTGGCCACGCAGCCAGGCGTGGGAGCGGTCGGCGTCCTTGCGCAAATGCCATAAGGCATCCACCTGGATGGGTGGTACCGGGAATGGCAGCTCGCGCAGTGCCAGTTCCTGTGCATAACCGGTCACACCGACAAAGTGGCGCGGCAGCACGGTCAGCACATCGGACTGCGCCACCACCTTGCCCGCGGTGAAAAACTGGTTGACGGTCAGCACCACGTGGCGGCGTTGGCCCAGCGCGGCCAGGGCTTCGTCGATAAAACCATAGGGCCGGCCCGAAAAGCTGACCAGCATGTGGCGCGCCTCGCAGAAGCGCTGCAAGGTCAGCGGCTCGCGCGCCAGTGGGTGGCCCTTGCGCATCACACACACATAGTCGCCCGAGAACAGGCGGTGGTGCAAAAAGCTTGCCGTGTCGCCGGCCTGGTTGCGCGCCGTCAGGTCGGCCAGTACAGCCGGAAAATGGCCCACGGCCAGATCGGCATGGCCGTCTTCCAGCAGTTGGCGCGGGTCGCGCGTGGTCAGCGGCACCACCCGCAGGGACACATGGGGTGCCTGTGCGGTGATGATGCCCAGCAGGCCTGGCATCATCTCGGCGGCCGTGGCGTCTGCCATGGTCAGTATGAAGGTGGACGTCGCGCTGCCGGGGTTGAAGTCCGGCGGTGCCAGGGAGGCCTGCAATTGTTGCAGGCAGCCGCGCACGGCGGGCCACAAGGCTTCGGCACGGGGTGTTGGCTCCAGCGTGCGGCCTTTGCGCACCAGCAGCTCGTCACCCAGCGCCTCGCGCAGACGGCGTAGCGCATTGCTGACGGCCGGCTGGGTCAGGGCCAAATGTTCGGCGGCGCGCGTCAGGCTGCGTTCGGACATGACCACATCAAATACCTTGAGCAGGTTCAGGTCCAGGGTCCGCAAGGAGATGTCGCGCATGGCGTCAATCATAACCACGGTGAATACCAAACATCACCAACATAAAGTAGACCAATACTAGTGTTAACCCTTAGTATTCACCCCATGCTAGCTCAAGACTCCTCTTTTGATTCGCTTCCCGTCAACTCTGCAAAGGAATTTGCCATGACACACCTCGCACACGTTACCCCTACAGCCGCCAGCCGCATGCCTGCGCAAGCCGTCTTGCCCAAGACCACAAACACTGAAGAAAAGTCCCGCCCCCTGGCCGGCATGTTGCTCGCAGCCGGCATGGCCGCTTTGCTGGTGACGGCTGACCAGGTCATCGACAGCTGGACCGACGGCCACATGCTGGCCGCCTGGGTCGCCCTGTGGACGGTGACTTTCGCCGCGCTGGCCATCTTGGCTACGCCCTTGCGCAGGATGTCCGACACCGGCGCCGCCTGGGTGAGTGCTTACCGCAAGGCCCGCGCCGAGCGCCGACAGGACGAAAAAATGTGGGAACTGGCCCGCCACGACCACCGCGTGATGGCCGAGATCCGCATGGCTTCGATCCGCCAGATACAAGGCTGATCCAACACGCCGTCGCTGATCCGTCAGCGCAAAGAAAAAGCCACCCGCGGGTGGCTTTTTGCATGCGAACTTCAAGTGCCTATAGCCGCTGCGTCGGGCCGCCCCAAGCAAGGCTGTACCCCCTCGGCGCGCAGCGCAGTACGCGAAGCGACCATCGTGGGGGTTATTTCCTCAGGCCGCCAGTTGGGCTTCCAGGCGGGCCTTGGTGTCGACCAGGGCCTGTGGCAGGTGGTAGGCCAGCTGGGTGAACAGCTCGCTGTGCAGGGCGAACTCTTCTTTCCAGGCGGCTTTGTCCAGGCTGGTGACGGAATCGAACTGGGCGGACGTGAAATCCAGACCGGTCCAGGTGATCTCCGAATAGGCAGGACTCACGCCAAAGCCGTTTTCAATACCTGGGGTCGTACCTTCGATGCGGTCGATCATCCACTTCAGCACGCGCATGTTTTCGCCATAACCGGGCCAGACGAACTTGCCATCGTCACCCTTGCGGAACCAGTTCACCGCGTACATCTTGGGCAGCTTGGCGCCGCTTTGGGCCAGCTTGTCGCCCATGTTGAGCCAGTGCTGGAAGTAGTCGCTCATGTTGTAGCCCATGAAGGGCAGCATCGCAAACGGGTCGCGGCGCACGATGCCGGCCTGGCCGGTGGCAGCAGCAGTGGTCTCGGAGCCCATGGTGGCTGCCATGTAGACACCTTCGACCCAGTTGCGGGCTTCGGTGATCAAAGGCACGGTCGTCGAGCGGCGGCCGCCGAACATAAATGCGTCGATGGGCACGCCGTTGGCGTCGTTCCACTGGGCGTCCAGCGCGGGATTGTTGGTGGCAGCCACGGTGAAACGGGCATTCGGGTGGGCGGCCTTGGCGCCGGTTTCCTTGGCAATGGCGGGTGTCCAGTCCTTGCCCTGCCAGTCGATCAGGTGCGCGGGCATGGCGCCGGCGTCTTTCTCCATGCCTTCCCACCAGACGTCGCCGTCATCGGTCAGCGCCACATTGGTGAAGATCACGTTCTGATTCAGGCTGGCCATGCAGTTGGGGTTGGTCAGCGTGTTGGTGCCAGGGGCCACACCAAAGTAACCCGCTTCGGGGTTGATGGCATACAGCTTGCCGTCTGGTCCGGGCTTGAGCCAGGCGATGTCGTCACCGATGGTGGTGACCTTCCAGCCTTCGAAACCTTCTGGTGGTACCAACATCGAGAAATTGGTCTTGCCGCAGGCGCTGGGGAAGGCCGCTGCCACGTGGTATTTCTTGCCCTGGGGATTGGTCACGCCCAGGATCAGCATGTGTTCGGCCAGCCAACCCTGGTCACGGCCCATGGTGGAGGCGATACGCAGCGCAAAACACTTCTTGCCCAGCAGCGCGTTGCCGCCGTAGCCAGAGCCATAGGACCAGATTTCACGCGTTTCAGGGTAGTGGACGATGTACTTGGTCTTGTTGCAAGGCCACTTCACGTCGGCCTGGCCGGGTTCCAGCGGGGCGCCGGTGGTGTGCATGCAGGGGACGAAATCGCCGTCCACACCCAACACGTCGTACACGGCCTTGCCCATGCGGGTCATGATGCGCTGGTTGACCGCCACATAGGGGCTGTCGGAGAGTTCAATACCGATGTGGGCGATGTGGGAGCCCAGTGGGCCCATCGAGAAAGGCACCACATACATGGTGCGGCCGCGCATGCAACCGTCAAACAGGGCGGGGGTACCGTCGTCCTGGCCCGATTCGAGAAGCTTGCGCATCTCGGCCGGGGCCATCCAGTTGTTGGTGGGGCCGGCGTTCTCTTTTTGCGCGCTGCAGATGTAGGTACGGTCTTCGACACGGGCCACATCAGAGGGGTCGGAGCAGGCCAGGAAGCTGTTGGGGCGTTTGGCTGGATTGAGCTTTTTGAAAGTGCCGGCATCGACCAGTTGCTGGCACAGGCGTTGGTATTCTTCTTCGGAACCGTCGCACCAGTAAATGGCGTCGGGTTTGGTCAGTGCGGCCATGTCGGCCACCCAGGCGATCAGCCTGGGGTTTTTGACGTAACTGGGCGTGTTCAGTTTCAAGCCCTGCATCATGGGTGCGTTCATACGGTAGCTCCTAGTTTGAAAATCGTCTTTTCAAAACAAAGGCCGCCCTTTGGCTTTGAGAAAACGTTTTGCAGAAACACGTAGATACAACCGTCCCCCTGTCTCACGCAGACTGCAGGGGCGGGTAAGGCATTTTAAGAACTGGTACCGCGGTTACATGTCGGTTACCTGCAACATCCATGCAAAACTAGCATGACGTTATGCATCGTTTTCGACGGGCAGCGGTTGTGAGGGCGCGCAAGGCAACGCCGCGCGGGTAGGCGCAGTAACAAACGAAAGAGGGGGAGAAAAAGCGGTGTGATCGGGCCGCGGGCGAGGCCGCGGGTCAATCACACCCTATTGCCAGGCGCTGAGGCGGCCTTATGCCATGTACACGGCGATGAACGCCAACAGGAAAATCAGCACACCGCCCACGACAGGCAACACAACGGGAATCAGGGGAACGATGGCTTCAACAGCATCAACGTGGTGGTCAGGTGCGGGTGCAGGCGTGGGTGCGGACATGGGGATTCCTTCTGGGCATCAAATGGGGTTTGCAGAGGATTTTACCTATACACCGGGCTTATCCGAGCTGGGCGTCAAAACCGGCCTGCCGCAACACCGCCAGCACCTCGTTCACATGGGCATGGCCACGGGTCTGGACAACCAGCTCCACCTCGGCGTTTTGCGCCGACAGCGTGGTGAAGGCCCGCTGGTGGTGGACCTCTTCAATATTGGCGCCGGCCTCGGCCACGGTGGCGGTGATGCGGGCCAGTGAACCCGGAACATCTCGCGCGCCGACCCGGATGCGTGCCAGACGGCCGG
Source organism: Pseudomonadota bacterium (assembly GCA_040387325.1). GTDB lineage: Bacteria > Pseudomonadota > Gammaproteobacteria > Burkholderiales > Burkholderiaceae_C > Allorhodoferax. Next base: position 10,663 of record JAZKDY010000099.1, on the reverse strand, counting down.
CGCGCACCATGCCACGCTCGATGATGGCGGCCAGCAGCAATGGGTCGATATTGCCGCCGCACAACACCAGTCCCACGCGTTTGCCCTTGAATCGCTCCGGGTATTTCAGCAGGGCGGCCAGTCCAACGGCGCCTGCGCCTTCAACCAGGGTCTTTTCTACTTCCAGCAGCATGACCAGGGCCTGCTCGATGTCACCCTCATCAACCAGTAACAAGTCGTCCACCCGCGCGCGGATGACATCCATCGGTATACGGCCGGGGGTTCCCACGGCGATGCCTTCGGCGATCGTGCTGGTTCCCTGCGGGTGTGCCGTGCCCTGGATCGCATTAAACATGGCGGGGAAACGCACGGTCTGCACACCCACTACTTCCATCGACGGCCTCAGTGCCTTGGCCACGGTGGCCATGCCCGATATCAAACCGCCGCCGCCAATGGCCACGATGAGGGTGTCCAGATCGGGCACGTCTTCCAGCATTTCCAGCGCCACCGTGCCCTGGCCCGCAATGATGGCGTCGTCGTCGTAGGGGTGGACAAAAGTCAGTTGCCGTTGCTCGGCCAGCGCAAAGGCGTGGCTGCGGGATTCTTCCAGCGTGTCCCCATGCAATATGACTTCGGCGCCAAAGCCACGCGTGCGCTCCACCTTGACGCCGGGTGTGAAGCGCGGCATCACGATCACAGCATGCAAGCCCAGGCGCTGTGCGTGGTAGGCCACGCCCTGGGCATGGTTGCCCGCACTCATGGCGATGACGCCGCGGGCGGACTGCTCCGGCGTCAGCTGGGCCAGCTTGTTGCAGGCACCGCGCTCCTTGAAGGATGCGGTGAACTGCAGGTTCTCGAACTTGAGAAACACCTGGGCACCAGTGATATCGGACAGGGTTTGCGACGCTACGCAGGGTGTGCGCAGCAGGTGGCCCTGCAGCCGTTGTTCGGCCGCCTGGATGTCTTGGAATTCAATCATCCTGCCATTGTGATGCTTTTTGTCCGTTTGGAAATCTTGCCCCCAAGACTTCCATCTTGCGCCAGTCTGCTGTATGGTGACCCCGTAAACAACTGTGCTGGAGGCATTTGATGGCCAAGCGTTTGTTGTCCCAGCCCCTGGGTGGGCACTTGATTCCCTCGCCGGGCCTCTTGGAGGCGCCGGTGCTGGATTTGATGTGTTCGCACTTTGTACTCACGCTGGCCACGCGCCAAGGCGCGGGCCTGAACGTGCGCCGCGACTTCAACGGCATTGTTGGCCTGGCCGGGCGCCATCTGGTATGGCCGGTATCGGTGTTGTCTCGGCTGCGTGAGTTCCTGGCCCGGCGTTGTGTCAGTAACGAACTGTGGCGCGGCCACGAAGCACTGGACGCTACCGAGTTCCTGGCCCGCCACGGTGCCTGGCGCGGACCGTATGACGAGGCCACGCTGTATTTCTTTCTGGACGAATACGCCAAGGACCAGCCCAAGGATTTGATATCAGTGCTGACGGTAACGGGTGAGTGGCTGCGCAATTCCCTGAAGCGCCAATCCACGCTGGTGGAGAAAAATATCAATGCCCTGGCCGGCCTGCTGCAGCTCAACAAGGCTGAGCGCGCGCTGTTGCTGTACGGCACTCTGGCACGTTACCAGCGCGACATGCGCAGCATTCTGGTCGAATTCAAGGTCAACAATGCGCCCGAAGCCTATGCCGCAATCGCAGAAGTGGCTGGCGTCAACCCCGACCAGGTGGCCGAGGCTTTGCGCGCAGGCTCGCGGTTGGAGCGCATTGGCTTGGTCGAAAACCTGATCTCCGAGCACAACATCACCGACCTGGCCGACCTGATGAAGGTCAGCGAAAAACTGCCGCCAGTTCTGATGCGTCCCTACCGCGACCAGGCCGAGTTGATGGCGGTGTTCACGCGCCTGTCGGCCAAAAGTGCATTGGGCATGGACGACTTTACTTTTGTCGCCGACGACGCCCGGGTTTTGTGCAATCTCCTGTCCAACGCCGTGGCGCGGCAGGAGGTCGGCATCAATGTGCTGTTGTACGGCCCCCCGGGCACCGGCAAGACCGAGCTGGCGAAGGTCGTAGCCCAATCCGCAGGGCTGGAATTGTTTGAAGTGGAATATGCCGATCGCGATGGGAATTCCCTGAGTGGGCGGGACCGGTACCGCTCACTGCAAATCGCCCAGGTTTTCCTCAAAGGCAGTTCCCAGGCCGCGCTGTTGTTTGACGAGGTCGAAGACGTATTTCCCCCAATTTCCAGTGAAGCCGCACACTGGATGGCTCGGGCCGATGCGAATGCCGCGCCACCCAACGGCAGCGTCAGTGGAAAGGCCTGGGTCAACCAGGTGCTTGAATCGAATATGGTTCCCACCATCTGGGTCACCAACCGGATCGAGCAGATAGACCCCGCCTTCAGGCGCCGTTTTGCCTACCACTTGGAGCTTAAGTCGCCACCGCCTGGTGCCCGCGAAGAACTGGTGCGCAAGACGTTGACCGGCGTCGCCGTGTCCGATGCCTTCGTCGGCCGACTGGCCAAACGCAAGGGGCTGACCCCGGCGCAGATCCGCACCGCCGTGCGTTTTGCCGGCTTGGCCTGCGCGGAAAACACCCCGGCCGAGACCGTCAACGCACTGGAAACTCTGATCGAGCGCCAGCTTAAAAATGCCGACCAGGCCCTGGGCAACCGGGCCGCAGCCGGCGCGCACCTGATTGCGGCCAGCCGCTATGACCCCGCCTTGCTGAACGTGGAAAGCCGCTTTGAAATCCCCCGCATGGTGCAGGCTCTGCAGGCGCGCGGCCACGGCACACTGTGTTTTTACGGCCCACCCGGCACCGGCAAGACGGCGCTGGCCGAACACATCGCATCCACCCTGGCCCAGCCTTTGCATGTGCGCCAGGCCAGCGACCTGATGGGCAAATACGTGGGGGAGACCGAACAAAACATGGCCGCCATGTTCCGCGAGGCCGAGACCGAAAACGCCATTCTGCTGCTCGACGAGGCCGACAGCTTTTTGCTGGATCGCAGGGGCGCCCAGCGTAGCTACGAGGTTAGCGAGGTCAACGAAATGCTGCAGGGCATGGAGCGGTTCCACGGCATTTTCATCTGCACGACCAACCTGATGGACCGCATAGACCAGGCCGCCCTGCGCCGGTTCACCTTCAAGATCCAGTTCAAACCGCTGACCCGGGCGCAGCGGCTGGCCTTGTTTGTCGCGGACGCCTGCGCGGGCGATGCCAGCCGGCTGGACCGGGACCTGGAAAAGCGTCTGACCGCGCTGGACCAGCTCTGCGTAGGGGATTTTTCGGCCGTCAAACGACAGAACGCCATTCTGGATGCGCAGCTCGAACCCGCCGAGTTTCTGGAGCAACTGGAAGCGGAGCACCGCATCAAACCCGAGGTGCGGGAGGCCCGGGGAATAGGGTTCATGCACTAATTTTGCTGTCTTTGCCCGAAAATAGTGCGGAAACCGTGTCAACCGGTTCCGGCCATCAACCGTCATATCTGCATGCGGATGCAATCAATCGCCGGCCCGTTGGAAGTGAAGCCAGGCGCCTTGACCAGTATCCATTCTTCTTCATTTTGACGTGTTGATATGAACAAAGAGACGATCAAGGTTCCTGAAAAAGGTACTTACCAATGGCAACTGTTTGACTATTGGTCCGACGAATTCCGCCATACCCATGCCGATCACTCGGCCTATATCGCTCTCAATTTCGCCGGTGTACTGGATGCCTGCCGCAGCAAGCTGCAGGCCCTGATCCAACACCACAGCCAGCACGTGTGTGACTCCAAGGGCGGCAATCGCCACAGCCGTGCCATCGCCCGCCTGCAAAACACCATGTCCGGTGCGGCGATGTCTTACGAGACCTGTTTCCGCCGCTCCGCAGCCTAAATCCCGGACACCACGCGCAGCACCTCCTGCGCGTAGGCCTCCAGCTTTTTCGCCCCAATCCCGCTGATTCCCTGCAGATCATCCAGGGTCTGCGGTGCCCGTTTGGCAATAGCGGCCAGCGTGGCGTCGTGAAAAATCACATAAGCGGGCAAATTGTGCTCACGCGCCACCTCGGCGCGCCAGGCCTTCAGGGCCGCGTAGCGCACCAAACCATCCCCATCCAGCGCAATCGGCGCCTTGACCACGGCAGAACCGGCGCCCGGGCGCTTGCTCTTGCTGCGGCTGGCGGGGGTTGAGACGGATTCGCGCAACTGCACCTGCACTTCGCCCCGCAGCACGGCGCGGGACTGTTCCGTCAGCTGCAAGGTATTAAATGCCTGTGCATCCACCGCCACCGCGCCCATGGCAATCAGCTGGCGCAGCACACCACGCAACTGGATTTCACTGAAATCGGCGCCCAGGCCAAAGGTGCTCAGCGCCGTATGGCCGTATTGGGTGACTTTTTCGGTGGTTTTGCCGCGCACGATGTCCATCACATGGCCAGCCCCGAACGACATGCCGCTGGACTGCTGGATGCGGTAAATGGTGCTGAGCAGCTTGCGCGCGGCGTCGGTGCCATCCCAGATATCGGGCGGGTTGATGCAGTTGTCGCAGTTCTGGCAGCGGTAGCTTGGGCCATCACCCAATTGCTCGCCAAAGTAGGCCAACAGCCGCACCCGGCGGCAATCTGTCGCCTCGGCCAGGCCCAGCAGCGCATCCAGCTTGCCGCGCAGCGCCTGTTTGAATTCCTCGCCCGCCGGGCTCTCGTCGATCATGCGGCGCTGGTTGACGACGTCCTGCAGGCCATAACCCATCCAGGCATAGGCGGGCAAACCGTCACGCCCAGCGCGGCCGGTCTCCTGGTAGTAGCCTTCAATATTCTTGGGCATGTCCAGGTGCGCGACAAAGCGCACATCGGGCTTGTCGATGCCCATGCCAAAGGCGATCGTGGCGACCATGACCACGCCGTCTTCGCGCAAAAAGCGGTTCTGGTGGTCCTGACGCACTTTGCTGTCCAGGCCCGCGTGGTAGGGCAAGGCGCGGATGCCAGCGTCCACCAGCGTCTGCGCCACGTCTTCCACCTTCTTGCGCGACTGGCAGTAGACGATGCCGGCGTCACCCTCGTGCTCCCGCTCGATGAAGCGCAGCAACTGCTGCACGGCCTCGCGCTTTTCGACGATGGTGTAGCGGATGTTGGGCCGGTCAAAGCTGCTGACAAAGGCCCGCGCGTCCTCCAGCTGCAGGCGCTCCAGAATGTCGGCGCGTGTCAGGTCGTCGGCCGTCGCGGTCAGCGCCATGCGCGGCACGCCGGAAAAGCGCTCATGCAGCACGGTCAGTGCGCGGTATTCCGGGCGGAAATCGTGGCCCCATTGGCTCACGCAATGGGCCTCGTCAATGGCGAACAAGCTCAACTGGTTGCGCGCGTACAAAGAATCCAGCAGCGCCAGAAAACGCGGATTGGTCACCCGCTCCGGCGCGGCGTACAAGAGCGTGGTGTCGCCCCGCAGCAGGCTTTGCTCCACCTGGTAGGCCTCTTCGCCGCTCAGCGTGGAATTCAAAAACGCCGCGCTGACCCCGGCCTCATGCAAGGCCCCCACCTGGTCGTGCATCAGCGCGATCAGCGGCGAAATGACGATGGTGACGCCATGCCCCTGCTGCTGGCGCACGATGGCCGGGATCTGGTAACACAGGGACTTGCCGCCGCCGGTGGGCATCAACACCAGTGCGTCGCCACCGCCCGTCACGTGCTGCACGATAGCCTGCTGCGGTCCGCGGAAGCTGGCATAACCAAACACGGTGCGCAATACCTCACTACAGGCTTGCAGGGTGCTGTCGGAAATGGAAGTGTCTGCTATCAAAATAGGAGCTCTTGGTGCAATCAGGGCGAGGGCTACAGGGTGAAAACACCTAATACATCTGGTGAACTGAAGGTCTGCGGGCCGGCAGCGGCGCGCAGGGATGGCGGCAGTACCGGGCATAGGGAGAACCCGCCTATTGTCGGGTATGCCTGTCGCTACACTCGAACCCATGTTGGAACAGCCCGCCGTGCTGGATACCCAGGTGCAAAACCGGGCTTTGTTGCTGCTGTGCAAGCGGCTGGAACGCGCGTGGACGCTTCCGGCCATTCTGGCGGCGGTTGCGCCCATTGTGGAGGAGGTGCTGGGTTATCCCCACGCCTGGCTGGCGCTGATTGGCGATCGACCCGGCTTTGTCTCGGTCATCAGCCAGGCCACGTCGGACCCCGAGTTCCTGTCCCTGCACGCGGTGGCGCAGACGATGGACATCCCCATCGCCGGGGACCCCATGCTGGCGGAAATACTGGCCGCCGACCATATTGTGGTGGTGGAAGATGCCCGCACCGACCCGCGCACCAACAAGGAGGTGGTAGCGGCGCTGCAAAACCGCACCATCGTCAACGTGCCGCTGCTGCTGGCCGACGAGCGCCTGGGTGTGGTGGGCATTGGTACCTTTGGCGATGCCGAAGGCGTGCGCCCGCCGGCCGAGTGGCAGCTCGACTTCATGCGGGCCCTCGCGGGCCATGTGGCCGTGGCACTGGACCGGGTGCGCTTCATGCAGGCCCGCAAGAGCGCAGAAGACGCGCTCTACCAGGAGAAGGAGCGGCTGCAGGTCACGCTGCACTCCATCAGCGATGCGGTGATCACCACCAATGCCGAGGGCGAGCTGCTCTACCTCAACCCGGTAGCCGAGGCGTTGACCGGCTGGACCCTGGCTGGCGCCGTGGGACGGCCCTACGCCAGCGTGTTCCAGGTGAAGGACAGCGGCATGGTGGCGCCTGGCGAAGGTCTGGTGGCCCACGCCATTGCGACCGCACAAACCCAGCGTTATGCCCAGCTGAACCTGGCCCACCGGCTGGAGGGTGACCTGCTGGTAGAGGCGGCGGTGTCGCCCATCCGCGATGCCGACGGCGAGGTGCAGGGTGCCGTGCTGGTGTTCCGGGATGTGACCGAGCAACGCCGCCTGAGCAAGGAAATTGCCTACCAGGCGACGCACGATGAATTGACCGGACTGGGCAACCGCCGGGCCTTTGAGCAGGCACTTGCCGAGTGTTTTGACCGCACCCGGGACCAGGACCAGCACCACGTGGTGTGTTACCTGGACCTGGACGAATTCAAGGTGGTCAACGACACCTGTGGGCATACGGCGGGCGACGAGCTCCTGCGCCAGATTGCCCAGCTTTTTTCAGACGTGTTGCGCGACGAAGACCACCTGTGCCGCATTGGCGGCGACGAGTTTGGCATCATCCTGACCCACCAGACCGTGGCCCAGGCGCTGCGGATCGCCGAGTGGCTGCAGCTCAGCCTGGCGGCCTTCCGCTTTGCGTGGCGGGACCAGAGCTTTGGCGTGGGGGTGAGCGTGGGTATGGTGGTGCTGGACGCCCAGAGCGAAAGTGTCGGCGCCCTGCTGCAGGCCGCCGACAGCGCCTGCTTTGTAGCCAAGGATGCGGGCCGCGGCCGCATCCATGTGTATTCCAGCGACGACCCCGCACTGGCGCAACGGTATGGCGTGATGGAGTGGGTCAGCCGCATAGAGCGCGCGCTGCAACAGGACCGCTTCGTGCTGTACGGGCAACCCATTGTGCCCATCGGGCCCACCGCCGGGCGCGGTTTGCACTGCGAATTTTTGCTGCGCATGCGCGACGATGCCGGCACCCTGGTCATGCCCGGCCAGTTCATGCCTGCGGTGGAGCGCTACCACCTGGCGTCCCGCGTGGACCGCTGGGTCGTGACCCACGCACTGCAATGGATGGTGCTGCACCAGGACCAGATTGACCAGTGCTCCATCAACCTGTCGGGCCAGTCCCTGGGGGACGAGATGTTCATGGCCTACGTGCTGGACACGCTGGCCCACACGCCCTTGCCCTGCCATAAATTGTGCTTTGAAATCACGGAAACGGCGGCCATTGGCAACCTGATCACGGCCCGGCATTTCATTGACACCCTGCGCCAGCTGGGCTGCAAGATATCGCTGGATGACTTTGGCAGCGGCCTGTCGTCATTCGCCTATCTGCGCAACCTGCCTGTGGACATCCTGAAAATAGACGGCCAGTTTGTGCGCGACATTGCCACCGATGCCATCAGTCTGGCCATGGTCAAGTCCATCCACGAAATCGGTTGCCTGATGGGCAAGGAAACCGTGGCCGAATTTGTCGAAAGCCCCGCCATTTTGGAGCTGCTGCGCGGCTGTGGTGTGCACTACGCGCAAGGCTATTCCGTGGGCTACCCGGTACCGCTGGCACAGCTGCTGGCGGGTGGGCAGGCACAGGGCGAAGGCCCTGCAGGCGGCGCGGGGGCTGCGTTGTGAACTAAAATGCGGCCATCCCAAGGAGCGCTGCAGCGGCCCGGCACTGTGTACAACAGTTCGCCACAGGTTGCCAGGCTTGGGTTTGCCAACCGCGCTCACTTGTCTGCACCCGAGAAAGTGAGCCGCATCCATGACCTCCAAGACTTTGTCCTACACCCGTGGCCAGGCCCTGCCTGGCATTCTGGCCAGCCGCATCGCCATCCTGGACGGCGCCATGGGCACCATGATCCAGCGCTTCAAGCTGGGCGAGGCGCAGTACCGCGGCGAGGGTTATACCGGCCCCGGCGCGCAGGGCAACCGTTTCACCGACTTCCACCGCGATGTCAAAGGCAACAACGAACTGCTGAGCCTGACCCGCCCGGACGTCATCTCCGACATCCACGAACGTTACCTGGCCGCCGGCGCCGACCTGATCGAAACCAACACCTTTGGCGCGACCACCGTGGCCCAGGCCGACTACGACATGGCCGACCTGGCGGTGGAGATGAACCTGGTGTCCGCCAAACTGGCCCGCGCCGCCTGCGACAAGTACAGCACGCCCGACAAGCCCCGTTTTGTCGCCGGCGCTTTAGGCCCCACACCCAAGACCGCCAGCATCAGCCCCGACGTAAACGACCCCGGCGCCCGCAATGTGACATTTGAAGAACTGCGCCAGGCCTACTACGACCAGACCAAAGCATTGGTCGAAGGTGGCAGCGACGTGCTGCTGGTCGAAACCATCTTCGACACGCTGAACGCCAAGGCCGCCCTGTTTGCGATTGACGAATACTTCGAAGCCAGCGGCGAGCGCCTGCCCATCATCATCAGTGGCACGGTGACCGATGCATCGGGCCGCATCCTCTCTGGCCAGACCGTCACCGCCTTCTGGCACAGCGTGCGCCACGCCCAGCCGCTGGCGATCGGCCTGAACTGCGCGCTGGGCGCAGCGCTGATGCGCCCCTACATCCAGGAGCTGAACCGCGTCGCGCCGGACACGTTTATCAGCTGCTATCCGAATGCCGGCCTGCCCAACCCCATGAGCGACACCGGCTTTGACGAGACACCCGACGTGACCAGCCGCCTGGTCCGCGAATTCGCGGCCGAGGGCCTGGTGAATATTGTGGGTGGCTGCTGCGGCACGACGCCGGACCACATTGGCGCGATTGCGCATGCGGTGGCACCGCTGCCAGGGCGCAGCGTGCGGCGCAATTTCTTCTACAAGGAAGCCGCTTAAAAGCAGTACCCAAGCCTCTGGGCGGCAGGGCGTTTTGCGCAGGTAAAGGAGGAGCCCGCAAAGCGGGCGGGGGACACGGAGCAAAATGTCCTGCCGCCCAGAGGCTTGGCGCCCCAAAAACAAACGCTACTATTTATATAGCGCAACCACTAGTATTCACGGGGGCTAGAGGCATTTTTCTCTAAAAACCTATGGCCGCTGGAGCAAGGCCCGGTCAATCTCCAGCTGCATGGCCTTGGCCAGCTTGGCGTAGAGGCGCAGCTTGCGGGCGTTGTCACGCAGGCGCTCGGCCAGGCGGGCGGCGATGGCCAGCAGCAGCTTGGAACCTATGCGGGGCTCCTCGTTGATCAAGGCCTTGAAGGCTTCGCGGGTCAGAATGGCAAACAGCGAATCGGCGCTGGTGGTGCAGGAGGCCGACCGCGGCTCCTCGTCCACCAGACCCACCTCACCGACCAGGCTGCCTTCGCCCAGTACACGGATCGTCAGCGGCTCGGTGCGGCTCACCGTCACGCTTTCAACCACCACCTCGCCCTCCAGCAGCAGGGCCATAAATCCTTCATCCGCGGCGTCGCCCTCGCGGATGAAGGTGGTGTTGTTGGGGATGAACTGGGGCGTCATGTAACCCACCACGACCCGGGCCTCCTCCAGCGACAGGTGCATCAGTGCATTGGGCGCTGTCAGCAGTTCGGCCGCCATTTCAAACGCGCGAATGCGCTGACTCTCTGGGGGGTTGTCCGGGGTAGTGTCGTCAGGGTTCATGACCGTGGTGCCCGCCTCTTTGCCGCACAAACAACAACTGTTTGGTGGTGGTGAGAGCGATGGTAAACCACCGCGGCACGCAAAACACACCGGTTCTCCCTTAAAATTGGACCATCCAAGGAGCGTTGCAGCAGGCCACCCGGTGGCTCTGTCAGGCTTGGATGTCCCCAACGACGCTCACCTGGTTCGCTGTTTTACAGGTGAGATGCATGTCTTCTATTTCTGCTGTTCCCCCCATGATGCTGTCCGGTCTCGAACCGGTCACGATTGGTACCGCTCCGTCTGAGGATGGAGCCGCCCCCCGCGCCACTTTTGTCAACATCGGCGAACGCACCAATGTGACAGGCTCCAAGGCCTTTGCCCGCATGATCCTGAACGGTGACTTCGAGCAGGCCCTGGCCGTGGCGCGCCAGCAGGTGGAAAACGGCGCCCAGGTCATCGACATCAACATGGACGAGGCCATGCTGGACA
>JAZKDY010000098.1:42605-50656 GCA_040387325.1 Pseudomonadota bacterium | reverse complement strand
GCGGCGCGCGCCGGCCAGCGCATGCTCTACACGTTCTACCGCACAGTCTGGCCCCAGGGTGCGCCGGAAAACATCCAGCTCTGACTTGCAAAAGCCCTGGCATTCGGTCGCCGCCGCACAGATGGGGCAATGGTTTTCGATCAGCAGAAAACTTCCGTCGGTCTGCTTTTCCATCTCTGCCATATACCCCTCCGCATCACGTGCCTCCACCAGGCTGGCCACTTTTTGCGGCAGGGTTTTGCTGCCCGCCATGCGTGTGGTGTAGCTGGCCTCGCTGGTCTGCTCGCGGGCGGTGATCAGCTTGTCCAGACCTGCATCGCCAAACAGGGTACGGACCTGGGCAATCAACTGCACGGTCAGTTCGCTGTGCCGGTCGGGAAAACGCGCATGCCCGCCCTCGCTGAGCAGCCAGTAGCGTGCCGGTCGGCCCACCTTGTCGGCCCGGTCTTCGGTCAGCAGCAGGCCTTTTTCCAGACCCAGATCGAGGTGGCGGCGCACGCCCATGGAGGTGAGCTGCAAATGCTCGGCCAGTTGCTGAGCCGTGCTGGGGCCGCGTGTCTTGAGCAGAAAGAGGATATGGTCGCTGGTATTCATGGGCGCGCACCTTCGACTTGGGCACTGGTGGATGGTGATTGGCTCCATTGCTGGATGCGCCAGGCCGCCCACGCAGAGAGGCCCGCACCGACGAGCAGTATCAGCCGTGTATCGATCAAGGTCAGCACCGAGCCCAGCATCGCCATCAGGATATTGGCCAGGCAAAAAATGGTCGACAGCAGTCCCATGACCGCGCCCTGGCCCAGGTGGCCATAACGCTCCGCGCACCAGGCGGGCATGATGGCGTTGTAGTACGCATTGGGTATGCCAAACACCACAATCGCCAGCACACCCAGCAGGGGGTTGCCCAATCCCACCGCCGCAATACAGGCTGCACACAGCAGTGCGAACCGGCTGGCCTGCTGTAAGGGGCTGCTGCGGACCACACGCCCTGCCAGAACGGACGCGGCAGTCATCACCCCACACAGACCGGCCGTAGTCCATGCAATGCCTTGTGCATCGAAATGGGTCACCTCGACCAGCCACAGCGGATAAAACTCATAAAACGCCGTGACACCGCAGGTGAACGCCAGTTGCACCGTCAGCAAGGTACGCAATTCAGGGTGCTTGAGCAGCTTCAGCGCATTTTGGTGTTGCACTACCTGCCACCAACTGGTGGACAGCGTGCTGGCGCCCTGGCGCGGTACCGCTACGGCGGTGATGGCCGCTGTAGCCAGGAGGGCTGCCACGGCCACCCAGAACGGCATGGTCACACCCCAGTGCAGCGTTAGCCCGGCGAGCAAGGGGCCAGCCAGCCAGCCCATGTACAAGGAACTGTTCAGCAGCGAAAAGGCACGCACACGGGCAGCCCCCTCCAACTGGTCTGCCAGCAAGGCCCGGGCCACACTGGCATTGCCTTCCATCAGCCCGGTGGCAAAGCGGGCAACTATGAACAAGGGGTAAGACTGGTTCAGCAGGCTGACCGCCGTGATGGCATGGCCTGCGGCGGCACCCAGTGCGGTGAGGAGCAACACCGGACGGCGGCCATACCGGTCAGACAGCGGCCCCAGCAGCATGGAGCCTATCAGCAGCCCCACGGGGTTGATGGCCAGCGCCACGCCGAACAACAGCTTGGGCGGCAAGCCCAAAAAATGGTTCAGGTTGTTGGCCGCATCTGCCGCAAACAAGGGCGGCAGTATGGGGTAGGGCAATGCCGCCCCCACGGTGGAGAAGAACGCCACCAGGCAGGCGGCGGTCACCAGCAGGGCAGAGTGTGCGGGTTTATTTTGTAAACTCATATGTTTACAAATGTAGAGTGTGTAATTTATTTTGTCAACAAAGTAGTTGACATATCAGTGTGCTCTCCAAGGCTTCTTAGCTGCGGCAGCGACCCCGCGCAGCGGTTGAGCGCAGCGGCAAACCCTAACCGCGCCAGGCCCGTGGGTAGCGGTCCATAGCCAAACCATCCAGCGCAATCTGCGGTTTACGCCCGGAGATCAAATCGTCAATGATCCGCGCCGTGCCGGCCGCCATGGTCCAGCCCAGGGTGCCGTGGCCCGTGGCCAGCATCATGTTGGCATAGGGCGTGGGGCCGACGATGGGTGTGCCGTCTGGCGTCATGGGGCGCAGGCCACACCAGAAGGTGGCCTTGGACACATCACCGCCTTTGGGGAACAGGTCGGTCAGCACATGGTTCAGTGTGTCGCGGCGCGATTCCCGCAGTGTCATGTCAAAACCTGCCAGCTCGGCCGTGCCACCCACGCGGATGCGGTCACCCAGGCGGGTCACGGCCACCTTGTGTGACTCGTCCATGATGGTGGACTCGGGCGCAAAGTTGGCATCGGTAACCGGCACCGTGATGGAGTAACCCTTGACCGGGTACACCGGAATATGGATGCCAATGGGTTTGACCAGCTGGGGCGTAAAACTGCCCAGCGCCGTCACGTAGTGGTCGGCCGTCAAGGTGCCGGCACTGGTGCGCACACCGCTGACCCTGCCACCGCTGACCTCGATGCCGTCGATGCTGGTGTTGTAGCGAAACTTCACGCCCAGCGCCTCGGCCATTTCTGCCAATTTGTTGGTGAACTTGAAGCAGTCACCGGTCTCATCACCGGGCAGGCGCAGGGCGCCGACAAACTTCTCTTGCGTCAACTTCAGAGCTGGTTCCACCTTGACAAAACCCGCGCGGTCCAGCACCTCAAACGGCACCTTGTAGTCCTTGAGCACTTCCACGTCTTTGGCAATGCCGTCCAGTTGCGCCTGGGTGCGGAACAGCTGCAGCGTGCCCTGGGCGCGGTCGTCGTACACAATGCCGGTCTCGGCTCGCAACTCTTTGAGGCAATCGCGGCTGTATTCGGCAATCGGCACCATGCGGCTCTTGTTGATCGCGTACGCCTTCTCGGTGCAATTGGCCAGCATGGACAGGCCCCAGCGCCACATGTTCGGGTCCAGCACGGGCCAGATGACCAGTGGGCTGTGGCGCATCAGCATCCACTTGATGGCTTTCATCGGTACCCCGGGTCCGGCCCAGGGGGATGAATAACCGGGCGACACCTCACCGGCATTGGCAAAACTGGTCTCCAGCGCAGGGCCGGCCTGGCGGTCTATGACCTCTACCGCGTGCCCGGACTTGGCCAGGTAATACGCCACCGACGTGCCGATCACACCACTGCCCAATACGATGACTTTCATGCCCCACTCCCCCTCAAAACGTGTTCGCTGAAATGTACCCCCGGCACCCTCGCTGCGGTAGGTCCAGAGGCGGTCGTAGTAGGCAAACGCAGAGATTCAGCGGCTCCATAAGCTGCGATACTGATTGGCCAATAACGGCCACGCATACCATCGCAACATGCTGCAAACACCCCAGGAATTTGTTCCGCTGATGACCGCGCAAGCGCATCCCGACCCCATAGCCTTTGTTTTCAGAAACGGCAAGTTGCTGGTTCGCGCAGACGACCTGGGTTTGCCCGATGCCCGTGTGGGCCTTGCGCTGCACGGCTTGCAGCCTGACCAGTTCCTTCCGGTCGGTCTGTGGCAAGAACGTTACTGCTGTACGACCTGGGTGGATGCCGAACTGGAACCCCAGGCAGGTTTTGCCTTCGTCCCGCTGCGGTCGCTGTTCGGCAGCATGGACGAAGCCCTGTTGGGTCTGGCCAGCCGTGCCGTGCAATTGGCCGAATGGGCCCGCACCCACCGCTTTTGCGGCCACTGCGCCAACCCCATGCAACTGGCCAGCGGTGAGCGTGCCTACAAGTGCCCGGCGTGCGGCATGGTCGCCTACCCGCGTATCTCGCCAGCCATGATGGTGCTGATCAAGAAGGGTGACCACATTCTGCTGGCCCGCCACGTGGTGTCACCCACTGGCCGCTTCAGTGCCTTGGCGGGTTTTCTGGAGGCGGGTGAGTCGATCGAAGAGGCCATCCACCGGGAAGTGATGGAAGAGGTGGGCCTGAAGGTGAAGAACCTGCAGTACTTTGGCAGCCAGTCCTGGCCGTTTCCGCATTCGCTGATGATTGCCTTTACCGCCGAATACGCGGGCGGCGAGATCACGCCGGACGCCAGTGAGATCGCCGAGGCCCGCTGGTTCGGCCCAGAGGATGTGCAGCCCGAAGCACCACCCGGTGTTTCCATCTCCAACCGGCTGCTCAATGCCCACTGGCCGGGGCCCCGTTAGCCAGAAAGTTATGTGAAATTGGCCTGTAGCCACCGCGGAATATGATGGTGCTGCTATTAAAGTAGTAGCGTATTGAAGTGGTTATGCCTTCACCGCCCAACGCAGCTTGGCCGATGTGGAGCGCGGATTGGCCCGCCGCTCGTCAAACGAGGCGCGCATCGGGTCACTGGCCACACTGGAATACACGCCGCTGCGCTCGCCAGTCTGAAAGGCCTTCTTCACGCGCCGGTCTTCGCCGGAGTGGAAGCTCAGAATGGCGACCCGGCCGCCGGGGTTCATGCAGGACGGCAGCAAGTCCAGAAAGCGGTCCAGTACGCCAAACTCGTCGTTCACCTCGATGCGCAGCGCCTGGAAGGTGCGTTGCAGCACTTTCTTGGTTTCGGCCAGGCGTTCTTCTTCGGGCATGGTGCGCTTGAACGTATTGCTCAGCGTCAGGCGGACCAGGTCGGCCAGTTGTGTGGTGGTCTCCAGGTACTGGCCTTGCAGCGCGGCGGCCAGCGGGATGGCAAAGGGTTCGTCGGAGTTGTCGACCAGCAGGTCGCGCAAGCGCTGGCGGGTGACGGATTGCAACAGTTCAGATGCAGACTGGCCGCTACTGGGGTCCAGCCGCAGGTCCAGCGGGCCGTCGGCCTTGAAGCTGAAGCCCCGCGCCGGGTTGTCGATCTGCATGGACGACACGCCCAGGTCGGCCAGCACCACGTCAAACCCACCACCGGCCTCGGGCAACAGCGTGGCCAGCTCGGAGAAATTGATGCGGCGTATGACCAGCTCGGTCGGCAGGAAACCCAGCTTGCGCAAACGTGCCTCGGTGCGGGGCAGCTCGATAGGGTCCACGTCCACGCTGTACAGGCGCCCACCAGGCAACAGCTTGGGCATGATTTCCTGCGTGTGGCCGCCAAAGCCCAGCGTGGCGTCCAGGCCTATCTCGCCAGGCTGGGGGTTGAGGATGCCCAGGATCTCGTCAACGCAGATGGAGCGGTGCATGCCCGCTGGGGTCTGGCCCCTATCCATCACCTTCTGGATCGCTTCGGCATTGCGGGTGGGGTCCAGCTCTTTGTATTTCTCTTCAAATCGTTTGGGGTGGGTGCCGGCATAGCGCACCCGTCGTTGGTGGGGGGTGGCGTCATCGGTCATGCCCCGATTGTGGGGCATATGGGTGTCTCTGCCCGGCGCGACCACCGTGCGGGTTTCCACCGAGCCAATAGAGTTGTGCAGTGTGGCATTGTCGGAAGGAATCCGGCAGTTTGCGCTGCCGCCATGTTTGCATCTCTTCTGCCGCTGTAATGCACCGCTTTCTTTCCTCCCTCCCGACACCCCGGAAGTGGTTTTTTGCTTGGCACTGGCTGCTGGCGTGTTGTGTATTACTGGCGGGAGTTGTGGGCGTTGCCCAAGCGCAGACGCAACCCGATGCGCTGGTGCTGGAAAAAGGCACGAAGTCAGTCGCGGTAGACCGGGGTGTTGCGCTGCTGACCGAAGAACCGGGGGAACACCTGACACGTGAACAGGCGATGGGCCCGGATATGGCCGTGCGCTGGAAGCCCTATACCGGCAAGAAGATCAATCTCTCGCGTGAAGTACGCCCGGTCTGGATACGCTTCGTGGTGCTTGGCGGGGATGACGCCTTCAACGACTGGCTTCTGGCCATCAACTGGACGATGCTCAAAAGTGTGGACCTCCACCAGTTCCATCAGCAACGTGGTGAATGGCTGGCATCCCACAGCGCAGGTCTGCTGCGCAGCGTTGGTGGACCTCGGGTCAAGGAGGCAACACCCCGTTTTCCGCTGGATGTGAAACCGGGCGAAGAGGTGACCGTTTTCCTGCGGGTACAGACCGATACCCACTTCGTGGTCCCCATGAAGGTGTGGGACAAAGAGGCTTTTGTGGCCGACCGGTACGACCACGGCGTGTTGATGGGACTGCTCTTTGGCATTCTGGGTGTGATGTTTGTCTACAACCTGAGCCTGTACATCTTCACGCATGACCGCAGTTTCTGGTGGTATTCAGCCTACCTGATGGCCATCGTCTTGTACGAGCTCACGGTCACCGGTTACGGTCCTTTGTACTTATGGGATGGCAGCACCTGGCTCAAGCTCAATGGATATGCGTTTTTTGCTGCCTGCAGCTTCCTGACGGCGAGTGTGTTTTTTCGTCGCTTTCTGGATCTGGGCAAGGCGCAGCCGCACCTGAACCGGTTGAACCAGTGCATCAACCTGTACTGGCTGGTGGTCGTGGTGGTGACAATTTTCCCGTCTACCCGCCTTACTGGCCTGTTGGTGACCGTGGGCGGGCTGTTTGCAACCTTTGCCGGGATTTACACCTCGGTGCGTTTGATCATGCGGGGCAACGTGCTGGCGGTGTATTTCATGGTGGCCTGGCTGGCGATTATTGTGTCCACCCTGGTGACCTTGCTGTACATGTTCGGGGCCATTGAGGGCAATGTGTGGGTCGACAACTCGCAGCACCTGGGCTTTGTTGTGGAGACCGTGCTGCTTTCCATTGCGCTTGCGGCGCGCATCCGGCGGGAGAAGCTGGCCAAAGAAGCGGCACAGCAGGAGTCTCTGGACCTGTCGCGCAAAGTGGAGCAGGAGCGCGAAGAGAAGCTGCAAGCCCAGAGTCTGGCGCTGGCTTTGCAGACACAAGCCAATGAAGAACTGGAGCAAAGGGTGCAAGACCGCACGTCCGATCTGGAAATGGCGATGGTCCACCTGGAATCCGCCAACTCCGCTTTGGAAAAGCTCAGCCTGACTGACGCACTGACCAATGTGCACAACCGGCGCTACTTCGACACACTGCTGCAGAACGAGTTGACCCGCTCCGCCAGCACCGGCGCTCCGTTGACGCTGATTTTGGGTGATATTGACTACTTCAAACGCATCAACGACACCGTCGGCCACCTGGCAGGGGACGAGTGCCTGAAACTGGTGGCAGCTGCCTTGTCCAATACCGTGAGCCGTGCCAGTGATCTGGTGGCACGGTACGGCGGGGAAGAATTTGCCATGGTGTTGCCCGACACACACCCGGAGCAGGGCGCAGAGATTGCCGAGCGCGTGCGCCGTGCGGTGGAAAACATTGCGTTTATCTACCGCGGCAAACGTATTCCCGTCAGCATCAGCCTGGGCGTGGTCTCCCGCGTGGCCGACAAGGACCAGTCCATGGCCGACTTCATCGGAGAGGCCGACAAGGCCCTGTATGCCGCCAAGGATGCGGGCCGCAACAGGGTGCAGATGGCCTGTGGTGCCGACTAGAAGCCCAGTCCCGTGACGAGCTGGGTATCAAACACCCGCTCCACCAGCCACAGTGCGGCCACCAGCATGGTTAGCAGTGATCCCCCCACAAACACACCTTTGCGGTAGAACGCGGTGTGGCGTAGCGCGAATGCCAGGGGCAAGAAGACAGCGACGATGGCCAGTTGTCCGGTCTCCACACCCAGGTTGAAGCCCAGCAGGGATAGCGCCAGCGAATCCGTGGGCAGGCCCAGTTCGGCCAGCACACTGGCAAAACCAAAACCATGGATCAGGCCAAAACAAAACGCGACGACCCAGCGCCGATGGGCCACGACGGGCCACACATTGTTGGCGGCAGCCAGCACCACCGACAAGGCGATGGCGGACTCGACCAGGCGCGAGGGCAGGGACACCAGGCCCAAGGCCGCCAGCGACAGCGTGATGGAATGGGCCACCGTGAAGGATGTCACCACCCACAGCACCTCTTTGCCGGCCTGGCCAAAACGCCCGGCCCCGCGCCAGGTCTTACCGTCAAGAACGAGCACGGCGGGCAAGAGCAGCGACAGCAGGAACAGGATGTGGTCAAAACCAATCCAGATGTGCCACACGCCCTCAACCAG
>JAZKDY010000098.1:0-42595 GCA_040387325.1 Pseudomonadota bacterium | reverse complement strand
ACTGCTGCAGCCGTGAAATGCCATCAGTGCCCAATTGCAAGGCTCCGCTGGTGGGGGACAGCACGGCGGTGTGGGTGCTGCCGTCCACCGTTGCGCGCAGCAGGCCCCGGTGCAGGCTGTCCAGGTCAAACAGCAAGCGGTAGTGCAAGCCCAGGGGGCCGGTCGCGCCCGCGCACGTGCCGGTGAGCTTCAGTACCGCAGAAGCGCCATCGGTGTGTTCGTCGACCTGTAGTTCCTTGATTTGCAAGGGGCAGGCGCCGCCGCCACGCGTCAGTTCCAGGCGGCTCAGGGCCCACGCTGCGATGTCGGCCTGGCGGCTGCGCAGTTCACCCCAGGTGATCTCACCGTTGCTGTCCTGGTCCAGGCCCAGTGCAAAGTCGATGTCGCGCAATGCAATGTCCCATTGCGCGGTGGCGGCGGCGCCTTCTGCGGCGACGACCAGATAACTGTCACTGGCTTTGTGTGCCCTGGCGTGTAAGTGCAGACACAACAGCAGTGGCAAGAGCCATAGGTGGCGCATCATTTGGCACCTCCGGTGGTGGTCGTAGGCAGTTGCTGAATTTGTTGTGCCAGTAGACGCAGGGGTTGGCCTTCAAAGCCGGTGGTCTGCAGCCAGTCCAGCACGGGGCGTGCGGGAGTTGGGTCGCGTGCGGCCAATGCGGCTTCGAGCACGATGCGGGCATCGCGTGGCTCCTTTTGCACACGGTAGTTTTCTGAAGCCAGGCGCAGTGCTTCCCTGGAGTCCTTGCGTAGGCGCAGATGGAAGCGCGCCTCTTCGGCTTGGTGTGTCGTGTCGCCGCGCAGCTTGGCCGCCGCAAAGCGGTCACCCAGCGCTTGCACATGGGCGGCAGCACTGGGGCGCTTCAACAGGGTTTCGGCCTCGGCCAGGCGCAGCAGCAAGCCGTCGGAAGACTCCCACTTGGCGAGTTGCTTCGCTACCTCGTCTGCACGCCCCTGATCGAGCAGGAAATCGCTCCAGGCGGCAAGCAGATAACCATCGTCCATACCCAGCGCCAGGGCTTGGCGGTAGTGCTGTTCAGCAAGGGCGGTCTGCCCCAGCCAGCCAGCCACCTCGCCCAGGCGGGTGTGCAGCCAGAGGCGTTGGTTGTCGTCGCGGGTTGTGTCCAACGCGTGCTGCAGGGTTTTAAGTGCTGTAGCCAATTGGCCGGTATAGGCCTGCGTCAAACCCCTGCATCCGCCAGACAACACCGGGCGGCCCAGTTTGCCCATGGCCTCACACTCTTTTGCGGCCTCTGCATACTGCGCTCGCACCAGAAAGATGGCGCCACGCCACGCATGTGCGCCAGCCATGTCGGCATCCAGTTGCAATGCGGCCGCAAAGTCGTTCAGCGCGTCGGCAAAGTCGTGGCGGTACTGGCGCACCATGCCACGCACCAGCAGCAGCGGGGCGGTCATGGTGGCGGAGAACCGGCCCAGCAGGGCATCGGCATAACCCACATACCGGGGGTCTCCGCGGGCCGTGGCCAGGTCAAAGTAACGCTGTGCAAGGGCTCGCGTGGGCTCCGGGTCCGAGGGGCTTTGCGCCACGGCACCGCGCAGGCTTGCCAGCTCACGGGCGGTGGTGTCGCCGGGCCTGAAGGGCAGGCGCTCCAGCACCTCGGAGTCCTGCGTGGGCGTGCGGGGGGAAGCCTGCAGCGCGGTCACCGCCAGGCAAAGCAGCAGCCCGGTGTACAGCCTGGCAACCACGCCATGGCGAAGCATTTGTGAAGTTTGCATATTTGGAATACATTGTTTTATGGTCGTGCATGCCAGCCAGTTCTTTGATTAAACCTCAGGAGTCTGCCCGTGAAGAAATTGCTCCCCATCCCGCGGCTGGACCACAAGGGGTAAGACATGGCACACGACAACATCAGTTTCACCGACCTGATTGCTTCATCGATCCACGACATGAAGAATTCGCTCAACGTGCAGGTCAGTGCGTTGGAGCGTATCGCGACCCAATGCCGCGAGCGCGGCGATACCCCAAGCTTCGAGCACCTGGGTCATGTGATCTACCAGGCCAACCGGATGAACTCCAACCTCATCCAGTTATTGAGCCTGTACAAGCTGGGCAAGTCCATCTATCCCATCGATATCAGCGAGCACAACATCCGCGAGGTGCTGGAAGAGGCCATTCTGCAAAACTGCTCCATCATGGAATTCAAGGGCGTCACGATCACCGTGGATTGCGAATCAGACTGTTTTTGGTATGTAGACCGCGATCTGGTTGAGGGGGTGCTGGTCAATGCACTGAACAACGCCTACAACTACACACAAGACCAGATCCGCGTGGCGGCGTTTACCAACGACGGCGTGCTGGAACTGCGTGTGGAAGACAACGGGCAGGGTTACCCACCGGGCATGCTGCTCAAGGACGGGGTGTCTGCCAATAAGAGCGTCAACTTCCTGAGTGGCAGCACCGGTTTGGGCTTTTATTTCTCGTCCCAGGTGGCCGGCATGCACAAGAACGCCGGTCGCGAAGGGATGCTCACGATTGAGAACGGTGGCGCTTTTGGCGGTGGGTGTTTTGTACTGCGGCTTCCCTAAATCTGTTGGCAGAGAAAGACCAAGACCATGACCGTTTCCCTGACCCAGGCCAAAATTCTGGTGATTGATGATTTCCAGGGCATGCGCACCATGCTGCGGGATTTTGTAAAAGCCATGGGTGTCACGCAGGTGGACACGGCCGCCAATGGCAAGGAAGCCTTAAGCCAGCTGCGTGCGCACAAGTACGGCATTGTGATTTGTGACTTCAACCTGGGGCTTGGCCAGAACGGGCAGCAGGTGCTGGACGAAGCCCGCATGCGTGACTACATCGGTGTGTCCACCATTTGGGTCATGGTCACGGCCGAAAAAACCACCGACATGGTGATGGGCGCCGCCGAGGTCAAGCCCGACGACTACCTGCTCAAACCCATCAACCAGAGCCTGCTGGAGACCCGGCTGGAGAAGCTGATCGTTCGCAAGCAGTCCCTGGGAGGTATTGAAGCGGCCATCAAGGCCAAGGACTACGCCGGTGCGGTGGTGCAGTGCGACCAGCAGTTGCAGGGCCAGTCTCCCAATCCACAGGAGATATTGCGCATCAAGGGCGATTTGCTGATCACGCTGGGCGATTTTGAACCGGCCCAGGCCCTGTTCGAGTCCGTGCTGGCAACACGCAGCGTGCCTTGGGCCCGCACCGGTGTGGGCAAGATCCACTACCTGACCGGCAATTACGCCGCCGCCCGGGATGTGTTCCAGCAGGTGCTGAAAGAAAACCGCATGTTCATCGAGGCGTCCGACTGGCTGGTCAAATCCCTGGTCGCGCTGGGTGACGGTGCACAGGCGCAGCAGGTGTTGCTGGATGCGGTTCGGCTCTCGCCCAATTCCCCGGCGCGCCAGAAGGCACTGGGCGATGCCGCGTACCGCAATGGTGAGCTGGATGTAGCGCAGGCGGCGTTTGAGAAAAATATCAAGATCAGCGAGTTTTCCACCCACAAGAGTGCGTCGGTGTACGCCGGGCTGGCCCGGGTCTTTGCGAAAAAGGACACACCGGATGAGGCCCTGAAGGTGCTGGCGCGCAGCAAGGCCGCTTTCAAGGACAACCCGGAGGCCGCCATCCAGACCGCGGCGGCAGAAAGCGCCGTCTACCAGAAGATGGGGCAGGCCGACAAAGCAGAGGCCGCCATGGCCCAGGCCGAGCAGTTGATGGCCAGCCTGCCTGCCAAGGCCAACGCCGAAACCTCCATGGAGATGGCGCAAGCGTTATTCGCACTGGGCAAAAAGGACAAAGCCTGCAACCTGATGCGTGACCTGGTGAAGAACAACCATGAGAACGTGGAGATTGCGCGCCAGATCGAGGCGGTCTTTGAAGACGCCAACCTCGGCATGGAAGGCGCGGCGCTGATCAAGGAGTCCCGCCAGGAGGTCATCAATATCAACAACGAGGGCGTGGTGCTGGCCAAGAAAGGCGAATTCCTGGAAGGCGCCAAACTGCTCAGAACCGCGCTGCGCAACCTGCCCAACAGCGAAATGGTGTTGCTGAACCTGTGCGCACTACTGATCGGTCTGATGAACAAGGAGGGCAAGAGCGAGGCCCTGGTTCAGGAGGTGCAAGCACTGCTGGACCGGGTTTTTGTTCTGAACCCGGCCAACAAAAAGTACCAGCTATACATGGGCGCGTTGGCCCGTATGACAGGCGCAAAGTAGGTGCCTTAGTTGCTGAGCACACGGTAGTCGCTGGGCGAAATGCCAATGTGGCGCCGGAACGCACGCGAGAACGCGCTGTGGTCGGTAAAGCCACTGTCCAGGCCTATCTGCGCCACTGTGCGGTCGGTGGCCAGTTGGCCCAGTGCAAACTCCAGGCGCAAGGACAACAGCCATCGGCTGGGTGTCAGCTGCAGCAGGGCCAGCACGTGGCGCTCCAGTTGCGCCACGGACAGCTTGGCGTGTTGTGCCCAATCCGCCACGCTGATGGGGTCGGTACTGTGCTGGCGCGCCCAGGCCAGGCTGCTGGCCAGGCGCTGGTAGACCGGGTTCTGCGTGGAAGGGCCCTTGAGGTCGCGCGAGATACCGACGATGCCACGCACCTTGCCATCCTCCCGTATGGGGTGCTTGACTGACAGGCACCAGCCGGACTCGCCGTTGGGAAACAAATGCCGCTCCAGCATGTCGCCCATGCTGGCGCCACTGCGGATCACCTGCAAGTCCTGCTGCCAATAGTGTTCACCCAGCTGTGCCGGAAACACTTCAGCGGCAGTCTTGCCCTTGAGCGTTTTCAGGTTGGAGAAACCCAGGCGCTGCAACAGCGTCTGGTTGGCGTGGATGTAGCGTCCTTCAGTGTCTTTGCTGAAGTAGACAACATCGGGCAGGCGGTCAAACAGGGCGTGGTGGGCGGTGAGCATGTCCATGGCGCATTGTGCCGAATTCTGCATGCAGGTGCCAGACTTTGATCTAGACCGCAGCCCCGCTGCTCGCCAAAATTCGGGCATGGAAAAAATCATTTGTATCGATTCCCACACCGGCGGTGAACCCACCCGGGTGGTGGTGTCCGGCTTTCCGGACCTGGCGGGACTGTCATTGCCGGCAGCGGTGGAGCGGCTGCGCACCGAGCACGACGCGTACCGCAAGGCCACGGTCTGCGAGCCGCGCGGCAACGATGTGGTGGTGGGTGCGCTGCTCTTGCCCGCCATCAACGCCGGCTCGTTAGCGTCGGTCGTATTCTTCAACAACGTGGGTTATCTGGGCATGTGTGGCCACGGCACCATTGGCCTGCTGGCCACGCTGCAGCACATGGGCCGTATCACGCCGGGCAGTTACGCCATCGACACCCCGGTGGGCACCGTTCAGGCCCATTTGCATGGCAAAGGCTTGGTGGAGGTGGACAACGTACCGGCCCACCGGCATCTGACTGGTGTCGTGCTGGATGTGCCCGGTTATGGCCAGGTGGTGGGTGATGTGGCCTGGGGTGGCAACTGGTTTTTTTTGACCGACGCGGGTGTATTGCCTTTAAACCTGGCGGGGGTGCAAGACCTGACCGCGTTTGCACTGGCCGTGCGCCGCGCGCTGCGCAAACACCGCATCACCGGCAGCGGCGGGGCCGAGATCGACCACATTGAACTGATGGGCCCCGCCCAGACCCACGGCAACAGCGGCCGCAACTTTGTGTTGTGCCCCGGCGGCGCCTATGACCGTTCACCCTGCGGAACCGGCACCAGCGCCAAGCTGGCATGCCTGGCTGCTGACGGCAAGCTCGCTGAGGGCGAACGCTGGCTGCAGGAGAGTGTGGTCGGCAGTGTGTTCGAAGGCCGCTACCGGCTGGTGGATGACCAATTGCTGCCCAGTATCCGCGGCCAGGCCCACGTGGTGGCCGAGACCACGCTGCTGCTGGACCGGCGCGACCCTTTCTGCTGGGGTCTGGAATAGACCGCAGCAATACAACGATTTCTTAAACAACAACCCACAGGAGACAAACCATGAACACATTCTGGCAAGGCGTTTTGCCCGCTATCACCACCCCCTTTCTGCCCAATGGCGAGGTAGACCACGCCTTTCTGGCCCACCACGTGGACCTGATGATGCAAGCCGGCAGCACCGGCATCGTCCCCCTGGGTTCGCTGGGTGAAACCGCCACGCTGACGTTTGACGAGAAACGTGCCGTGCTGCGCACCGTGGTGAAGGCAGTCGCCGGCCGCGGCGCCGTCGTGCCGGGTGTGGCGGCCCTGGCTACCGCAGACGCGGTGCGTTTTGCGCAGATGGCTGCTGAAGAAAACTGCAGCGGCCTGATGGTGCTGCCACCCTATGTGTATTCCACCGACTGGCGCGAGATGAAGACCCATGTCAGTGCCGTCATCGCCGCAACAGCCTTGCCCTGCATGCTCTACAACAACCCGATTGCCTACCGCACGGATTTCTCTGCTGTGCAGATGCTGGAATTGGCCGCTGCCCATCCCAACCTGGAAGCCGTCAAGGAGTCCAGTGCCGACGTGCGCCGCATTGCGGCCATCAAATCGGCCTTGGGCACACGCCTGCATATCCTGGTTGGTGTGGACGACTTGATAGTCGAGGGCATTGCGGCTGGTGCCACCGGTTGGGTGGCGGGCCTGGTCAATGCTTTCCCAAAGGAGTCCATTGCGCTGTTCAAGCTGGCGCGCGCCGGGCGCTGGGCCGAGGCCGAGCCGCTGTACCACTGGTTTCTGCCACTACTGCGCATGGACGTCGTCCCGAAGTTTGTGCAACTGATCAAGCTGGTGCAGTCGCATGTGGACATGGGCAGCCCGGCCGTGCGGGCGCCGCGCCTGGTACTGGAAGGTGAAGAGTTGGACCAGGCCAATGCCGTCATCAAGCAGGCGCTGGTGACCAAGCCCGCGCTGCCTGCTGTCTGACGCACACATGGTGCCAGCCTCCTCACGCGCCTCCTCACGCAAGCGGGATGCCGAAGTCATCGTCATCGGTGGCGGTGTCATCGGTGCGGCCTGCGCCTTTCGCCTGGCGCAGGCCGGGCGCGCGGTGCTGCTGCTGAATGCAGATGGACCCGAGACAGCGGCCAGTTACGGCAATGCCGGCCACATCGCCACCGAGCAACTGTTCCCGCTGGCCAGCAAAGAGGTCTTGCGCCAAAGCTGGCGTTACCTGCTGGACGCCGAGAGCCCGTTGCGCGTGCGGGCCGGCTACCTGTTGCCGCTACTGCCCTGGTTGGCCCGTTTTGTATGGGCTGCGCGGGAGCACGCCCATGTGCGCGGTGTAGCGGCGCTGGTGGCTTTGCAACATAGTGCGCTGGCCGATATGACGGATCTGTTGGCTGATGCGGGTATTGGCCATTTGTTGCACCACAACGGACATCTGGAGGTCTTTGAGACCGCTGCTGGGGGCCAGGCCGCACAGGCCCAGGCCGAGCGGCTGATGGCTTACGGTGTGGAGTCCCTGCACCTGTCGGCCGAGGCCTTGCGCGCCCAACTCCCCATGCTGAACCCGGGCGTGCAGGGTGCCGTGCAGTACCTGGGCAGCGGTCATGTGGACGACCCGTGGGCCGTGTGCCAGGGCTTGCGTGATGCCTTGGTGCGCAGCGGCGGCCAGATACGCCAGGGCAGAGCAGTGCGCATTGTGGCCGATGCCCCGCAAGGTGCCGGTGTGGTGCTGGAAGATGGTCGAGCCTTGCACGCGGACCAGGTGCTGGTGTGCGCAGGTGCCTGGTCCAAACCTCTGGCGGTCAGCCTGGGTTACAGGGTGCCGCTGGATACCGAGCGGGGTTACCACATCAGCGTGAATGGATTGCCGGACATGCAGGGCGCGGTGCCGTCAACCCTGCTGCGGCCGGTGGCTTCGACCGAGCGCAAGGTCATCATGACCTCCATGTCCATGGGGCTGCGCATGACCGGCACCGTGGAGTTCGGCGGGCTGAAGCTGGCACCGGACCCGCGCCGTTTCCAGTTGCTCAAGCGCCAGCTGCAGGCACTGCTGCCCGGCATAGACACGGCGGACATGCGCAGCTGGATGGGCTTCAGGCCCTCTTTGCCCGACCATTTGCCGGTGCTGGGCGCGGCACCCCGCCACAAACATGTATTCTTCGCCTTTGGCCACCAGCACCTGGGGCTGACGTTGGCCGGCGTGACCGCCGCTGTGATGGCGGAGTTGATGCAGACCCACACCAGTCCCATTGACCTGAAACCCTATGCAGTAGACCGCTTCGGCTTTGCCTGAGCGGGCTTCAGGGGCACCACCATGCCCCTGATGGAGATCAGAGCTGTCCCAGCCAAATGGTATAAGCAAAATTGGCCACAAGCAACCGTCATTAATCACTGTATTGCTATTTAATTAATAGCAATTGCAAACCCTATCCGGGTTCAAGAATGGAGACACGCGAATGAAGTTGTTGTTTGGATTTGTACTGCTGGCGGCACACACGCTGACAAGCTGGGCCGCACCTGAAGATATCCCGCTGCGCCTACCCCGGACCATCACTCCCACGGCCTACCAACTCGCCCTGACGGTGGACCCCAACCAAAGCACCCACAGCGGCGAAGTGACCATTGCGGTAGACGTCAAGAAAGCTGCTCAGCTGATACGCCTGCATGCGGCGGACATCACGGTGCAGTCCGCGGTGCTGAGCATAGGCGGCAAAAGCTTCACCGCCAGCGCCAAACAGCGCAATTCCGATGTGATGGACCTCAACTTTGCGCAGGTTTTTCCCCGGGGCAAGGGGCAGTTGCGCATGGTCTTTACCGGCCGTATTGAAGACAAGGATAGCCAGGGCCTGTTCCGCCAGAAAGAAGGCGGCGATTGGTATGCCTTTACCCAATTTGAATCCATCAGCGCGCGCCAGGCCTTTCCGGGCTTTGACGAGCCGGGCTGGAAGGTGCCGTGGACGCTCTCCTTGACCGTTCCGCAGTCCATGACGGCGGTAACCAACACGCCCATGCTGCGGGAAGTGGCGCTGGAGGGTGGCCAGAAGCGCGTTGATTTCCAGACCACCAAACCCATGCCCAGCTATCTGGTAGCTTTTGGGGTGGGGCCGTTTGACATTCTGGATGGTGGCATGGCCGGCAAGACACCCGTGCGATTCATCACACCGCGCGGCCGCGCCAAGGAGGCCACGTTTGCAGCCAGCGTCACCCCTGGCATCCTGGCCAAGCTGGAAGCCTATTTCGGCATGGCCTATCCGTATGAAAAGCTGGATACCCTGGTGCTGCCCCTGACCTTGAGTTTCAGCGCCATGGAGCACCCCGGTCTGGTCACGTTCAACTCGCTGCGCATGTTGTCCAAGCCGGGTGAAGAGACCGTGGACTTCAAGCGCACGTTTGTCGAGATTCAAGCGCACGAACTGGCACACATGTGGTTTGGCAACCTGGTCACCATGGCCTGGTGGGACGACCTGTGGTTGAACGAATCCTTTGCCTCCTGGATGGCGGAAAAGATCGCTATCCAAATGGGCCCCGAACTGCATGGCGAGAATGCTACGCAGGGCGCTCGTTCCTGGGCCATGCAGACCGACCGCCTGTTGTCCACGTCGCAAATCTACCAACCCGTTGCCAAGACGTTTTCGCAAAGCGACCCACTGGGCGGCCAGGTGGCCGCCATTGTGTATGGCAAGGGTCAGGTCACATTGGCCATGTTTGAAACCTGGCTGGGCGAAGACAAGTTCCAGGCCGGTGTGCGGCGCTACATGGCCAAACACGCCTGGGGCAACGCCACGGGTGAAGACTTTGTAGCCGCGCTGGCCCAGGGCGACAAGCAGGTGGCCACTGCCTTCAAGACCTTCACCCACCAGCCCGGCATTCCCCGTCTGGTGGTGGAACTGAAGTGTGACGGCCAACCCCGGCTGGAGCTGACGCAGTCACGGTTTTTACCTGCCGGGGTGAAGGCCCCCAAACCGTCGCTGTGGTGGATTCCGGTGACCGTGCGGACACCCGCCGGCACGGCGCAAATACTGCTCAAGGATCGGCAGGGGCGCCTGGCATTGGCGGACACAAGCTGCCCCGGTTGGGTGCAGGCCAATGCGCAGGGCTCGGGTTACTACCGCGCGGTGTATGCGCCTGGCACCATGGCCGCGCTGATGGCCAAAGCCGATCTGACCGGGCCGGAACTGCTGGCCAATCTGAATGACGTGAAAGCCCTGGCAGAGTCGGGTGATTTGTCGGTTGCAGAATCGCTGGCGATCGCCACACCATTCACTGGCCACGCCCAACACGAAGTGGCAGAGGCTGCGCTGAATGTGCTCAGCAGCGTGGAGCTGATGCTGCAGCCCGCGCAACGCCCCGCCTACGCGCGGGTGTGGCAATCTGCGTTTGGCCAACGGGCGCGTGCGTTGGGGCTGCTGGAGCAGGCGCAAGACAGCGCAGATGCACGGTCGATGCGGGCCAAGTGGGTTTCGCGCTACATCGCACTCAGTGCCGACAGCGAACTGACAGCACAGGCCAAGACCCTGGCGCAGCAATGGCTGAAGGACAAGAGCAGTTTGCCCTCAGTCAGCCGCGCACTGGTTCTGCGTGCCGCGGCCTACCAGGGTGACCGCAGTTACTTTGATGCCCTGGTCGCCTCCGCCCTGGGTAACCCCAATCGGCGCGAGCGGGCCGACATCTACGCTGCCTTGGCCAGCTTCCATGCGCCTGAGCTGGCGCAGGCCGGGCGCGATCTGTGGCTGTCACCCGACCATGACATCCGGGAGCTGATGGCAGCGGCGCGTGTGCGGGGACGCACCGAAGCGCTACGCGAAGGCATGCTGAATTTTGTGACCAGCCACTTCGATGCCTTGGCCGCCAGGCTGCCCAAGGAAGCCGTTACGCGATTCCCCAATCTGTTTGATGGGGCCTGCAGCGCACAGGACGCGAACCGGGTCGAAGAATTCTTCACACCGCTGACCAAAACCTACACCGGTCTGAACAAGACCCTGGAACAGTCCCTGGAGTCGGTGCGTATCTGCGCGCGGTACCGCGATACACAACACGCCAGTCTGCAGGCGTATCTGAACCAGTTCTGACAGCGCCAGCGCGGCCTTGCAAAAAAGCCTACAGTAGCCACATACACCCCATCGCGCGTTGAAGGTGTGGGTGTTGCATTGCAGGGTCAAGACTATTTTTAGCCTGCAAATGTTGTGGTAATTTTTGCGCGTAAGTGCTCAAATGAACTTATCGCTTGTTGTCTGTACCTAAGGTTGTAGGTGCCACCAGTCTCTGGCGGCGCCTTGTCAAAACAGGAGGCTCTATGGATGCAATTGGCAACTTCGTCGCCCGCTACGCGCGTAGCCGCGAGGAAGAACTTTCCATCGACGATTACTTGGCGGAGTGCAAGCGCAATCCGCTGGCCTATGCCACGGCATCCGAGCGTATGCTCACCGCCATTGGTGAGCCTGAGCTGGTGGACACGCGCAATGACCCGCGTCTGTCGCGCTTGTTTGCCAACAAGACGATCAAACGCTACCCGGCCTTTGCCGAGTTCTACGGCATGGAAGACGCCATCGAGCAGGTAGTCAGCTACTTCCGCCACGCCGCGCAGGGCCTGGAAGAACGCAAACAAATCCTGTACTTGTTAGGCCCCGTGGGTGGCGGTAAAAGCTCCATTGCCGAACGCCTCAAGTTCCTGATGCAGCAGGTGCCGTTTTATGCCATCAAGGGCTCACCCGTCAACGAGACACCCCTTGCATTGTTTGACCCCATAGAAGATGGGCCCATTCTGCAAGAAAACTTTGGCATTCCTCGCCGTTATCTGCAGCGTATTCTTTCGCCTTGGGCCGTCAAGCGCCTCGATGAGTTTGGTGGTGACATCCGCCAGTTCAAGGTCGTCAAACGTTATCCCAGCATCCTCAAGCAAATCGGCCTGGCCAAGACCGAGCCCGGGGATGAAAACAACCAGGACATCAGTTCGCTGGTGGGCAAGGTCGATATCCGCAAGCTGGAGAGTTATGCCCAGGACGATCCCGATGCCTACAGCTATTCCGGTGGCCTGTGCCTGGCCAACCAGGGCATGCTGGAGTTTGTGGAAATGTTCAAGGCACCCATCAAGGTGCTGCACCCCTTGCTGACGGCCACGCAAGAAGGCAACTTCAAAGGCACCGAAGGTTTTGGCGCCATACCGTTTGACGGCATTGTGTTGGCCCACAGCAACGAGAGTGAGTGGAAGACATTCCGTAACAACAAAAATAATGAGGCCTTCCTGGACCGGATCTACATCGTCAAGGTGCCGTATTGCCTGAGTGTGCGGGAAGAGATCCGCATCTACGAAAAGCTGGTGCGCGATTCGTCCTTGGGCGAGGCCAAGTGCGCACCGGGCACCTTCAAGATGATGAGCCAGTTCTCGATACTGACACGGCTCAAGGAACCCGAGAACTCCAGCCTCTACAGCAAGATGCAGGTCTACGACGGCGAGAGCCTGAAGGACACCGACCCGCGCGCCAAGAGTTACCAGGAGTACCGTGACTACGCCGGAGTGGACGAAGGCATGAACGGTGTGTCCACGCGCTTTGCGTTCAAGATTCTGTCCAAGGTCTTCAACTTCGACAGCTCCGAAGTTGCGGCCAACCCGGTGCACCTGATGTATGTGCTGGAGCAACAGATTGAGCGTGAGCAGTTCCCCGCCGATCTGGAGGCCAAATACACCGGCTTCATCAAGGAATATCTGGCCCCACGGTATGCCGAATTCATCGGCAAAGAGATCCAGACTGCGTATCTGGAGAGCTACAGCGAATACGGCCAGAACATCTTTGACCGTTATGTCACTTATGCGGACTACTGGATACAGGACAACGAGTACCGGGACACCGACACTGGCGAGTCTTTCGACCGTTCGGCGCTGAATGCCGAGCTGGAGAAAATCGAAAAACCTGCCGGCATTGCCAACCCCAAGGACTTCCGTAACGAGATTGTCAACTTCGTGCTGCGGGCGCGGGCCAACAACCAGGGCAAGAACCCCAGCTGGACCAGCTACGAGAAACTGCGCTTGGTCATCGAGAAGAAGATGTTCTCCAACACCGAAGAGCTGTTGCCGGTCATCAGCTTCAATGCCAAGGCCAGTGTGGACGAGGCCAAGAAGCACGAAGACTTTGTGACCCGCATGGTGGCCAAGGGCTACACGTCCAAACAGGTCCGTTTGCTGTGCGAGTGGTACCTGCGCGTACGCAAGAGTTCCTGATAGAGCGGCTTGTACCGCCAGCACCCACCAATGACGGAGGACCGCAATGCCCCTTCAGATCATTGACCGCCGCCTGTCGGGCAAGAACAAGTCCATAGGCAACCGCGAACGTTTTCTGCGCCGCTACAAGGAGCAGATTGGCGATGCGGTGCGGCGTGCCGTGTCGGGCCGGGGCATTCGCGATATGGAGCAGGCCGAGAACATCACCATCCCCAAAAAGGACATTGGTGAGCCGGTATTTCAGCATGGCCAGGGCGGCATACGCGACACGGTGCACCCCGGCAACAAGGACTATGTGCGCGGTGACCGCATTGAGCGCCCCAAGGGAGGTGGCGGGGGGCGGGGCGGACAGGCCAGTGACTCAGGCGATGGTGAAGACGACTTCACCTTCACGCTGAGCAAGGAAGAGTTCATGCAGATCTTCTTTGAAGACCTGGCCCTGCCGCACCTGCTGCGCACGCAGATCGGCGACAGCCCCGAATGGAAGAGCCACCGCGCCGGTTACTCACACGACGGCACGCCCAACAACCTGCACATCGTGCGCTCCATGCGCGGCGCCCTGGGCCGCCGCATTGCACTGGGCACGTCGGCGCGCCGCGAACTGCATGAAAAAGAAGCCCTGCTGGCCGAGTTCAAACGTTTCCCCGAAGGTCGGGAGACCGAAATCCTGGCGTTGGAGCGCGACATTCTGGAATTGCGGCGGCGGCTGAAGAACATCCCGTTTCTGGACCCCATCGACCTGTGCTTCCGCAACCGGGTGAAGGTGCCGGTGCCCACCAGCAAGGCCGTGATGTTTTGTCTGATGGACGTGTCCGGCTCCATGGACCAGGAGCGCAAGGACTTGTCCAAGCGCTTCTTCACCTTGCTGTACCTGTTCCTGACCCGGCATTACGACAAGATAGACATCGTCTTCATTCGCCACCACACCCAGGCGCAAGAGGTGGACGAGGACACCTTCTTCCACGCCACCGAGAGCGGTGGCACCGTGGTCAGCAGTGCGCTGGTGCTGATGCACCAGATCATCACGGCGCGTTATCCGCATGGCGACTGGAATATTTACGGTGCCCAGGCCAGCGATGGTGACAATTTTTCGGATGACAGCGAACGCTGCACTGAGCTGCTGACCGACAAGCTGCTGCCCCTGTGCCGCTACTTTGCGTATGTGCAGGTGGCGGATGAAGAGCAGAATCTGTGGCGCGAGTATGTGGCGCTGCAAGCTCAGCACACCAACTTCGCCATGCGCAAGGTCACGGAGGCATCCCAGATCTACCCGGTATTCCGTGACCTGTTCAAGAAGGAAGGATCGGCAGCATGACCGCCGAACACCACCCCGTTCTGGAGCGGCGTCACCTTGAGAATCTGGGGCGTGTGCCGCCCACCGGGGACAGGCGTCCCCATACCCTGTTGGAGCACCCCTTGCCAGCACCTCCGCGCGCCGCGACGCACCTGCCAGATCCCAGCGACTGGACATTCGATTTGATCGAGCGTTACCACGACACCATCCGCCAGACGGCCGAACGTTTTGGGCTGGACACCTACCCGAATCAGCTGGAGATCATCACTGCCGAGCAGATGATGGATGCCTATGCCTCGGTTGGCATGCCCATCAACTACCGGCACTGGAGCTACGGCAAAGAGTTCATCGCCACAGAGAAAAAATACCGCCGTGGTCACATGGGCCTGGCGTACGAAATTGTCATCAACTCCAACCCCTGTATCAGTTATTTGATGGAAGAAAATACCACGGCCATGCAGGCCCTGGTGATTGCCCATGCGGCCTATGGCCACAACAGCTTCTTCAAGGGCAACTACCTGTTTCGGATGTGGACCGATGCGTCCAGCATCATTGACTACCTGGTGTATGCGCGCAACTACATCGCGGAGTGTGAGGAGCGCCATGGTTTGCAGGAGATGGAAGACCTGCTGGACTCCTGCCACGCCTTGGCAAGTTTTGGTGTGGACCGCTACCGCCGCCCCAGCAAACGTACGCTGGCACAAGAGGTGCAGGAGCGCAAGGAGCGCGAGGCCCATGCCCAGCAGCAGATCAACGCGCTGTGGCGCACCGTGCCGGTGAAGGAGGGTGCGGGGGACCAGCCGCAGAAGGTTGACCGATTTCCCACCGAGCCGCAGGAAAACCTGCTGTACTTCATCGAGAAGAACGCCCCCCTGCTCAAGCCCTGGCAGCGCGAGATTGTGCGCATCGTGCGCAAGATATCCCAATACTTTTACCCACAGCGCCAGACCCAGGTCATGAACGAGGGCTGGGCCACTTTTTGGCACCACAAGCTGCTCAACACCTTGTATGACGATGGTCACTTGAGCGATGGTGTGATGCTGGAGTGGCTCACATCGCATACCAATGTCATCTACCAGCCGCCGGTAGGCCACCGCGGCTACAGCGGCATCAACCCCTATGCGCTGGGCTTTGCGATGTATACCGACATCAAGCGCATTTGTGAGGCACCCACTGACGAAGATCGCGCCTGGTTCCCCGACATCGCTGGCACACCCTGGCTGCCCACACTGCACCACGCCATGCGCAACTTCAAGGACGAGAGTTTTATCGGCCAGTACCTGTCGCCCAAGTTGATTCGCGACATGCACCTGTTTGCCATCCACGACGATGAAAAGATCAACGACCTGGAGGTCGCCGCCATCCACGACGATGCGGGTTACCAGCGCATCCGCCAGGCTTTGTCGCTGCAATACGACCTGGGCACCCGCGAGCCCAATATCCAGGTCTGGGACGTAGACCTGCGTGGTGACCGCACGCTGACCCTGCGCCACACCCAGTACCAGGATCGGCCTTTGGGTGAAAGCACGCTGGAGGTCATGAAACACACGGCGCGCCTGTGGGGCTTTGGGGTGACGCTGGAAAGCGTCAACGGTGCGGGTGAGCGGGTCAAGGAGTGGAGTGTGTCCAGCCCGGCCTGAACGTTGGCATCGGCTTCAGATGCTCACTCGTCGATCCGGATGTTGACGCCCCATGCACCGGCGTTGTTGGTCAGGTCGTCGTCGTTGATGCAGAGTTCCAGCGAACCGGCTTGTCTCGTCGTGAAGCTTCCTGTGGCACTTTGCTGGCTGCCCAACTGCAACACCATGGAATACTCGCGAAATCCGGCAAACGGAAAAGGCGGGCTCTTGGCCGACGTTCCAAATATGCCCCCGATGCTTACTGTTTGGGAGGGAAGGTGGCAGCACCCGATATCCATTTGTGTTCGTCCGATGTCCACAACCGTCACCGTCAATCCGGGCCGCAGCTGCGGAAGTGTGGTCACGCGGTTGCACGAATCAAGGGGGCGAATTTTGGGGTACGCGACTGCAAAGGTTGTGGGTCTTGAGCCCAGCTTCACCACCAATGGCGTGCTTTCGTGCTGGGTCCCGGTGGTGAAGTTCGGGTTGAGGGAAACCGTAGCGATATTGATCGTCATGCCAAATCGGGGGATGGGGCTCAGCGGTGGCCGAATAGTCACCTGCCAGTTGTCTGATGCATCCACGCTTTCCACGCGGTAAAAACCAACCACCTGCGGATCCAGGTTGGAGGGGATGTCCGCAAACTTGAAAAGCGCCCGACCCTCAATATCGACCTTCAGTGCCAACAGCGAAGGCGCGGTGAAGAAGACCTTGATGACACCCCTGGGCAAGCCATTCGGCGTGTCGGTCGGGAACACCCTGAACACGCCATCGGTTCGCGGGAACCCGACGGAGTTGCCGGTACTTGTTTCCGCCGCCACGGCCGCAAATGCGGCACTGTCCGAAGGCGCAGCCTGCAGGGTTGTCAGCATGGGGGTCCGCGCCGGTGGGTAGTTGATGGTGGTTTTGCAGGCTGCAACAGTCAGAACAACAAACACCGCTGCGATCCAGTTCCGGAGTCGAATGTGTGTCATCAGTGCCACCTCCATGCAATAGAAGTGCGCACTGTAGGGCGACCGACCCTGAATGGTCATCCCATATTCAGGTGGGTTGACGGGCTGATTTGTAAGCGACTGTGTGTGCGGGGCCTACCAGCGCAGCAACTTGGCGCCAAGAACCGCGCCCACTGCAGTCGGTATCAACATCCCCAGCATGTACCAGACCGCCAAAAAAGGCGCCTGCATTTCCGGGCAGTGCAGGGTGTAGACGACGGCACCGGCGGCTGCGGACGCCAGGCCTGCGCAGGCACCGGCGAGTGCAGGGCGTGTGGGTGCCATGCCCTTGACGGCCCACAGCATGCCCACCAGCACCGGTGCGGACACACAGGCGATGTTGAAGGCACAGGACAGCCAGGACTTGCCCATCACCAGGGCCGAGCGTTCATCCGGATTGGCGCTGGCCAGGGTGGCGATGGCCAAGCCGGCAATGACCAACCAGGGCAGGGGTAGTGCCATCCAGGTCTTGCCCAGCGGCATGCCGGGGCGGGACAGGCGCACGGTCAGCAGCACGGCGGGGATGCTTATGGCCAAGGGGAAGGCGAGTTTGACCCAGAACATGGGCAAGGCTGCCGCCTGCGCCAGGTCATGCCGTATGCCGTAGCCAGACAACATCACCGCTAGGGCACCCAGCACACCCCACACCAGCGCGGTCTGGAAACGTTTGCGCGTGGCATGGGCATCCACGGGGGTTACACCCCGGGCCAATACGGCAATCAGGTCGTCGGTTTTCATGGTGTTTTCATTCCAATCATTGCAGCCAATGCCTTCAGACCACGGTGCACGCCCACCTTGACGGCGGACTCGGACATGCCGGTGGCCTGGGCCGTCTCGATGACGGAAAGGCCTTCGAGTTTCATGTGCACGATGGGCAGGCGCTGGTGGTCGGGCAGTTGCTCCAGCAGGCGGCCCAGGTCACGGCGTGCATCACATGCGTCGGTATCGCTGCTGGCAAAAATCTGCAGATCGTCGTCCAGCGGGTCGTTCAGCGCATCGCGCCGGCCCCGTGCGCGGAACAGGTCTACCAGCTTGTAGCGCGCAATGGCATGCACCCAGGCCGTCAGGGGCTGGTCGCTGTGGTAGGTGTGGCGCTGGTTGTGCAGCGCCAACAGTGTTTCTTGCACAAGATCCTCTACTTCACTGGGTAAGGACGCCAGGCGGCGTTTAAAAAAAGCCCGCAAATGGGTGCCCATGCCCTGCAGGCATGCCTGGTAGGCCTTTGCATCGCCCGCCAAACCCAGCAACAGAAGCGTGCGCAGGCGGTCTTCCTCTGCTTGCATGTGTTGCACGCCGTCCCTCTGGGTCTGATTGCGTTCCAAGGTGTATTCGTTCACAGTAGCGGTCTGGTTACAGCGTGCAGTAAATATTTTTGTGGGGACTGTGCCCCGGGTGTAACCAAAACGCCGAGTTGTACGAATAGAGGTCCATGAAACCCACTACCCTGATCCAAACCCTCGCCAGGCTTGCCCTGTCTGTCGCGCAAGCGCTCAATTCCTTACAGCCTGTCGCGGCCCTGCTCGCCCGCTTGTATGTGGCCCAGGTCTTTTTCCTGTCGGGTCTGACCAAGATCCGCGACTGGGACATCACGTTGGCCCTGTTCATGGATGAGTACAACGTGCCGCTGTTGCCCCCTGCTCTGGCCGCGGTGATGGGTACGGCGGGTGAACTGGTGTTGCCGGTGCTGTTGGTGCTGGGTCTGGGTGGTCGTTTTGCGGCACTGGGCCTGTCCGTGGTGAATGTGGTGGCGGTGCTGTCACTGGCCGAAATTGCACCGGCCGCCCTGCAGCAGCATGTGTTCTGGGGCGCACTCCTGGCGGGCATCGCCATTTATGGGCCTGGCCGTTTTTCGGTGGACCATTGGCTCGTGCGCCGTTGGGACGCTGCGAAATAAGCTTCAAAGAAATTTCTCAGCGGCTGTAACCAAACAGCCCGACCCGGCGAATTAAGCAGCAGACCGCAATACATGGAAGCGGTTTCCAGGTCTTCAAAGCCTGGCCGGGTTCATTCTTTGTTTACTACTTATCTCGGAGATTTTTCACCATGGCTTCTACCCACACCACATCCTTTGCCCTGACCGCCGCTTTGTTGGCACTGTCGGCCAATGCATTTGCTGCCGACGCGCCCAAGGGCTCCAGCGGAAAAGCCATTGCCGCCAATGACAAGGTGCATTGCTACAACGTGCACGATTGCAAGGGCAACAGTGATTGCAAGACCGCAGAACATGCGTGCAAAGGCCAAAATGCCTGCAAGGGCCACGGCTTCAAGGCCAAGACCGCCGCTGAATGCCTGAAGGGGAACGGCGTGATTGGCGACATCAACGCGTGATGCGCCAACCCAGCCCCGGCTTTGGCCTGGGGCTTCGCACCCAGCATTACGCAGATTTTCTGGCCGCCAGGCAGCCCTTGGACTGGCTGGAGATCATCACCGACAACTTTCTGGTCGATGGTGGCAAGCCGCTGGTGATGCTGGACGCCATTCGCCGTGACTACCCCATGGCCATGCACGGCGTGGCCATGTCCATTGGTGCGGCGGGCGGTGTGGACCTGGACTACCTGCGCAAGGTCAAGGCACTGGCAGACCGTATCGAGCCGCTTTGGGTGTCCGACCACCTGTGCTGGACCGGCCCCGGCCCCGAACAATTACACGACCTGTACCCCATGCCCTATACCGACGCGGCTGCGCGCCACGTCGTGGAGCAGATACAGCGAACGCAGGATGTGCTGCAACGCCAGCTGGTGCTGGAAAACGTATCCAGCTACATCGATTTCAAACACAACGCCGCCAGTGAATGGCAGTTTCTGGCCCACATCGCGCAGGCGGCGGACTGCCTGCTGCTGGTGGACGTGAACAATATTTATGTCAGCAGCGTCAACCACGGCTTTGACCCGCTGGAATATTTGAACGCCTTGCCTACGAACCGCGTGCAGCAGATGCACCTGGCCGGCCACTCTGACTGCGGCAGCTACATCGTCGACACCCACGACCATCCGGTAGTGCAGCCCGTGTGGGACCTGTATGCTGAGGCCTGCAAGCGTTTTGGACCGGTGGCCACGATGGTCGAGCGGGACGACGATATTCCGCCACTGCAAACCCTGATAGCAGAATTGCAGGTGGCCCGCAGCATTGCAGCGCCGATATGGACCGAACGCGCCGCTGCCGACGTAGCGCAGCTTGCAGCCGATGCGCGCGGCACAAGTCCAGCCGTGGCATGGACAACCGCTGCGCCGCACGCGCCCGCATTGCCGCAGGTGCAAAGACGCATGGCCGACTACATCCTGGACAGACCCAGCACCGGCGTGGAAGCAGCCAGCGCGGGTGTTGCCAGCCTGGTGCGCGAGCGGCAGGGTGTGGACAGCGCGCAGCGCCTGGGCATCTACCACAACGCCTACCGTGTGCGCCTGGCCGATGTGCTGGCCGACAGTTTTGCCAAGACCTGCCTGTTCATGGGCTCGGACACCTTTGCCGAGCACGCAACCGAGTTTGCCGTGGCCCATCCGCCACTGGCACTTAGCCTCAGCCGTTATGGGGCCGACTTGCCCAGCTATCTGGCCGGCCTGTACCCGGACAACCCCGAGCTGCACGAGTTGGCCCAACTGGACTGGGACCTGCGCACCCGTTTTGACTGTGCTGATGTGCCAGCGCTGGACCCGCAAACAGCACAGGCCGCAGCGGACGGCCAAGCCCCTGCCTGGCTGCGCTGGCCTACACCGCTGCACCCCAGCCTGGTACTGCGCAGCATCCGCACCAACGTCGCACAACTCTGGCGTGCCATGGACGCCGAGGCCGACGTGCCCCCGGTGCAGCAGTGGGCGGAAGAGCGGTTTCTGGCGGTGTGGCGCAAGGGTTTGCAGCCGCATTTCCAGTCGGTGGACGGGGATGAGGCCGCCTTCCTGCGCTGCCTGCTGGCTGGCCAATCGGTGGACGAGGCCGCCAACGCGCTGGCCGGTACCGCCGTGCTACCCGACCCCCAGCGCCTGGGCGACTGGCTGCATGCTTGGCTAAACGACGGGGTGCTGCGTTTGCAGGATATCCATATGACAAATAGGGCTGTAGCCCCCGTCGAATATATGCATAACGCTATCAATTTGGGAGTAAACCTGCCACGGGACGCTGCTGCAATGTGATCCTGCTGGTGTGAGACCCCACCCATCGCGGTAGGATCATCCACATGAAGCAAAAGACAACAACAGCAGCAAGTGCCGCGTATGGTGCGCAACTTTGCAGGGCCCTATGCCTTGCCGCACTGTGCCTGTCCACAGTGGTCCCCCTGGTTTCGCAAGCCCAAAGCGGGCCGCGCCCCGACGCGGTGACTCCCGACGGGGGTCGTTACTACGGCGCTTTGGTGAACGGGCTGCGCCAGGGCCAGGGGCGCGTAGAGTGGGACAGCGGCGTGCGGTACGAGGGCAGTTTTGCCAACGGTGTGTTTGACGGCAAGGGCAAGCTGACCGGCCCTTCCGAAGAGTACGAGGGCTCCTTCAAGGCCGGGCGTTACGCGGGGCAGGGTGATCTCAAATACCAGGACGGTCGCAAGTACAAGGGTGAATTTGCACTGGGCCAGTTCCAAGGCAGCGGCATTTACACCACGCCCGACGGCACGGTGTACGAGGGCAGCTTTGACAAAAACATCTTCACTGGCACGGGCACCTACAAGCGCACGGACGGTATTGAACACCGGGGCCAGTTCGCCAAGTGGCGGCCGCACGGCGTGGGCACCTATACCGACGCCAAGGGCAATGTGTATGAAGGCACGTTCACCGAAGGCGCATTGAACGGGCCGGGCCGCATGCTGGGCAAGGACGGCTCGCGTTATGAGGGGGAGTTCAAGAACTGGATGTATGAGGGCCAGGGCGTGTTTCGCAATGCGAATGGCGACGAGTACAAGGGTGCGTTTGCGGATGGCCTGTTCGAGGGCGAGGGCACCTTCACCTTTGCCACGCCGCAAAAAGATGGCACCACCCACAAGACCGGTGTCTGGCGTTATGGAACCCTGCCCAACAAGGAGGCCGCGCAGAAGACGGCTGCCAATGTGGAGACAGCCCTCTACAGCCAGCGTGCCTTGCTGGATGCGGCGCTGGCCGCATTGGCGCCACGCGATCCCAAACAGGACATCAACCTGTACCTGATGGCGGTGGGGGGAGATGGATCACAAGAGGTTTTTCGCCGCGAGGTGGATTTTGTCCGGCAGCAGTTTGACCGCGACTACCGCACCCAACAGCGCTCGCTGGTGCTGGTCAACAGCCGTACCACCGTGTCGCAGCTGCCCATGGCCACGCTGACCAGCGTGCGGGAGGGCATACAGGCCATCGCCAGCCGCATGAACAAGGAGAAGGACATTCTGTTCCTGTACCTGACCAGCCACGGGTCGGCGGACCACCAGCTGACCCTGGACCAGAACGGCATGGATCTGCGCAACCTGGGCGCCAAGGAGTTGGGCGTGGTGTTGAAGGAGTCCGGCATCCGCTGGAAGGTGGTGGTCGTCTCGGCCTGTTATTCCGGTGGATTCATTGAACCCTTGCAGGATGGACACACGCTGGTGATTACCGCGTCCCGCGCAGACCGGCGTTCGTTTGGCTGTGCGGACGAGAACGACTTCACCTATTTTGGCCGGGCCTTCTTCAAGGAGTCACTGCCCAACAGCAAGTCCTTCAGCGAGGCCTTCCATAGCGCCAAAACATTGGTCCAGAAGTGGGAGGACGACGACTTCAAACAGGTCAGCAAGACGGAAGAAAACAGCCACTCCGAGCCGCAAATCTCCACGGTGCCAACCATTGAGTCCCATCTGCAGCGTTGGCGTGTGCAGATGCAATAATTGCAGCATGACAGGAATCCAAACCAAGACATGCCGCACATAGATCCCCGCACGATACTTTTGTTGTCGGGGGTGATGAGCGCATTCATGGCGATCATCCTGTTCTCGCTGAAGCGCAACTACCCGTCCTCCATCAAGGGTTTGGGTGAATGGGCTATTGCCCTGGTGATGGTTGCGGTGGGCAGCATGCTGGGCTTTGCCCAGGGGCTGTTGCCAACCGTCTTGTCCATCACGCTGCCTCGCATTTTGCTACCGGCTGGGCTGTTGCTGGTGTATGTGGGCACCCAACGTTTCTTTGGCCTGACACCGCGGGTTAAATGGTGGCTGGCACTGATTGCCGCTGTGGTGGTGGCGCAGATGTGGTTCACCTTTGTGCAGCCCGACTTCTCCATGCGGCTGGCCCTGTCCAACGCCTTGGCTACCTGCCTGTATGTGGCGTTTGCAAGATTGATGCTCCAACAGCGGCTCGATAGCTTTGCCAAACGCCTGGTCATGGGCGTGGTTGTCAGCATGTTGTGTGTGCTCTCCATGCGTCTTGTGACGCTGATACTGTGGCCGACCAGTGCGGACGTTTTCAGCACCTCGCCACAGCACCTGGTTTATGTGACCAGCTTTGCCTTTCTGGTGGTGCTGAAGTCGGTCAGCCTGGTGCTGCTAGCCTCGGAACGGCTGCATGGCGAGGTGGCCTACCTGGCCAGCCACGATTCACTGACCAACGCACTCACCCGGCGCCACATGAATGAAGTCTGTGCCATGGAGCTGGAGCGCAGCCAGCGCCATGGCCGCAGCATGGCCCTGCTGATCATGGATCTGGACCACTTCAAGGTCGTCAACGACACCTATGGACACCAGCGCGGGGACCAGGTCCTGGTTGACTTTGTCGCGCGGGTGCATGCCTTGCTGCGCCGCCCCGACCAGCTGGCACGTTTTGGTGGTGAAGAGTTTGTGGCCCTGCTGCCCGAGACCAGCCTGGAAGATGCCCTGGGTGTGGCCGAGCGCATCCGCGCGTCCTGCGCCCAACCCGGCGGCACCGGGCCGTCCTGCACGGTAAGCATTGGCGTCACCACCAACCGCGCTGCCAGCGACAGTGTGGATGCCCTGATCGCACGGGCCGACGCAGCCATGTACCAGGCCAAGGCGTTGGGGCGCAATCGGGTTGAAACGGCCCCGGCCGACTAGGTTTTTCGCAACTGCTCCAGCGTCGTGGCCATCCACTTCAGCATGGCTGCGTTTTGGCTGGTGGCCACGTTGATGCGCATCCAGGTGCTGGGTGTTTGCTGCGGCGAAAAGATGGCACCCGGTGCCAATAAATAGCCCGCTTCCAGCCCCATGGCCGCCAGGCTGGCGGTGTCCACGCCAGTGTCTACCCAGCCAAGAAAACCCGCCAGTGGTCGGCAAAATGCCTTCAGGCCCATGGCCTCATACCGTTTGAAGGCAGGTTCGCGCAGCGCCTCCACCGCGCCCTGCATGCGTTGGCAGTGTTTGCGGTAGCTGCCCTGGGTGAGGGTCTGGTAGACGATGCGTTCGTTGATCTCGGGCGTGGCAAAAGATGTCAGCAGCTTGAGCCCCGCCAGCGATTCCACCAGCTCGGCACTGCCCGCCAGATAACCCACCCGTATGCCGGGCACCAGGGTCTTGGAAAAGCTGCCCACATAGACCACGCGTTTGAGCTGGTCCAGGCTGGCCAGCCGCGCGTATTGCACGCCGCTGGGTAAAAAGTCGGCATAGATGTCGTCTTCCACCACCACCATGTTGTGGGCCTCGGCGATGCGCAGGATCTGGTAGGCCGCGGCGGCCGTCAGCAGGGTGCCGGTGGGGTTGTGCAGCGGCGTGTTGATCAGCAGCATCTTGGGTTTGTGGGTGGCGGCCAGTTCGGTCAGGGCCTTCACATCGGGCCCGGCCGCCGTGTAGGGCATGCCCACCACGTTGACCCCCACCATGGCCAGCGAAGCCAGTTGGGCCGACCAGGCCGGCTCGCCCACGATGACCGTGTCGCCGGCCTGCAGAAAATGCCGAACCACCAGGTCTATCGCCTGGGTAGAGCCTGAGGTGGTGAGGATTTGCGCCGGCGTGCTGGCAATCTCCATTTCCTCCAGTTTGCGGCACAGTTGCTCACGCAAGGGCGCATAGCCGTGGGCCAGCGCGGTGTGTGAGAGCTGCAGGCCCAGCGTGGTGGACACCGAGCGCAGACCGGCGCGCATCAGGTCACCGCCGCACAGCTCCGGCGGCAGGTAGCCAAAGCCGGGTGACATATCGGCCGCGATACCGCTTTGCATATTGCGGATCAGCCAGCCCATGTCGATGGGCCGCGAGGGCGGGGTGGTGGCCTTGCTGGCCCGGCGCGCAGGTTTGCTGTTCGCCCGCTCACGCACAAAAAAGCCCGAACCTTGTCGCGCCTGCAAATAGCCGCGTGCCACCAGCCGGTCATAGGCCTCCACCACGGTGAAGCGGGACACACCACGGTCCACCGCCAGCTGCCGCACCGAAGGCATACGCATGCCGGGGCGGAACACCTGCTCCTGGATGCGGTGGGTGGCCCACTGCACGATTTGTTCGGACAGAGTTGTTGTGGCGGCGAGGGTAGTGCTGGGTTCAGTCATCGACATAGTGCACCTGTACTGGTGTTGATACCGGGCCAGTTGAATAAATTATCTACCCAACTGTACAGGTACTGTATTGGTGCAAATTTTACACTGATATCCACCACTGAAGGAGTTCACCATGCACAACAGCCAGCCAAGCCAAAACTTCCAATTGGACACACCGCAACAGACCCTTGCGCTCCGCCTGGCAGCGGGCGCCATGGTGCAGGTGAGCCGCGGCCGCATCTGGCTGACGCTGGAAGGCCATAGCCGTGATGTGTGGCTCAAGGCCCAGGACCGCTGGACCGTTCCGCTGGATGCCAAAGTGTGGATCAGCGCTGAGGCCGGGGTTGCGGCATTTGCCGTGCGCCAGCCGACCGCGCTTCCGCCCAAAGTCACCCGGCGTGTGCGTGCCGGGCGGCCGCCGGTGGCGGTTGCTGCATAGGTAAGGGCATTCTGCCGGGCACTGGGGTGAAGTAATTCCCCCGGGTATTTGTGGGGTATGTCATGCTTGGTCTGCTTGGTTTCATGTAATTTCAGAAAATACTGAAAATTCAAGAAACTGAGCAAACCCCCATGAACCTTCCCCCCCTGACCCAATCCTTTGTGCTGCACTTCGGTGAGATGGGCAGCCGCTGGGGCATCAACCGCACGGTGGGGCAGATTTATGCGCTGATCTACGTCTCGGCCAAACCGCTGAATGCGGATGAAATTGCCGAGGCGCTCAACTTTTCCCGCTCCAACGTCAGCATGGGGCTCAAAGAACTGCAGTCGTGGAACCTGGTCAAGTTGATCCACCTGCCCAATGACCGGCGCGAATAT
Source organism: Pseudomonadota bacterium (assembly GCA_040387325.1). Classification (GTDB taxonomy): domain Bacteria; phylum Pseudomonadota; class Gammaproteobacteria; order Burkholderiales; family Burkholderiaceae_C; genus Allorhodoferax. The sequence continues at coordinate 16,373 of JAZKDY010000098.1, read as the reverse complement.
TTCCAGTCGCCGCAGGATGTGTGGCAGATATTCCGCACGCTGGCCACCGAGCGGCGCAAACGCGAGATTGACCCTACCTTGTCCATGTTGCGCGACGCACTGATGGAGACGCCCAGTGGCGAGGACGAACGGGTGGCCCAGGAGCGCATGCGCCAGATGCACGCCTTCATCGAGCTGATGACCGACTGGCTGGACGAGGTGCAGAAGATGGACTCTGCGACGCTGGCCAGCCTGATGAAGATGGGCGCCAAGGTGCAAAAACTGGTGGAAATGAAGGACAAGGTCAAACACGCCTTTGGCATGTCTAGCACGCCCGACGGCGCCGATGCGCCCGCGCCCAACGCCACACCAGCAACCCCTCTCAAAAACGAGCAATAACCCCGCCATGGACACCCTGGACCCCCTCATCCTGGCCCGCATCCAATTCGCGGCCAACATCACCTTCCACATCCTGTTCCCCACGATCAGCATCTCCATGGCCTGGGTGTTGCTGTTTTTCAAGACACGGTTTGTACGAACCGGCCAGCAGCACTGGATGGATGCCTACCAGTTCTGGGTCAAGATCTTTGCGCTGACGTTTGCCTTGGGCGTGGTCAGCGGTATCACCATGAGTTTCCAGTTTGGTACCAACTGGCCGGGTTTCATGAACACGGTGGGCAATGTGGCCGGGCCGCTGTTGGCCTATGAAGTGCTGACCGCGTTTTTCCTCGAGGCCACCATGCTGGGCATCATGCTGTTTGGCCGTGGCCGGGTCAGCGAACGTATGCACACCATCGCCACGTTGCTGGTAGCCGGTGGCACCACGCTGTCGGCGTTCTGGATAATTGCACTCAATTCATGGATGCACACGCCGGCTGGCTTTGAGATGGTGAATGGCCAGGCCCATGTGACCAGCTGGCTGCAGGTCATCTTCAATCCCTCCTTTCCCTACCGGTTGACCCACATGCTGCTGGCTTCCGGCCTGACCGTGTCTTTCCTGCTGGCTGGCATCAGTGCCTGGCGCTGGCTCAAGGGTGACCAGGGCGCCGAGGTGCGCGCCAGCCTGCGCACCGGCCTGGTCTTGGCCGCAGTGCTGATCCCGCTGCAAATCGGCGTGGGTGACCTGCATGGCCTGAACACACTGGAGCACCAGCCGGCAAAAATCGCCGCCATGGAGGGCATCTGGAAGACGCAGCATGGCGCACCTGCCGTGCTGCTGGGCTGGCCGGATGCTGCCACTCAGAGCAACCACTTTGAAGTGGCCATCCCCAAGCTGGCCTCGTTCTACCTGACCCACGATTGGAACGGCGAGATCAAAGGCATAGACGCCTTTGGCAGCCAGCACCCGCCCGTGGCGCCGGTGTTTTTCGCCTTTCGCGTCATGGTCGGTGTGGGCATGCTGATGCTGGCTGTCAGCTGGTTTGGCACCTGGCAGACGCGCTCTGGCCGCCAGCCCAATGTGTGGCTGCTGCGTGTGCTGGTGGCCATGACCTTTGCCGGCTGGGTGGCCCTGGTGGCGGGTTGGTATGTGACCGAGATCGGCCGCCAGCCCTGGCTGGTGCAGGGCCTGCTGCTGGCGGCGGATGCGGCATCTGCAGTGCCGGCGCCCAATATCGCGTTTACGCTGGCCATGTACCTGGTGCTCTACGTGGCGCTGCTGCTGGCCTATGTGTCGGTTGTGTTTTACCTGTCCACCAGTGCAGCCAAGAAAAACTTCGAACCGCTGGTTGCTCCTGATTCAGGAGCGATAAGCGTAATACCGACGGGGGCTGGAGGGCCAAATCATGTTTGATGTTATGCCGGATCTGACCCAACCCCAAGGTTGGTTGCCCCTGGTCTTTGCCGCCGTGATGGCGCTGGCCATGCTGGCCTACGTGATCATGGACGGCTACGACCTGGGCGTGGGTGTGCTGCTACGCCGTGCCGATGACCGCGAGCAGAAAGACGCGATGATCGCCAGCATAGGCCCGTTCTGGGATGCGAACGAAACCTGGCTGGTGCTGGGTGTGGGTGTGCTGCTGGTGGCGTTTCCGCAAGCCCATGGTGTGATCCTGGGTGCCCTGTATTTGCCGGTGGCGCTGATGCTGTTTGGCCTGACGCTGCGTGGCGTGGCCTTTGACTTCCGTGTCAAGGCGCGTGACCAGCACAAGCCGCTGTGGGATACGGCCTTCTATGTCGGCTCCGTACTGGCCAGTTGGTCACAGGGTTTTATGCTGGGCGGGCTGATCACCGGCTTTCGCACCGATATCTGGTCCAACGTGTTCAATGCGCTGATAGGCCTGTGCCTGGTGGCCGCCTACTGCCTGCTGGGTGCAGGCTGGCTGATCATGAAGACCGAAGGTGTCCTGCAGTTGAAGGCCGTGCGTTGGGCCCAGGGCAGCCTGTGGCTGACCACGGCAGGCGTGGCAGCGATCTCGGTGGTGACGCCGCTGGTCAGCCAGCGCATCTTTGGCAAGTGGTTTGCGTTTCCCAACATTGTGTTGTTGCTCCCCATCCCGCTGGTCACCGCCGTGTTGCTGGGCGTCATAGCGCGCAGCGTCAAGCGCCTGCCAGTGCGTCTGGCCCAGGGCAATGAATACGGCATCGGTGTGCCGTTTGCCGCCACGGTGGGTGTGTTTTTGCTGGCCTTTTATGGCCTGGGCTACAGCCTGTTCCCCTGGCTGGTGGAAGACCGCCTGACCATCTGGCAGGCTGCCAGCGCCCCCGAGGCCTTGATGGTGATCTTCTATGGCGTGGTCGTGGTGCTGCCCGTCATCATCGGCTACACGGTGTATGCCTACCGCGTGTTCTGGGGCAAGGCCTCTGCGCTGAAGTACTAGGGGCAGGTGCGCGCGGCCGGTGGCTGGCACCACCAAATATTTCCCACTTTTGGAAAGAAGCCGGTTACTATTTTGTTGCCTCGGTAAAAAAATGGCTTCTGGCACCCACGGGTGGCACAGCGCAACACCGGGGCGGTGTTTGAGGGAAATCCACGTGACTGGTCCAGCCAGTTCGTAGACCAGTTGCAATGCGCGCTCCAGGCGTGCTGCTGATGTGACGTTGTTGGAGGCAGATCGCCCAGCCTGTGGGCGTGCATGAATCCGGTCAATTCCTAGGAGGTCAAACCCATGAGTAATCCCAACCATCCGGGCGGCTTTAGCCTTGCCAGTATCAAGGCCCGACTGATTTTCAGTTATGTCGTGCTGGCAATGGCCGTGGTGCTGGTGTCGGCTATGGCCATCGCCAATCTGTCGGTGTCGCAGCACAACTTCGAAAACCAGGTCAACGTGGTGGAGAAGGAGGACGCGGCGCTCGTCACCCTGTTCGATGCCGTGAATGCCCGTGCGGTGGCCGCGCGCAACATTGTTCTGCTGGACTCCGCATCGGAAATCGCCATCGAGAAGAAGACCATAGAGGTGGCCTTTGAGCGCATCAACAGCTCGATGAAAACACTCAAGGCCATGCTGGCAAAAGACGGTCCCAGCGGCGCAGCCTTGTTGGCCAAGGTCGAAGAGATCGACAAGATTGAGACCAGATATGCGGTGGTGGCCACCGAAATTGTCAAGAAGGCACTGGCCGGTGATCGCGAAGGCGCATCCAAATCGATTGCCACCGATTGCCGCCCCCTGTTGATGGCCCTGGTGGCGGCGGTGGAGTCGGCCAAGCACGAGATCCATCGCATCAGTGACCGCGATGTTGCCTCCTCACTGGCGCAAAACCAGAGCCTGCGCCTGCGGATGTTTGGCGCCATCGCGCTGGCCTTGGTGCTTGCCACAGCCCTGGCCGTAGTCATGACACGCAAGATCACCCGGCCGCTGCTGCGGGCTGTCAATATTGCGGAAACCGTGGCCGCCGGTGATCTGTCGTCCCACATTGACGTGAGCAGCAAGGACGAAACCGGTCAACTGTTTCGCGCCCTGCAAAGCATGCAGGACAGCCTGGTCACCGTGGTCTCGCGCGTGCGCAATGGTTCGGAAACCGTGTCCAGCGCCAGCTCTGAAATCGCCGAGGGCAACAACGACCTCAGCGCCCGCACCGAGCAGCAGGCCAGCGCCTTGCAACAGACGGCCGCCAGCATGGAGCAGCTGAACTCCGCGGTGCAACAAAACGCCGATAACGCCCGCCAGGCCAACCAATTGGCCCAGAACGCCAGCACGGTGGCCGTGCAGGGCGGCGAAGTGGTCGGCCAGGTCGTCGAGACCATGAAGGGCATCAACGAATCCAGCCGCAAGATTGCCGACATCATCCAGGTCATCGATGGCATTGCTTTCCAGACCAATATCCTGGCCCTGAACGCCGCCGTCGAAGCGGCCCGTGCGGGTGAGCAGGGGCGTGGTTTTGCGGTGGTGGCGTCCGAGGTGCGCAGCCTGGCGGGCCGCAGCGCCGACGCCGCCAAGGAAATCAAGCAGCTGATCAACGCCAGTGTGGAGCGTGTGGAGCAGGGCAGCAGCCTGGTGGACAAGGCCGGCGCAACCATGACCGAAGTCGTGGCCAGCATACGCCGTGTGACCGACATCATGGGCGAGATCAGTGCGGCCAGCAGCGAGCAGAGTGCCGGTGTGTCGCAGGTCGGTGAGGCCATTACCCAGATGGACCACACCACCCAGCAAAATGCGGCCCTGGTGGAAGAGATGGCCGCTGCCGCCAGCAGCCTCAAGAGCCAGGCGAGTGATCTGGTGCAGACGGTGGCGGTGTTCAAGCTGGCCGATGGCCATGTGGCAACACACCACACCAGCGTATCCGGTCCGTCCACACGGCCCAAGACAGTAGCAGGATTGCCGCGCAAGAAGCCCTTGGCTACAACGCCCTTGCTGGCCTCTGCTTAACCCTCGGTATTGCGCATCCAGTCGGCGGTCTTGAAGAACGATTCCTTCAGCCGCTCGGCCAGCTCTGGCGGCACACCGGTCTCGGCCATGGCCTGGGCCATGCAGGCCAGCCACTGGTCGCGTTCGGTCTCGCCGATCTTGAATGGCATGTGGCGCATGCGCAGCCGGGGGTGGCCAAAGCGGTCGGTGTAGTGCTGTGGGCCGCCCAGCCAGCCGCACAAAAACCAGAACAGCTTTTCACGCGCGCCGCCCAGGTCGGTCCCGTGGGCGGCGCGCAGTTCTGCATAGCCGCTCTCCAGGTCCATCAGGTCGTAAAAGCGCTCGGTCAGGGCCTTGACCTTGTCCTCACCCCCAATCCATGCAAATGGGGTGTCAAATGTGGGGTTTTCCTGGATGTTCATATGTTAAATCTGCCTCTAGCCCCCGCCGGCTGGACCTGAGTCGCTCCTGAAAAGATAGTAAACAGAGTTTTGGTGCTTAGTCCGGCAACACCCGCTCGGGAAAGCTGTAGACCACCAGACCCGACTCCCGCACAAACCCGACCAGGCAAATGCCGGCCTGCTGCGCCAGGCGCACTGCCATGGCAGTGGGAGCGGACACGGTGGCCAGCAGCGATATGCGGGCCTGGGCGCATTTTTGCACCAGTTCGTAGCTGGCGCGGCTGCTCATCAGCACCCAGCCTGTGGCCGTGTCTTGCTGGCCCTGGGCCAGAGTGCCAATCAGTTTGTCCAGCGCATTGTGGCGGCCCACATCCTCCAGCGCGAAGGGCAGCCGCCCATCGATGTTGGCCCAGGCCGCCACGTGCAAGGCGCCCGTCTGTGCGTTGAGCGGTTGTTGCCGGGGCAGGCGCTCCAGTGCGGCGAGTATGCTGCTGCGGCGCAGCTGCAGGGCGTGGCCCATCGGTTTTACGTTCAGGTCCAGCGCCTGCAAACTCTCCAGCCCACATAGGCCACAACCGGTGCGGCCGACCATCTGGCGTCTGCGGTCCTTCAACGCGGCAAACTGCGCACCCGCGATGGTCATGTTCAGCTCTATGCCCTGTGGCTGTGTCCGGACGCTGATGTCGTAGATCTCTGCTGCGTTGTCGACAATGCCTTCGGACAGGCTGAAGCCAATCGCAAAGGCCTCCAGATCAGCCGGCGTGGCCATCATCACGGCGTGTGATATGCCGTTGTAGACCAGGGCTACCGGTGTTTCTTCGGCCAGTGCATCTTGTGCGGAATGTGCAGCGCCATCGCGGTAGCGCAACACCGCGTGCTGCTGTGTAGGGGCCGGTTCGCTCATCGCGCAGTCGCAGTCATCAAGGCCGATGCGGTGTCAACACCACCGGCACTGCCTTGGATGTTGGTGTGTCTGCCCCGATGGCGACGCTGGACAGTGGCACCAGCGCATTGGTCTCGGGGTAGTAGGCCGCCAGATTGCCCTGTGGAATGGGGTAGGCCACCAGCATGAAACGTTTGGCCACACGTTCCAGGCCATCGTCGGCCACGCTTTGCAGGTCGACCCAGTCGCCAGCTTGCATCTGCAGGCTGGCGATATCGTCCACGTGCATGAAGAGCACACGCCGCTCGCCAAACACGCCGCGGTAGCGGTCGTTCTGGCCATAGATAGTGGTGTTGTACTGGTCGTGTGACCGCAGCGTGGTCAGGTTGAACACGCGCTCTTCACTGGCTTGTTTGCCCTGGCGGGCTCGGTGGATTGGCAGGTCGACCGGCACCGCATGCACATGGAAGTTGGCCTTGCCATTGGGCGTGACCCACAGGCGCTCGGCCGCGCGGTTGCGCAGGTGGAAGCCACCGGGCACCTTGACCCGGGCATTGAAGTCGGCGAAGTCGTCAAACACGGCGGCAATCTTGTCGCGAATGCGGTCGTAGTCATCCACCAGCCACTGCCACGGTGTCTTGCTGTTTTTCAGTGTGGCCTGGGCCAGGCGCGCCACAAGCATGGGCTCTGACAGCAGATGGGGTGAGGCCGGTGCATTGATGCCGCTGGAGAGGTGGACCATGCTCATGGAGTCTTCCACGCTGATGGCCTGTGGTCCGCCTTGCTGCACGTCAATCTCTGTGCGGCCCAGGCAGGGCAGGATCAGTGCCTCCGTGCCGTGCACCAGGTGGCTGCGGTTGAGCTTGGTGGCCACATGCACGGTCAGCGCGCAGTTCTCCAGCGCCTGGTGGGTGCGCACGCTGTCGGGCGTGGCGGCCGCGAAATTGCCACCCATGGCAAAGAACACCTTGCCAGGTTCCTTCAGCATGGTCTCTATGGACGCCACGGTGTTCAGGCCGTTGGCACGCGGGGGCGCAAAGCCAAACACCTGGCCCAGCCTGTCGAGAAATTCTGGCGCGGGCTGCTCGAAGATGCCCATAGTGCGGTCACCCTGCACATTGCTGTGGCCGCGCACGGGGCACGCACCGGCACCGGGTCTGCCCATATTGCCGCGCAGCAACAACCAGTTGATCAGCATGTGTATCGTGCCCACGGCTTGCTGGTGCTGGGTGATGCCCATGCCCCAACAGGCGATCACACGATCGGACTGCATGTAGATCTGGGCGGCGCGGGCTATCTGCGCCTTGGTCAGGCCTGATTCCTGCTCGATCACCGCCCAGGACTCCGCCCGCACATCGTCTGCAAAAGCGTCGAAGTTGGCGCAGTGCTCCGCGATGAAGGCCACGTCCAGGACCCGTGCATGGCTGCGTTCCTGGGCCTGTTTGTCGGCCTCCAGCACACACTTGACCATGCCCTTGACGGCGGCCAGGTCGCCACCGATCTTGAGCTGGAAATAGTCCGTGGTCATGCCGGTGGAGCCGTCGGTCAGCATTTCCACCGCGCTCTGCGGGTCCTGAAACTTTTCAAGCCCACGCTCGCGCAGCGGGTTGAAGGCCACGATCTGTGCGCCGCGTTTGGCGGCCTTGCGCAGCTCGCCCAACATGCGCGGGTGGTTGGTGCCGGGGTTCTGGCCGAAGATGAAGATGGCATCGGCCAGTTCAAAGTCTGCCAGCTGCACCGTGCCCTTGCCTACACCGATCGCCTGGCGCATCGCCACGCCTGAGGGCTCGTGGCACATATTGGAGCAGTCGGGAAAATTGTTGGTGCCAAACTCGCGCACAAACAGCTGGTACAAAAACGCGGCCTCGTTGCTGGTGCGACCGGATGTGTAGAAGATCGCATCATCCGGGCTGGGCAGGGCGTTGAGCCGCTGGCCAATCAGTGCAAAGGCCGCGTCCCAGCTGATGGGCAGGTAGCGGTCGCTGGCACGGTCATACTGCAGTGGCTCAGTCAGGCGGCCCAGAGCCTCCAGCGCCTGGTCGGGCCATGCCTTCAGCGCGGTGACGGTTTCGGCCCCCACCACAGCAGGTGTGGCGCGGCGCGCGGTGGATTCCGCGGCCACCGCCTTGGCGCCGTTCTCGCAAAATTCGAAGGTCGAGGTGTGGTTCGCATCGGGCCAGGCGCAACCCGGGCAGTCAAACCCGTCGCGCTGGTTGGCAGAGAGCAGGGTGCGGGCGCCTTTGGCCGGAATGCCTTGCTCCAGCAGATGGTGGGCCACACTTTTGAGTGCACCCCAGCCACCGGCGGGGCGTGAATAGACTTGGATTTTTTTCATACGGGTAGCCCCGGATGGTAAGGCGTTTTTTTGTGGGAATGCCCTAGTAGCCCTGGCGCAGTACTACATCCGAACAGGGGTAGGCCACGCAGGGCAATACAAACCCTTCGGCCTGCTCTTCGCTGCTCAGGCCCGGCCACTCCACGGCGTAGCGCACCTGGCCGCTGTGCAACTGGCCTATGCAGGTGCGGCAGGTGCCGTTGCGGCAAGAGCTGGGCCAGTTGCTGCCACCCATTTCCAGGGACAACAGCAGGACATCGGTACCACTGGCATCCACCTGCAGGCCATCGGGCTCGGTGCGGGCGGTGAAGAAGTTGTTTGGCGCCGCGGTCACGTTGCGCGACCGAAAAGATTGTTCTCGCTACCCTTCAACCAGGTATGGGAGGGTTGCAGCAAGCGGGTAAGGAAGTTGCTGTTTTGCGCCACCGCGATGCGCAGCGACTCGGGCGTGTAGAGCGTAAAACTGAGCTGGCGCGCCAAAGTATTGGACGCAGCCTGCATGGCAAGTGCCACCGCGCTGGCAACCGTTTCGTCTGCCAACAGGGTGCCGAACAGCACCACGGTGACCGCAGGTTTTTTGGCGCCAGGCACCGTGTTGGGAAGGTTGTGGACAAAGGCGGCGCTGACCTGCCTTGCCACGGGCGCCAAGGCCGCGGTCAGCACATTGCCAACCCCCATGGTGGTACCGACCAGACTGCGCATGGCGCCGAATATGGGAGATTGGGTGTTGACCTGGTAGTGCTTTTGTTTGCCTTGTTTGTGTACGCTCAGAATGCCCACAGCGGACAGACCAGCCAGCTCACGCTGCACGGCCCCGGTGCCCGACTGGGCCAGCGCGATCACTTCACCCATGTAGAAACTGCGCTCGGGTGCATCAAACAAAACGGCCAGCACACGCTGGCGTACCTTGGGAAACAAGGCATCAGCGAGGCTGGCGCGAGGGGGAGCGGGGAGTCTGCTTTTTGTACCCATAATGGGGTTGATTTTACCCATGCCGGGCAAAACCCCGCGCCCCGTGGGCCTAACCTATCACGCGCAACAGTATGGAAATAATTGCTACAACCAGCAGAATGTGGATAAACCCGCCCAGCGTGAATGAGGTGACAAGACCTAGCAGCCAGAGAATGATCAGAACAACGGCTATGGTGTACAACATGGCAATACCTCATGTAGGTGGTAGTTAACGATGGGCCATTGTTCAATGTGCCGGCGCGGTCGTCCGTGTGGCAGCGTACACAGCACAGAGTGTGTGCCTGCTCAAGCCGGTACGCACTTCATTGAGCTGGCCAGGAAACACCATTCCGTGAAAACATGGATGAGTGGGCGCTGGACCTTACGACTTGGGTCTGGATGCGTGTCACAGATCGAGGGTGAGCGCTGTGCGGCAGGCTAAGCACATGCCTATGCTAACGCTCATAATTTAATAGCGCAATGCCTATATTTCACGAGGGCTAGCGGCCAATTTTGCTTAAGGCTTCTGGCTCAAACCGGGAAAGCAGGCCCACCCTCTGCCTGGCGCAGCACTACCTCGCTGTACAGGGCTGCCAGTGACTCGCGTATGGCGTGGGCAACGGCAGGGGTTGTTGCCAAGTCGGCCTCGGCCAGGTTCGCGCCCAGCAGCGGAATGCTTAACGATGCTGCCTCCACAATCACCGCCGACATCGTCTTGAGCGTCTCGCGCAGGGCAGCGTCGGCGTGGTGGGCGCGGGGGGAAGCGTTGAACACGGCCACCGGTTTGTTGACAAAGGCCTCGCAGCTCACCAGCCAGTCCAGCGTGTTCTTGATCACGCCGGTGACGCCGTGGGCGTATTCCGGGCTGGCGATCAGCAAGGCGTCGGCAGTGGCAATCTGGTCGCGTAGGCTCATCACGCTGGCGGGCATGTTGGCCTCCAGGTCTGGGTTGAACAGGGGCAGGTCGCCCACTTCCGTGCACAGGGTCACCACCATCGGTTGCGGTGCCAGGCGGGCGGCGGTGCGCAGCAGCGCTGTGTTGATGGATGCAGCGCGCAGGCTGCCCGAGATAGCGAGTACTTTCATGCGGCCCAGTCTATACTGCGGCCCGCGGATGCACCGGCACCGCACCCGTAAACCATGTCACGCCGCCAAACCCACATCGATGCCGCCAAGGTGCTGGCATCCCACCTCATTGTTTTGCACCACTTCACGGTCTACGGGCCCCTGGCCCAAGCATTGGACCTTGCGGCCCCGCGGCTGACGGACTGGTTTTATGACTACGCACGCATGGCCGTGCAGGTGTTTTTGGTGATAGGCGGTTATCTTGCCGCTGGCACCCTGGCGCCACATGGCACCCTGCAGCATGCGCGGCCCTGGCGTATCGTCGCCCAGCGGTATGTGCGCCTGGCATTGCCGTTTGGTGTGGCATTGCTCCTGGTGGTTGCATGCAGTGCTGTGGCGCGGCAGTGGCTGCAAGACGACTTCATTCCACCACCGCCCAGCATCATTGGCCTGCTGGCCCACCTGGTGCTGCTGTTTGACATATTCGGTGTGGACCCGCTGTCGGTTGGGGTTTGGTATGTGGCGATAGATTTTCAGCTCTTCGCGGTAATGGCTGTGCTGCTGTGGGTGGGCGGGCGTGCAGCGCAATGGCTGGTGGGGCTATGCATGTTGGGGTCTTTGTTCTACTTCAACCTGCATGAGGCGGTGGACAGCTGGGCGCTGTATTTCTTTGGCTCCTACGGCATGGGTGCCTTTGCATGGTGGGCGGGCCATTCGCGCCACGCGGGCAAGTGGTTGGGCTTGCTGGCCGTGGCCGGTGGGGCTGCGCTGCTGTGGGACTTCCGTTTACGCATCGCACTGGCCGTGGTGGTAGCCCTGGGCTTGGGTGTGGCAAGGTGGCGTCTGGGCCACGATGCGGGTGCAAAACAGGCTGGCACATCCACACCCCCATCCACCGCCTTGCGGGTGTTGCGGCTGTTGGGCAGAAGCTCTTACGCATTGTTTTTGACACACTTCACCATCGTGCTGTTGGCCAATGTGCTGTGGGTGCGCCTGGGGTGGACGGGGCCGGGAGCCGCTGCCTGGTTCATGGCCGCCGCCTGGGCTGCCTGCGTGGTGATTTCGCTGCTGTTTGAGCGTTTTGTGGAGCGGCCCTTGTCCGCTGTTCGCATACCCGCCTAGGGGCGGTGAAGAGGAAAGCGCGGTGTCGCACAGACACTTGCGCGACGCTCTTGTAGGGTGGAAATTTTCCCAAAGGGAGACCCCCATGTTCCAACTCGACAGTTACCTATTTTTCGACGGCACCTGTGCCGATGCCATGCACTTCTACCAGCAGACGCTGGGCGGCGAGATCGAAATGATGATGACCAACGGTCAATCGCCCATGAAAGACCAGGTGCCCGAGGGCAGCGAAGACCGCATCCTGCACGCCAGCCTGCGCATAGGCTCCATGCGGCTCATGGCATCCGACTCCATGGTCGGCCAGCCCTACGAGGGCATGAAGAACTTTGCCCTGTCGCTGAGTTACCCCACGGCGGCCGAGGCCAAGCTGGCATTTGACCGGCTGGCCGATGGCGGCAAGGTGACCATGCCGCTAGCCGATACCTTTTGGTCTGAGGCCTTTGGCATGCTGGAGGACCGCTTTGGCACGCCGTGGATGCTGAGCGGCGGCGCTGAGAAAAGCCTGGCATGACCGCGCCCCTGCAAACCTGGACGGTGTCGCCGCACCGCAAGCCCACGCTGGTAGGCGGCAGCATGCTCACCGTGACAGGCAACATCAACATGCCGCTGATGGAGCTGCCCCGCCGCATGACCGTGGTGCGCCTGCGCGATGCGCGGCTGGTGGTCTACAGCGCGATTGCGTTGGACGAGGATGAAATGGAGGCGCTGGAGGTGTGGGGCCGCCCGACCTTTCTGGTGGTGCCCAGCGACCACCACCGCATGGACGCCAAAATCTGGAAAGACCGCTACCCGGCGATGCAGGTCGTGGCCCCGCGCGGCGCGCGCGCCAAGGTGGAGGAACTGGTCCACGTGGACACGGTTGCACCAGAGTTCAAAGACCTGGACGTGGACTTTATGACCGTGCCCGGCACGCGCGGGCATGAAGCCGCGCTGATGGTGCGATCGGCGTCGGGCTGCTCGCTGATCCTCAACGACGTGGTGGGCAATATCCGCGATGCCAAGGGCTTTGGCGGCTGGTTGCTGCGCATAGCCGGCTTTGCGGGGGACGAGCCCAACATCCCAGCGGTGGTGAAGTTGACGGTGGTGGACGACACCGCGGCCCTGCGCCTGCAGCTGATGGAGTGGGCCGCCATCCCCACGCTGACGCGCATCATCGTGTCCCACGGCGACATCATTGAAGACAACCCGCGGCAGGTGCTTAGGGAGTTGGCTGCTTCGCTGGATTGAGGCGGGGAGGCTGTGGGATCGTGCGCTTAAGCAAAATATGGCCGTAGCCCCCGTGCGGAATGCCTAGTTCGCTATGAAATAAGTAGCATTTCTGCCGGGTGCTGTTCCGCGCCAGCGAATTGCCTACTAGTTCACAGCAGGAACACCGAGAGCATTCAGTGTTGGGGTAGTCATCAATCCATCGCTTGGAAGCCCATGAAGTATCTGGAAATTTTGGAGTGCTGATTTTGTTTCCTGATCCAGCACACCATTGATACGTCCATCATAGAATTTCAAACCTGTCAAAGCGATCTGAACTCGGATGATCTGCCGCGTCAACATGTCTTTTGTGCTTTGAACGGGGCTTACCGGCGAGTCATTTGTAGCGGGTGGATTTCGCGATGCCGATGGGGCGAAGGCATTTGCGTTCGGCGTAGTTTCTGATGACGAGGGAGCAAGCTGCTGGGGTGGTTGATAGGCGGGAGTGGGAGTTGTTCTTGGGGGAGAATATCTGCCGCTAGAACCTGAGTGGTGGGAACTGTGGCTTGAGTGGGACCGATGACTCGAATGGGACCTGTGCCCGGCAAAAAGATTGTCTGTGGGGACATTCAATGGCTGAAGTGAAACCGCGGACGGCTCTAACGGAGCATTAGAGTTAGACCGATCTTCCAATATGGCTGCGCCGCCTCGGGAGAGAAGAAGCGGAAGTCCTGCAACAAATAGTGTGATGTTTTTGATGAACTTACTCATGGCTTGTCTCCACAATCGCGCGTAATTTTGTAGGTTTCCAGCCGCGCTCATGCCAAGCGAATAGTCCTGAGCAACTTGATTTCACGCTGCAAAGTTCGCACTCGGCAGCATATACCTGTTTCCAGTCCGAGATGCTTCTATGGGCGGACGATCGTAGATTACTCGGCAATCCGCATAGAGGGGTGTTCATGAAAAGGTAGCTGACTTGATGTCTGCGTAGCGTGCGCGCCGCTTGTTCAAGGTTGTCTGCCCAATCTAGGAGATCGACTTCACAGTGTTCGCGGTTGGCTAGGGCAAAGCCAATGGGCTCGCACGCCATCAAGGCAACCTCGCGCACAAATGGGAGGTTACGGCCAATGAAAGCGGAGAGGCTTGGAAGAATTTGAAGTACTGGCTCGATAAGCACGATTCTGAGCTGAATGGGCTGGCTGTACTGCTGCAGAGCTAACAGGCCAGCAAGGGTCTCTTCAAAGGCACCTTCGGTTTGAACCACAAAGTCATGGACAAAGTCCGTGTGTCCATACAGAGGAACTAGCCAACTGACATTTGTCCTGAGACCTTCAAGCAAGGATTGAGAAATTGTTGGACTGGAAAGTAAGCGGCCGTTTGTCAAAACCTCGACAAGAGTCTGAGGGTGATGTTGAGCAATTGTCTCAAGGATGGTTCGCAAACCCGGCCCTAACAGCAATGGCTCTCCGCCGCTGAGCCCCAGAACAGCCGGGGATTTTCGGATGTGCCTAATAACACTCAGGGCCTCGTCTACGAGCCAGTCATCGTTATGCTTGGTTGGCGGCTGAGAGCACATGATGCAATAGCTATTGCATCTATTTGTCAACAAGAGCGAATGATGTAAGTCGCTTTCTCGAAACAGAACGATTGCATCGCCTTTATCAGGCTGAGGGACAAGAATGTCGCCAACTTCGACTGTGTCTGACACCACCCAGCAAACATTGCAGAGTCCTGCGGATCGGAGTTTCTCCACCGATTGTTTGTCATCTTCCGATACGACTAGGACCAAGAATTGAAGGTCGAGTTCCCATTCGCATGCCAACTCGCTTGCAAGCACAACGCGATGCACCTGTGTCGCTACGTCTTCACGAAAACTGGCCCGTACCCGTCGCATTAGGTACTCCTGGACGGGACGGGTGCGGCCCATTCATGGAAGAGATCTAGGGTCCATGGGTCTGCGTTACGCACTCTTATGTACATATCGTCAAAAAGCTGCATATGGCGGATGCAGTGTTCGGTCTGATGTGCCGGAGTGAATTGATCGCCAAATTGTGCTTGTGCGTCAACTGGGTTGGGGGCACAGAACAGGTTGTAGGCACATTCACGACAGTCAGCCACTGAGTCCACCAGACTCGCCGCAATAAGTGTCTGCTGGACGCTTGAAGACTGGAACTCATGGATTGATTGCCCGATCTTTCCCAGCCGCAACGATATGTCTCCGGTTTCCGCAAGCATTCGGGCCTCGTCGCTGGGGTAAACGTAGCCGTCGTAGTTGTAGACAAGCACGCTTTGCCCTGCGCCAGTTGGACTTTGAAGGTCAACGTATCCACCATCAAATGTTGACAATATCTTGTTCAGGATGATCGATGCGTATACCTCACGCAATACAGTCCCGTTCCTATTCCAATGGAGGATCCGCTCCAAGCCACGCCGATAGAACGCTGCGAATGCTTCGGGGGAGTAGCCCTGGATGGCTTGATTCCGTTTTGCAAATCCGTAGGAACTGAGAGGGCGCAAGAAGATGTCTCGAAAACCCAGTCGCACATATTCATCAACGATGTCTTCCGGGCAGTTGAGTGATTCCTTCGTGGCGGTTAATAGCGCTGAAACAGAATTCTCACCGATCAGGGTTCGAGCAAGTTCAACTCCTGCCAATGTCCGTTCGTATGAGTTGCGCGTAGGGGTAGGTCGATTTCTGTTGTGAAGGATCGCTGGCCCATCAATGCTTGTCGACAGATATACGGCGCGTTCTCTAAAAAATATGCACATCTCCTCGGTGAGTTGATGCAAAGTTGAGGCAATGACGAAGCGCAAATTGCGCCCCTCAGACTCGTTCAAGGCCTCTATCCGCAGAATCGCGTGCTTGACAAGGTCAAAGCGCAATAGTGGATCACCTCCTTGGAACTCCACAGTCAATGTCTTTGATGGGCTCTCAAAGATCGTTTGGCACGATCTTTCGAGATCATCCAGAGACATGGTGTGCCCGACATCTTCAAGAGAGCGGCTGACTTGGCAGTATTTGCAGGAGTGCGCGCATTGCAGTGTTGGCACGATGATATGTAAGGAGGGGCCTCCAAGGATGGTTTCTTTCCTGGCGGCTATGCGTGATTTGATGAGGCGCTCAGAACCTACATGGGAGGAGGTTGTAGTGAGAAAGTGAAGCGCTCGAAGTTCAGCTTGTCGTTCCAAGGGGAGTAATCCCGGCGAGTCGTGCAAACTCCTCAACTCAAAGGGGCTTAAAAATGCATGATCACCCGCTGCGGAAATCGCAAGGCAGGAATGATCCGGCAACATTCGGGTCTTGAACGCCCTCGATACTGGTTGGTAGCGCAAGGTGCAGTGTGACAGTTTGGCTTCGTGCAGTATGGTCTGTCTCGTCGGCAATGTCTACACTTTCATTGATCTACTAAGGAGACGCATTGAGCGTGCCTTGGCGCTGTTGTTATTCGCGCGATGGGAACGAACCAGTCAAGTCGTCAGTGTGTCAGCTCACTCGCTAAGAAATCAAACACACTGCGAATCCGCCGACTGGTCCGCAACTCGCTATGCGCCACTAGCCACATCTCGCCCGGCACGCGGTCCAGTTGGGGCAGGGCGCGTGTCACGGTCCGCTCTGCATCGCCCACGCTCTCTTGCATGACGCCTATGCCAAGCCCTTGCTTGACCAG
>JAZKDY010000097.1:8386-16377 GCA_040387325.1 Pseudomonadota bacterium | reverse complement strand
ACCAAGACCCACCAGCTGCCCGACGGCACCGACTACTACACCATCAACCCGCTGGGTTATGTACCTTACCTGTCCCTGGACGACGGCCGCAGCCTGCACGAAGTGCCGGCCATCATGCAGTACATCGCAGACCAGGTGCCCGCCAAAAACCTGGCCCCCGCCAACGGCACGTACGAGCGCTACAAACTGCAAGAGTGGCTGACCTTCATCGGCACCGAACTGCACCGCAGCTTCACCCCCCTGTTTGCACCGGCCACACCAGCCGAGACCAAGGCCACGTACACCGCCAAACTGCATGGCCGCCTTAAATGGGTGGACGCCGAACTGGCTGGCAAGCAGTATTTGATGGGCGACACCTTCACCGTGGCCGACGGCTACCTGTTCACTGTCACCAACTGGGCTCCCCGCGTGGAGGTGGACCTGTCGCCCTATGCCAACCTGCTGGCCTACCGCGCCCGTGTCGGTGCCCGCCCCGCCGTGGTCACGGCCATGACCGCCGAAGGTTTGCTGAAGTAATGCAGCACCACGCCGCCCCGCTACTGCTACGCACCTTTGCATCACCGGTGGAGCTGCGCACGCCGCGTGTGCTGCTGCGCCAGTGGAAGGACAGCGATGCGGACGCCTGGGCCGCCATGAATGCCAACCCCGAGGTGCGCCGCTACTTCCCCAGCGTGCTGGATCGCGCGCAAGCCCAGGGCGAGGCCGACCGCATCCGCGCCAGCATCACCCAGCGCGGCTGGGGCATGTGGGCGCTGGAGGTGCCGGGCGTCCATGCCTTTGCCGGTTTTGTCGGCCTCAACCTGCCGGGCTTTGAAGCACCGTGGATGCCGGCCGTCGAAATCGGTTGGCGCCTGGCACCCAACACCTGGGGCCAGGGGTATGCCACCGAAGGCGCCGCCGCCGCGCTGCACTTCGCCTTCACCCAGCTGGAGCTGCCGCAGGTGGTCGCCATGTCTGTACCCGGCAACAGCCCCTCGCACCGCGTCATGGAACGCATAGGCATGGTGCGCGACGCCGAAGCCGACTTCGACCACCTCCGCGTGCCGGACGGTTCACCCCTCAAGCGCCACATCCTGCACCGCATCACGGCGCAGCAGTGGCGCCAACAGGTCCAGAACCGATGATGAAAAAGTCCGTTCCCGCCGCCAACCCGGACGCCTATGTCGCAGCCCTGGGTGGCTGGCAACGCGCCTGTGTGGAGCACCTGCGCGCCGCCGTGCGCGGCAGTGCGCCGCTGGACGAGGCCATCAAGTGGGGCCACATCGTCTACTTCTCCAACGGCCCGGTGCTGCTGATACGTGCCGAGGAAGAACGGGTGTTGTTCGGCTTCTGGCGTGGCCAGCGCCTGCGGCACCTGGAAGCCCGCCTGAAGCTCGGTGGCAAGTACGAAATGGCGACCATCGAACTGCGTGAAGGTGACCGCATGGACGCCGCGGTGGCCAGTTTGCTGGTGCAGGAGGCGGTTGCATTGAACATCTCGCTGGGTAACCCGACGCACATTGCATAGCCGGGATGCGTTGACACCAAACCGGACCTACCAACAAAAACGGCACCCAAAGGTGCCGTCTGCCTAAGCTCAAACTGAATCAGGCTTGCTTGGCTTTGCGGCGGCGGGCTATCGCGCCCATCAAACCCAGACCGGCCAGCATCATGGCGTAGGTCTCGGGTTCAGGCACTGCCGACACGGAAGCGGACCCTACGTTGAAGCCGTGCCAGAATTCAGGCTGGCCAACCGCAATATTCAGGGTGGTGAAGGAGCCTTGCAACTGCAGAACACCGTTGAACTCGTTCCCAGTGAACGCATTCCCGGCCACGGAATAACCGGAGTAGCCCCAATAATTGCCGCCCGAGGACAGTACGGACACATTGCTGTCAAAACTGTAGGTCACCGGTACCCCACCTTGGCCCACACTCACCAAAGCGATGTAGGGGTTCACCACGGCTTGGCTGAAGGTCAGCGTGAAGAATGACGTGCTGGCTACCTGCAACATGTCGCTCGGCGCAAACCCGCCATAGGTGCCAGACGGTGCAATACCACCGGTGCTTGCATTGTCATAGTAGTAAGTTCCATTGTCCAAGCTGATCGGCGTGCTTCCCGTCAGGCTGACACCGACGATGTCGCTGCCAATGGTCAATGTTCCGGTGTTGACGGTGGTCCAGTCAATCCAGCTCGGGCCTGCGCTGGCAACGGTGTGGATGAACGCAGCTGCTGCGGTGACAACCAGTGATTTGATATTCATGCTGAACCCTTGTGTGTGTGCTGCCAGTATCTGCATCCAGGGGCGGCAGCACAATAGTCCGTTCGGACTAGTCGTCCAGCTGTGGCCGCCTATCCACCCCCAGCACCAACCCGGTCTGCACCACCAAGGGCAACCACTGGCTGAAATCCAGCCCCGGCGCCGCATCCAGCGCAGCAGCCAAAGAATCCGCGGCCAGCAGCGCCTGCAAGGCATCTGCTTCCCCCGCCAGCGCCAGCCGCACCCGCGGGCGTAAACCAGCACGCCAGACAACAGCGTCCTGTGCCTCGCCGCGGCGCAATTGGGCGCCGGCTTCCTGCAGGCTGGGGCTGCCCTCCAGGTGCGCCCCCAGAATGCTGGCCACCGGCCACACACTGCGCAGCACGGCGCAACCCGGGGCCAGGCGCACATACAGGTGTTCCGGTTCGTGGGTGGTCAGCAGGGCCAGCGTAGACAAATCGACGTCGGCATCGGGTGCGCCCGCGCAGCGGTGCAGGGCCCATTCGACCCGTGCAACATCCGGCAGGTAGGGTTCGTCCCGCAACTGCGCGCTGGTTTCCAAAAAGCCGGCCAAGCCCGCGCCCCATTGGGCGATATCGCCGCAGACCGGCGGCTGTGCATGCCACAACGCATGGGCCAGATCGGCAAAACTCTCATCCCCGACCAATTGCGCTACGGCCGGGTAGGCGGCCTGCAAGGCGCTGTGGGCCAGTGCGTGGCCATTGGCCTTGTAGACTTTTATGCCTCTAGCCCCCGGATCCTGGACCTCATGCGCTACTATTTTCATAGCATTTCCGGCAGGCCAGGCCAGCAGGGCATCCAGCAAGATCTGTTGCTGCCGGGCCAGGCTGTTCACGCCACAGACTCCTGGGCTTGCGCACGGGCAGCATGGGCGCGTGCGTGGCCGGCCTCGTCCAGCAGCACGTCGAGGGCTGGCACGTCGCTGTCCCACTCGATCAGCGTGGGCACTTTTCCAAATCGGGTGACGGCGTGGTGGTACAGCTCCCACACCGCAGCACAGACGCGGCCGCCATGGTCGTCGATGACGATGTCGCCGTGTTCATCGCTCACGCGGCAGTGGCCGGCGAGGTGCAGCTCGCCCACAACACCGGAAGGAATGGCATCCAGCCAGTTGCGGCAGCTTTGCATGGGGTCGGCTGCGTCCCCAAAACGCGTTTGCGCATTCAGCGCATTGACATAGATATTGTTGACATCCACCAGCAACTGGCAGCCGGTGCGCCGGGCCAGCGTGGTCAGGAATTCGGTCTCGGCCCAGACGCGTTCCGCCGCATCCACATTCCAGCGCAGGTAGGCCGACAAGTTTTCGACCATGAACGGCCGCTGCAAACGGTCTTGCACCTGGTGCACATGGGTACACAACAGGTCGAGTGCTTCGGTCGTGAAGGGAATGGGCAGCAGGTCAGCCGCATGCACGTCTGCGCCCTGGAAGCCGCCCCGCGCGAAACAGGCGTGGTCACTCACCCGCACCGGGTCTATGCGCTGCACCAGGCGCGCCAGCTGGTCCAGGTGCCAGGCGTCCAGCCCCACGGCCGAGCCCAGCGACAGCCCCACGCCGTGCAGGCTGATGGGGTACTGCGATCGCCCCTGTTCCAGCACAGCAAGGGCCGCGCCACCGGGGGCGAAAAAATTCTCGGAATGGACTTCCAGAAAGGCCAGCGCGGGCTGGCGTTCCAGAAGCCCGGCGTAATGGGGGTGCCGCCAGCCTATGCCGACGTGCAGGCCGTCATCACTCACGTGACGCGGCCATCAGCCTTTTTTCGCAGCCTTGGCTTCTTCCTGCGACAGGCCCTTCATGCCCTTGCAGCTGCCCTTGGCCACGTACTTCCACTCGGTCTTGTCCATATCCACCTTGGACTGGCCGGCGCAGGAATGGCTGCCGTTGACACTGGCGCAATCGTTCTGACCGGCCTTGGCAATGCCATAGCATTTTTCTTTCTCTTTTTCCTTTTCTTGCGCTGCTGCGGGAGTTGCGACAAAGGACAGGGACATCACAGCGGCTGCAGTGGCAGCGATCAGGGCACGTTGGGTCATTTTGAAACTCCAGATAAGGACAGGTTAAAGTTGAACCAGATGGTGCGTGTAGCACATGCACCCTGTGCTGGTTGACGGTTAGTCTGGTGCAAGCGCCCATTCTTACAGGCTTGAGGAAAAAAATCACCCCATGAACAGCTTCGAAGACCAGATCGTGGGCCTGCGGGACTACCTGATCAAGTTCGCCCGCCTGCAGCTGCGCAACGAAGCCTGGGCCGAAGACGCCGTGTCGGAAACCGTGGTGGCAGCACTGGCCAAGCCGCAGGCCTTCGGCAACCGTTCACAGCTCAAGACCTGGCTGGTGGGCATTCTGAAACACAAGGTGGTCGATGCGCTGCGCCACCACCACCGCGAGGTCAGCGGCCTGGAAAACGCCGACGATGACAACAACGCCGACCCGCTGGATGCCATCGCGTTCAAGGCCGACGGCCACTTCGCCGAACAACCCGCCGACTGGGGTAACCCGGAGCAGCAGGCCAGCAGCCAGCAGTTCTTCGCCATTCTGGAAGCCTGTGCCAGCAAACTGCCCGCAGCCCAGGGCCGCCTGTTCCTGATGCGCGAGTGGCTGGAACTATCGAGCGAAGAGATTTGTAAGGAATTGCAGCTGACCCCGACCAACCTTTATGTGCAACTGCACCGGGCCCGCCTGCGGTTGCGGGAATGCCTGGAGCTCCATTGGTTCCATACTGCCAACGCGTGAACATGACGTATCCACTCCAAAGAACCTGCAAGGAAGTCACCGCCCTGGTCGTGGCGCGGGAAGACCGCGACCTCAGTCTGGCCGACCGGCTGGCCTTGCGCATGCACATGGCGATTTGTGACGCCTGCCCCCGTTTCGAGCGCCAGATGCTGACCATGCGCAACGGCTTGCGGGCATGGCGCAACGACAACGGACCGGACGAAGCGGAAAAACGCGAATAACCACCAGCCAAATAAAAATTAGGCAAGTTCCCGAAATACCCGCATAATGGTGCAGTATTGCCGAAAATTCGGTGTACGGGTTTGCGGTGATTTACCAGTTTCGCGTCTGCTTTAAGTCTTCATTGGTTTGTTGATTGCGGGTTTGGACACCATCGCGTTTTGAGAGTTATTTTGAGGAGTCCTTACATGGGCAACAAACTTTACGTGGGCAACCTGCCCTATTCCTTCCGTGATGAAGACTTGCAACAAGCGTTTGCAGCCTACGGTTCCGTTTCCAGCGCCAAAGTCATGATGGAACGTGACACTGGCCGTTCCAAGGGCTTCGGCTTTGTGGAAATGGGCAGCGATGCTGAAGCACAAGCAGCTATCGGCGGCATGAACGGCCAACAATTTGGTGGCCGCGGTTTGGTCGTCAACGAAGCACGTCCCATGGAAGCACGTCCTCCCCGCACTGGCGGCGGCGGCTTCGGTGGCGGTGCTGGCGGCGGCCGTAGCGGCGGTGGCGGCTACGGTGGTGGCGGCGGCGGTGGTTACGGTGGCGGCGCTGGCGGCGGCGGTGGCCGTAGCGGCGGCGGCGGCGGTGGTGGTTACGGCGGTGGCCGTAGCAGCTACTAAGCAGCTACCTGCAGGAGTTCATCTCTCCAATCAAAAAAGGGCCTTCGGGCCCTTTTTTGTTGCCTGCGTCAACCCGTTCCGTGCACAAAAGCAACAGAACAGGCCGCGATCAGGTTTCGGTAATGCGTTTTTTGCGAGGCCGCCCAGACAACACCTTGTCATACAACCAGTTCGGCAGCAGGCGCAAGGCCTTGGCCACCACACCCATTTGCCAGGGGATGACGCGGTAGCTGTCACCCGCAGAGATGGTGTCATACGCCTTGCCGGCAAAAACATCGGCCTGCATCAGGAACGGCATGGAATAGCGGTTGCGCTGCGTCAACGGCGTATCGATGTAGCCCGGGCAAATCGTCACGACCTTGACGCCGCTGTCGCGCAATTCACCACGCAGGCTTTCGCAGTAACCAATGACCGCGGCCTTGCTGGCGCAATAGGCCCCATGCCCGGGAAGACCCCGGATACCCGCCACACTGCCTATGCCAACCAGGGAACCCGTGCCGCGAAGCACCATCGGGTCGATAAACGCGTGAAAAGTGGCAGCCAGTCCCACATTGTTGATGGCAAAGGTGCGCGACAACACATCCAGGTCACCCCGCACAGCACTGTCCATGCCGATGCTGACACCGGCGTTGGCAATCACCACGTCAGGCACACCCTGCTTCTGCAGACACTGCGCAGTCGCCGCCACAATGCTGTCCACCACAGCCACGTCGGCGCTGTAGATCTGGTAGCGCAAAGGATCCAGTCCCTGCTGGTGGGCCCAGGCCTGCATCTCGTCGGTACGCCGGGCGACCAGTGCCAGTGAATACCCCGCCTGGTAATAGCGCCAAGCGAGGGCCTGACCGATGCCGCTGGATGCGCCGGTGACAAAAAGCAGTGGGGACATGGACGGCCTTTGGGTGTTGGTTACTTCTCTGCGGGCACCAACGTGGCTTTGACACGACCACTTAGCTGCAGCACCTGCTCAACATTGTCGTAGTCCATGCGGTCGGCCGAAAACCGGTCCCCACCGCGCAGAAACTCCACCGGCAGGTGGGACCGGATACGCTCGGTATGCATGAAGGCATGCAAAAACTCGCCACGGTACTCCATACGCGGTGCCGTGTTGCCGGGTTGGCTGGTATCGGCTTCGCGCACCACCACCGCACCACCCATCAACTGCAGTTCGGAAGAATCTTCGTTGGTCAGGCCCCGGTGCGCCGTGGCAGTCGTCACCCGGCCCAGTTCATCGAACGAACGTACCCGTATGTTGTCCACTTCCAGCCACTGGGTGTCGGGGTAGTGTCTGGCCTTGGCGCCCCACACTTCGGTACGCACACGTCCACTGGCGTCAAAGGTGCGCAGCGAGAAGTTTTCCATGAAATAGTCTGGCTCATGCCGCACCACGCGCTCCGCCGTCGGGGCCCCGCTGGGAGGGGTGCTGCGCACCAGCCAATAGGTCCCCAGCGCCAATATGCCCATGGACACCAGTGGGAAATAGAGCAAGGACCGATCCCACGCGTCGCGCAACACCTGCATCATCGCGTGTACTGGTCCAGCAAATCGACATAACGACCACTGGCCACCAGCAGCAGGTCGCAAAACTCGCGTGCCGCGCCGTCACCACCACGCGCGGTCGTCACGTAATGGGCCATGGCCAGCAGCTCGCGGTGCGCATTGGCGGGCGCGCAGGCAAAGGCGCTGCGGCGCATCACCGGCAGATCGGGCCAGTCGTCACCCATGGCAGCAGCCTGGTTCCAGTCCAGTCCGAGTGCCGCCAGGGTTTGTTCAGCCGCTGGCTGTTTGTCTTCCGTTCCAAAGTAGGCATGTTGCACACCCAGGGCTTGCAGGCGCACGCGCAAAGGTTTGGAATCGCGCCCTGTGATGACCACCGGCGTGATGCCACCTTGCTGCAGCAGTTTGATGCCGTGCCCGTCCAGCGTGTTGAAACGCTTGAGTGTTTCACCCGCCTCGGAAAACAGCAGCCCGCCATCGGTCAGCACACCGTCCACATCAAAAAAAGCCACCTTGATGCCCTGTGCCTTGAGCAACAAGGCCGGGTCGAAATTCAAAACAGGCTTCATCAGATGACCTTCGCACGCATCAGATCGTTGCTGTTCAGTGCGCCGCAAAG
The DNA here is from genome assembly GCA_040387325.1 of Pseudomonadota bacterium. GTDB lineage: Bacteria > Pseudomonadota > Gammaproteobacteria > Burkholderiales > Burkholderiaceae_C > Allorhodoferax. The sequence continues at coordinate 8,439 of JAZKDY010000097.1, read as the reverse complement.
ATGGCCATCAGCATCTACGAATCCGGCAAGCAACTCAAGGCGCTGTGCGCGGG
>JAZKDY010000097.1:0-8376 GCA_040387325.1 Pseudomonadota bacterium | reverse complement strand
CTACGACCAGCACACTTGTGATGCGATTGCGCTCCATCAACTCTGCGGCATCTACCGCCAAGGCCTGCTGGTCTATCGTACTGGGTGACCGGTGCATGACGTCCTGGGCGGTGGTACCGCGCAAATCGGCTCCCTGCTCGACCAAACGGCGCAAATCGCCATCGGTGAATATGCCCAACACAAGGTTGTCTGCGTCCACCACGGCGGTCGCGCCCAGACCCTTGGCACTCATCTCCCGCATCAGGGCACTGAAATTGGCGTCGGGCGCCACACTGGGTACTGCATCGCCCGAACGCATCACATCGCTGACATGGGTCAGCAGCTTGCGGCCCAGCGCCCCACCCGGATGCGAACGCGCAAAGTCTTCAGCACGGAAACCGCGCGCATCCAGCAGGGCCACGGCAAGCGCATCGCCCAGTGCCAGTTGCGCCGTGGTGCTGGCGGTGGGCGCAAGGTTCAACGGGCAGGCCTCTTTGTCCACCGCGCTGTCCAGCCAGACATCGGCGTGTTGGGCCAATGTGGAGTCCTGGCCACCGGTCATCGCAACAATAGGCGCACCCAGGCGTTTGAGCGCAGGCAATATCGCCGCTATTTCGTCAGACTCGCCCCGGTAAGAAATCACCAGCACCAGATCGACGGCGGTGATCATTCCGAGGTCCCCATGGCTGGCCTCGGCGGGGTGTACAAACATGGCCGGGGTTCCGGTGGATGCGAGCGTCGCGGCAATCTTGCGGCCGATATGGCCACTCTTGCCCATACCCATCACGACCACACGGCCTTGTAAGCCCAGTATCAAGTCCACCGCCTGCGCAAAGCTGGGGCCAACCCTGTTCTTGAGACCCAACACCGCTGCGGCTTCGATGTCGAAGGTCTCATGCGCCAGCGCAATGGCGCGTTCGGCTGAAGAGGCGATGGGGCGCTTTGCGGAGTCTGTCATGCAGGCATTTTATAGACGCGCACGGCTCTTGCTAGTATCGGGTGATGACCGGACTGGAAATTACGCTTCTCTATCTGCTGGCCGCAGTGCTGGGGGTAGTCGCATGCCGCTATCTGCAGCTCCCACCCATGCTGGGTTATCTTGCTGTAGGCGTGGCGGTGGGGCCCAATGCACTGGGCCTCTCCCAAGACTCGGAGAGCGTACGCCACGTCGGTGAATTCGGCGTGGTGTTCCTGATGTTTGTCATCGGCCTGGAGTTCAACCTGCCCAAGCTGCGCGCCATGCGCCAGCACGTATTCGGCTTGGGGCTGCTGCAAGTAGCTGTCACCATCTCGGTGGCCACTCTGGTGACTCTGGCACTGGCTGCTGCCATACCCGAAACACTGGGCATGTCTTGGCAGGCAGCGCTGGCGCTGTCCTGCGCGCTGGCCATGAGCAGCACCGCCATTGTGGTCAAACTCATGGTTGAGCGGCTGGAACGGGAATCCGAGCACGGCAAACGCGTCATGGGTGTGCTGCTGTTCCAGGATTTGGCCGTTGTGCCCCTGCTGGTGTTGATACCGGCCCTGGGCGCGTCCGGTGAGGAGCTGGCCGGTGCCCTGGGTCTGGCTGCCATCAAGGCAACGCTGCTGATCACGGTGCTGCTGGTCGGCGGCCAGCATGTCATGCGCCACTGGCTGACCCTGGTCGCGCGACGCAAAAGCGAAGAGCTGTTTGTGCTGAACCTGCTGTTCATCACACTGGGACTGGCCTGGTTGACCGAAATGGCAGGGTTGAGTCTGGCCTTGGGCGCCTTCATCGCCGGCATGCTGATCTCGGAAACCGAATTCAAGCACCAGGTGGAAACCGACATACGCCCCTTCCACGACGTATTGTTGGGCCTGTTCTTCATCAGCATCGGCATGCTGCTGGACTGGCGTCTGGTATTGGAACGCTGGCCGCTGGTGCTGGCGCTGCTGGTCGTCCCCACGCTGTTCAAAGCCGCCCTCGTAACCGGTTTGTCCAAAGTCCTGGGTGCCAGTTCAGGTGTCTCGCTGCGTACCGGCCTGTATCTGGCCCAGGCCGGTGAATTCGGCTTTGTGCTGTTGACACTGGCCCAGGCCAATGCTCTGGTGCCTCCCGCGTTACTGAACCCTATCCTGGCAAGCATGGTGCTGTCCATGCTGGCCACACCGTTCATCATCATGTACAGCAACCGCATTGTCATGAAACTGGTGTCCAGCGAGTGGCTGTTGCAATCGCTGCAGATGACCACCATCGCGCGCAAGTCCATCAATGCCAACCGCCACGTCATCATCTGCGGCTATGGCCGCTGCGGCCAGAATCTCGCCAAGATGCTGGAAGGCGAAGGCATTCCCTATATTGCACTGGACCTGGACCCCGACCGGGTGCGCCAGGCCGCCGCAGCAGGAGACTCCGTGGTGTACGGGGACGCCGCACGGCTGCAGGCCCTGATCGCAGCAGGCCTGGCACGGGCCAGTGCGGTTGTCATCACCTACCTGGATGTGGGCGGCGCCCTGAAAACCTTGAGCCACACCCGCGCCCACGCACCGCAGGTACCGGTCATCGTGCGCACCCAGGACGATCTCAGCCTCGAGGTTCTGCAGGCTGCAGGCGCGACCGAAGTGGTACCCGAAACCATAGAAGGCTCGTTGATGCTGGCCAGCCATGCGCTGGCCCTGGTTGGTGTGCCCATGCGCCGGGTGATCCGCATCGTGCAGGACCAGCGCGACGCGCGCTACAACCTGCTGCGGGGCTTCTTCCGTGGTGCGGACGATGACTCGGTCGACGAGCTCCACTACGAGCGCCTGGCCACCCTGTCCATCCCAACCGACGCCAAGGCGATTGGCCGCACACTGGACGGCTTTGCGCTGCACACGCTGGAGGTACGCGTCGTCAGCCTGCGCCACAGCGATGGCAAGACCGGCACGTTCGGTGGCGACACCGTGCTGCAGGCCGGTGACACGCTGGTCCTGTCGGGCAAGGCCGAGGCCCTGGCCATCGCCGAGCAAAAAATCCTCAAGGCCTAGTTTCACCGGCGGGGGCACAATGCAGCCTGCCGCGTTGTGCGGCAGCACCACCCCCAACGACCATGCAAAACATCAGCATCAACCAGTACCTCAGAGACCATATCCGCACCGTGCCGGACTGGCCCGCGCCTGGCGTTCAGTTCCGCGACATCACACCCCTGCTGCAAGAGGCCAAGGTGTTCCGCGTGCTGATCGATGCTTTTGTGCACCGCTACATGGACGCCAGCATGCGGCCCGACGTGGTCGCTGGCCTGGACGCACGCGGCTTCATTCTGGGGGCGGTGGTGGCCTATGAGCTCAACGTAGGCTTTGTACCCATCCGCAAAAAAGGAAAACTGCCGTTCACGACGGTGGAAGAAACCTACGAACTGGAATACGGCAGTGCCACCGTGGAGCTGCACACAGATGCGGTCAAGACTGGGGACCGGGTGTTGCTGATTGACGACCTGATTGCCACTGGCGGCACCATGATGGCTGGCAAAAAACTACTGGAGAAACTGGGCGCCAGCGTGATGGAAGGTGCAGCGATCGTTGATTTACCCGAACTGGGCGGCTCACAGAAACTGCGCGAGTCCGGTCTGCCGCTGTTCACGCTGGTGGACTTCAGCGGGCACTAAAGTTCTCGGACTACAGCTCCCCGTACTGGGTGCCACTGAGAGGAGACGGCCGGTCGTCAAACTCGGTGTCGTCAAACGTGGGGGGCGGCGCCGGGTTGCGGCGTCCCGATTTCACAATTTCGCCGGGTGCAGACAGGGGACCAGGTGCCGCAACGGACGCCAAGGCATTCTTGAAAGCAGCCACCTCTTCAGGATGCAAAGGCTCATAAGCCGGTTTGGCCGGCGTTGCAGCGGCAGTGTTGGGCACAGCCGGTTTACTAGCCACTGCTGGCCGAATGGGTACCACCGTCGGTGCGGCAACCCGCGACAAGCCGGCCGTCACGTGTTCATTGATGCGCCAGTACACCGCCGTGACCAGAATATCGTGCCGGGTCTTGGCATGCTGGGCGATCAGGCCTTCAATCTCCGCCAGGCGGGCGGTCTCACCGGCGTACTGGCGGGCCATGTCCATCATGATCAGGTACTGGCGACCACGGGAGTCCAGCGACAGGACCTTGAATTTGTAGGTTGACGACAACACGCCGGCCCGGATCATGGCTTCGCGCACCACCGCATACAACATTTCCCGGCGCTCCAGGCGCTCACCCTTGCGGTTGGCGGCGCTGCCCGGAGGCGTGGTCGGCACGCGTCCACGGGGTTTGCCCGAAGAGCTGAAGGGCACGGTCGCATCCACATGCCCCAACCCAGAACTCTCTATGGGCATGGAGGACCCGGCAGGCGGCTTCTTGGCAAACCAATTGAGGAGCGACATTCGTTTTGCTTTCAGGTACCAGGACAGAACAAGTGTATTCCAGCTATTTGCCAATGCAAAATTTGGAGAAGATCACGCCCAGCAGGTCGTCTGACGTGAACTCGCCAGTAATCTCACTCAAGGCGTTTTGCCCCAGTCGCAGTTCCTCAGCCAACAGGTCCAGCGACTGGTCCTGTGCTGCCAGGTGCTCAGCCGCCAGCACCAGATGCTGGTCCACCCGGCGCAGCGCGTGGATGTGGCGCTCCCGTGCAATAAACACCCCGCCATTGGATGCCTGCCAGCCAGCCGCAGCGAGCAGGGCACGGCGCAGTTCGTCCAGGCCCAGGCCGGTCTTGGCCGACAGCACGATGCCGGACTCCCGGCTGGCAGCGGGTGTCGCATCGGCCTTGTTCCAGACATCGATCACCGGCACATTGCTTGAGAGTTTTTGGCCTATAGCCCCCGTGATTTCTACATCACCCGCTATGTAATCAATAGCATTCACACGGGTCAGGTCGTGCAGAAACACGACCGCATCCGCCCCCTCAATGGCCTCCCAGGCCCGCGCGATGCCAATTTTTTCCACATCGTCGTCGCTATGGCGCAGACCGGCCGTGTCGACCACATGGATGGGCACGCCCTCTATCTGTATGGTTTGTTGCACCTTGTCGCGCGTGGTGCCGGCAATCGGCGTGACGATGGCCAGTTCGGCACCCGCCAGCGCGTTCAGCAACGAGGACTTGCCGGCATTGGGCTGCCCGGCGATAACGACGGTGATGCCTTCACGCAGCAGCGCGCCCTGCGCGGCTTTTTGTAACACGGTGTGCAAAACCTGTTGCAGGCGCACCAACTGCCCCTTGGCGTCAGACTTTTCAAGAAAGTCGATTTCTTCTTCGGGAAAGTCCAGCGTGGCCTCCACCAGCATGCGCAGGTGGATCAGCGCATCGCGCAAACCATGGATCTCGCGGGAAAAAACGCCGGACAGGGATTGTGTGGCACTGCGCGCCGCGGCTTCGGTGCTGGCATCGATCAGGTCAGCAATCGCCTCGGCCTGCGCCAGGTCTATCTTGTCGTTCAGAAACGCGCGTTCGGAGAATTCACCGGGCTGCGCAATCCGCATGCCTCCCAGGTAGGGACGGCCGGTTGCCGCATCGGTGTCCAGCGCCGCCTCCAAACAGCGTGCCAGCAGCAGCTGCAGGACCACCGGTCCGCCATGGGCCTGCAGCTCCAGCACGTCTTCACCGGTAAAGGAGTTGGGACCCGGGAAAAAAAGCGCCAGCCCCTGGTCCAGCGGCACGCCCTGCCGGTCGTTGAACGGAAGGTAGGTTGCCTCGCGGGGTCTTAGCGCACGCCCCAGCAGATGCGCTACCCATGGCGCCAGATTCTTGCCACTGACCCGCACAATGCCCACAGCGCCACGGCCAGCGGCGGTAGCAATCGCGGCTATGGGATCTTGTTGGCGTGCGAGCATGGGGGAGTTATATCAGGGACACCGCAGAACCGGCTTCGCCGGGCTGCTGGTGTCGCCCCCTGGGGGGAGGCGCCGCAGGCGCTTCGGGGGGTTACGAGAACTTCGGCAGATTGAACTGCGGCGGCACACCCATGCGGGTATTGATGATCCACTGCTGCGCGATGGACAAGATGTTGTTGGTGATCCAGTACAGCACCAGGCCGGCCGGGAAGAAGAAGAACATCACGCTGAAGATCAGTGGCATGAACCACATCATCTTGGCTTGCATCGGATCCGGTGGCGTGGGATTCAACGCCGTTTGAAGCAGGGTCGTCAGTGTCATGACCAGCGGCAAAATGAAGTAGGGATCGGGCGAGGACAAGTCCTTGATCCACAGAATCCACGGCACGTTGCGCATTTCCACGCTGGACAGCAGTACCCAGTACAGGGCGATGAACACCGGGATCTGGACCATGATGGGGAAGCAGCCGCCCATGGGGTTGACCTTTTCCTCGCGGTAGATGCGCATCATCTCCTGCTGCATCTGCTGCGGGTTGTCCTTCAGGCGCTCACGCATCTCCACGATCTTGGGGTTGACCGCCTTCATCTTGGCCATGCTGGCATAGGCCTTGGCATTGAGCCAGTAGAACGCAATCTTCAGCAGCACCACCAGCGCGACGATGGACCAGCCCCAGTTCTGGATAAAACCATGCAACTTGTCCAGCAGCCAGTACAAGGGCTTGGCCAGAGGGGTCAACAACAAACCATAGTCTTTAATCAACTCCAGCTCGGGATACAGTTTCTCCAGCATGGTTTCAACCTGCGGACCCGCAAAGAACTTCGCATCGATCACCTTGGTGGTGTCTGGAGCAATCGCCTCTGGCGCCGTGATCACGGTGGCGCGGTAGCAGCAGTCGGCAACCGACGAGCCAATGTCCACACCATCCACCGAAATGGTCCTCTGCACACCATTGGGCAGTATCCAGGCACTGGCAAAGTAATGCTGCACCATGGCGACATAACCATCGCCAGACTGCTTTTCGTATTCGGCTTTTTTCTTCTTGATATCCGAAAACTCGACCTTCTGGTACTTCTTGGCCGTGGTGTAAACAGCAGGGCCGGTGAAGGTGGAGTAGAACGAAGACTCGCCTGGGGGCTTGCTGCCGTCGCGCACCAGTTGCAGGTAGAGCTGGGGTGACAGCGGCGCACTGGACACATTGGTCAACTCGTGTTTGACCGACATGTCATAGGCGCCGCGGTGCAGCGTGTACGTCTTGACCAGCTTGATGCCGCCCACATCGCCAGAGGTGAACTTCACCACCAGTTCGTTGTCGCCGTCTTTGAGTGCACGTGCACCACTCACCGTCATGGGGGTCTTGTGGGTAGGGAAGGCGCCTGCGGTGCTGCCACCGATCACGCCGGTCTGCGCCATGTAGACCCGGTCCTTGCTGTCGTCGAGCAGCACAAAGTTCTTGCTCTTGTCATCCATGTCGGCGTGTTTGAGAAACTCGGTGCGTACCAGGGAGCCGCCTTCCGTCTCAAAGGTCAGCTTCATGACGTCCGTGGTGACCTCGATGCGCTCCTTGGGCACGGTCGCCACCACCGGGCTTGTACCACCAGGAACGGCCGCCACGTTGGCAGTTGTACCCGCCGTGACCACCGCACTGGGGACACCTGCCGTGTTGTTGGCGCCCGGCACAGACGCGGGCTGCGCAGCCGCTGGCGCAGTTTGTTGGGCCGGGCTGGGGAAGAACGTAGCTTTCTTACCGTTGTGCACCTGCCACTGGTCCCACAGCATCACCATGGAAAAGCCAAAGATCACCCACAAAATGGTGCGGCGAATATCGTTCATGAAGGTTTCTTTTCAGAAGGAGAAGAGATCAGCCGGGTAAACAGCCGGGGAGGTTCAACAGGCACGGGGTCCACGCCACCCGCACACCAGGGATGGCAGCGCCCAAGGCGCGCTACCGTGAAATAAGTGCCAGCGGCCGCCCCATGGGCTTGCAGCGCCTGCAAGGCGTAGATGGAGCAGGTGGGCTCAAACCGGCAGGCCGAGCCCAGCCAGGGACTCAGGAAAATACGGTAGGCCTTCACCACGCCTATCAGCAGCGATCGCATCATGGCGTGGCAGTGCCAGCCGGCACGGGAAGGCGGGAAAAAAGTTGCTGCAACTCAGCCCGGACAGCTGCTTTAAGTACGTCGGAACTGGCGCTGACAAATTGGCTGCGGTCAAACGCCGCACGCAACCGGACAAGGTGTGCGCGTTTATTCAGGAGCGGCTCGAAATCGGCACTCACGTTGTAAATCTGGCGTTTGATGGCATTACGCGTGACGGCGCGCTTGGCCCACCGTTTGGGGACCATCGCACCCAACCACACTGCGGATTTCGGAAACAAGGCAGGCGATGCAACACCGTGCACCACTGCCACAGGCGACTCTAAAGCACAGCAATGCAAAGCAAAATGTGCCGTTTTGGCGAGTGTTTGTCCCGCCAAAACCGCCTGGAACTGGGGCCGTGTCTTCAATCGTTGCACGGAGGTATCTCACCCAACCCGCACACCAGCAATGCCTGTAAATGCATGTGCTGGATCGAAGTGGCCCGCTTCAGGTTT
>JAZKDY010000096.1:0-2797 GCA_040387325.1 Pseudomonadota bacterium | reverse complement strand
GGCAGCTGCACCACGATGCGGTCCAGGCCCTGCTGCTGGATCACCGGCTCGGCAACCCCCAGTTCATTGATGCGGTTGTGCAGGGTGGTGATGTTTTGTTTCAGCGCTTGGTCCTGTACCCTGCGCGCGGCCACTTGCTGGATAGTTGCCACCATCTTGATATCGGTGCCTTCGGTAGTCTCCACCGTGGCCAGATCGGTGAACTGGTCCTGGATGATGCGGCGTGCGGCCTCAGCGGTCGCGGCGTCACGGAACCGGATTTCAATCGCCTGTCCGTTGCGCGTGATGCCACCGTGGCGCACATTTTTTTCGCGCAGTACGGAACGGATGTCACCAGCCTGTGACTCCACGCGTTTGGTGAGGGCTGCCTCCATATTGACTTGCAGCATGAAATGCACACCACCGCGCAAATCCAGCCCCAGATACATCGGGGACGCATGCAAAGCGGTCAGCCAAGCGGGCGACCGTGAGAGCAGATTCAACGCCACCACATAGGATGGGTTGTTTGCATCCGGATTCAGTGCACTCTGGATGGCGTCCTTTGCCTTGATCTGAATATCTTCACTGGGGAAACGCGCCCGAATCGAGCCGCCTTCCAGCGCCACCTGTTCGGGGGCTAGACCAGCCACCTTGAGTGCCTCCTCCACACGGGACAACACCGCAGCATCCAGCTTTGTCGATGCCTTGGAGACCGAAACCTGAACGGCCGGGGACTCACCAAACAGATTGGGCAGGGCGAACAATCCGCCCACCACCAGTGCGATCAGGATGATCGCGTATTTCCACACCGGGTAACGGTTCATGATCGCACGTCAGTCTAGATAGAAAAAGTTACAAACAATTACTTGATCGAGCCTTTGGGCAAGACCTGGACCACGGCGCTGCGCTGGATCTGGATCTCGACGCCGCTGGACACTTCCAGGCCCAGGTAGTTGTCGCCGATCTTGCTGATCTTGCCCAGCACACCACCGGCTGTGACCACTTCGTCACCCTTGGCGACGGCCTCGATCATGGCGCGGTGTTCCTTCTGCTTCTTCATCTGGGGGCGAATCATCACAAAGTAAAGCACCACAAACATCAAAACCAGCGGCAACATGCTCATCAGGGAATCGGCCATGCTGCCTCCGGCAGCAGCAGCGGGAGCAGTTTGGGCAAAAGCAGAGGAAATAAACACAGGCTAACTCCACAAAACAAGGGACAACAAAAAACGCGCCACCTGATGGAAGGTGGCGACAGAACGCTTGGGCAACCCTTGATTGTAGTCGGGCGGGGCCGAATGCTGTCCTTTTGGACAACAACTATTCCCCACATCTCTTCAGGTCGGGCGGTGAAAACGGTCCAGCAACACCAACCATTGCTGGCGGGCTGCCGCCAGATGCCGGGCCTTGACATGGCCATAGCCACGGATCTGCTCCGGCAAGCGGGCAAAAGCGACGGCCGCGTCCCGGTTGCTGGCATTGAGCTGGGGCAACAGGCCCTGCACAGCATCCTTGTACTCCTGCACCAGCGCCCGCTCATGGCGGCGTTCTTCGGTATAGCCAAAGATGTCCAGCGGACCGCCGCGCAGCACTTTGAGTGGCGCCAGCAGGCGGAAGGCGCTCTGCATCCACGGGCCGTAGCTGCGTTTTTGCAGCTCGCCGGCCGCATTGGTCTTGGCCAGCAGCGGGGGCGCCAGGTGGTAGTTCAGCTTGAAGTCGCCTTCGAACTGGGCATTGACCTTGGCCAGGAAGGTTTTGTCAGTGTGCAGGCGCGCGACTTCGTATTCGTCCTTGTAGGCCATGACCTTGAACAGGTAACGGGCCACGGCCTGGGTCAACGGCAGGGCTTCGCGCTTGGCGGCTGCGTCTGACGCGGGTGTTATGGCGGATTCAGCTTTGCGCACGGTGTCAACAAAGCTGGCGTAGCTGGCCGCGTAGGCCGCGTTCTGGTAACCGGTCAAAAATTCGACCCGCTTGGCCACCAGCTCGTCCACCGACTGTGTGCTGCGCGGTGTGAAGCTGATGACCTGACCTGGATTGAACAGCTTTTGCACGGCCGGCCAGTCCAGCGCGGCCTGGCGACCCCAGGCGAAGGCGGTCTTGTTGTTCTCGATGGCAACGCCATTGAGTTCTATCGCCCGCATCAGCGAGGCCAATTCCAACGGAATCCAGCCCTTTTGCCAGGCATAACCCAGCATGATGGGGTTGGTGTAGATGCTGTCGCCCAGGAAATGGGTCGCCATGGCATCGGCGTCAAAAGCGCCCACACCCTCGTCGCCCACCGCGTTGGCGATTTCGGCCAGGCAGTCCTGGCCGGGGTTGGCCCAGTTGGGGTTGTTGACAAAGGCCGCGGTGGGTGCGCTGTGCGAGTTCAGCGCCACATGGGTGCGGCCCTGGCGCATGCGCATCGTCGTTTCCTTGCCGGCCACGACGATGGGGTCGCAGCCAATCACCAGGTCGGCCGATGCCATGCTGACGCGGGTGGTGCGGATGTCGTCCTGTGTGGCGGCAATCAGCACATGGCTCCAGGTGGCGCCGCCCTTTTGGGCCAGGCCGCCGGCGTCTTGCGTGACGATGCCCTTGCCTTCCAGGTGGGCGGCCACGCCCAACAACTGGCCGATGGTGATGACGCCAGTGCCGCCAACGCCGGCCACGATGATGCCCCAGGCACCGCCGTGGGCGCTGCCGTCAGCCGCATGGGCAGCAGAAGTCAACTGCGGGATGCTGGGTTCGGGCAGGGTAGCCACGGCGGTTGCGGCTGCAGACTTGCCCTTGGCCTTCTTGCGCAGGCTGCCACCCTCCACCGTGATAAAGCTGGG